>DAOUDA010000107.1:0-7123 GCA_034431835.1 Chloroflexaceae bacterium | reverse complement strand
TGCTCCTGGCGGTTGAGGGCCGCCCGCTCGCGCTGGCGCCGGCGCTGGCCGCCGGCATCACCCTCGCCCCCACACCCGCCGCCCACGCCCGGCAGGAGGCCTGGGCCCGCTGCAGCGCCTTCTGGGCCTGCCTGCGGGGCGAGACCCGCGCCTGCGCCCCCGCTGCGCCAGCGTAGGGGCGTGGGGAAACTCTGCTTCCCTATGCCAACCGGCGTTGAGGCGCCGGCTGCCCCCGCGTGCAAACCGGAAGAACCCGCTTTCCCCACATAATGAACCCCCTCCAGCCAGGCCGGAGGGGGTTCAAATGGGGGAGGGAGAACGTCAATTGAGAAGTGCAGATATGGTGCCAAGGGCCGGATTTGAACCGGCGACCCTCGCATTTTCAGTGCGATGCTCTACCAGCTGAGCTACCTTGGCGTACTGGCGAACTGAGCTGTGGTGGGCGATGACGGGATCGAACCGCCGACACCCTCGGTGTAAGCGAGGTGCTCTACCGCTGAGCTAATCGCCCGACCGCCCGTGGTGCCCAGGAAGGGATTTGAACCCTTACGACCGTGGTTAGGTCACTAGGCCCTCAACCTAGCGCGTCTGCCAATTCCGCCACCTGGGCGTGGTGCTTTAGCGATTATACGCCGCTGAACGCGGCTTGTCAAACGGCCAGTTCGGCCCGCAGGGCGTCCAGTTCGGATGCAAGCGAGCGGCGCAGGGCGGCCCGGCCTTCCGGGGGCAGGAAGCTGGCGGTGGCGGCGGTAAGGACGGCGGCGCAGAGGTCGTCGGCGGTGAAGCCGAAGTGAATGGCGGCGCGGCGGTACTCCTCGGTCAGGGTGGTGTGGAAGAACGTCGGGTCATCGGAGTTGATCGTCAGCGGCACGCCCGCGGCGTGGAGGCGTGGCAGGGGGTGGGCCTCCCAGGAGGGCGCCGCGCCGGTGAGCAGGTTGCTGGTGGGGCAGATATCGAGCACCACGCCGCGTTCGCGGAGGGCAACGAGGAGGTCCGGGTCATCCACGGCGCGAATGCCGTGACCCAGGCGCGTAATACCCAGGGCATTGATCGCCCCCCATACACTCGCCGGGCCGACCACCTCGCCGGCGTGGGCCATCACTCCCAGACCGGCGGCGCGGGCGGCGGCAAAGAGCGGCGCGAAGGGTTCCGGGGGGTGACCGATCTCGTTCCCGCCGATTGACCAGCCCACCACGCCCCGGGGCCGCATGGCGCGGGCCACTTCGAGCACGCCCCAGGCCGGCTCGGTGCCGTAGCCACGCCCGTAGTCGAGCACCAGCCGCACCTGGACCCCACCCTCGCGCTCGGCGCGCGCGAAGCCGGCCATCGCCCCCTCGATCGCCTCGCGCAGATCCACGCCGCGGTTGATATGCTGCATTGGCGAGATCATTACCTCGGCGTAGCGCACGTTCTGCTCGTTCAGGTCAAGGCCCAGTTCGTAGGCCAGGCGCTCAAAATCCTCGCCGTGGACAACAGCGCGGGCCAGGTCCATAAACACGGTGAGGAAGGCGCCAAAATCACGGTAGTTGAACAGGGCGGCCACCTCGGCCTCACTACGCGCGCCGATGTCCAGCCCGTTGCGCCGGGCGAGTTCAAGCAGCGTCCGGGGAGTGACGGCGCCTTCGAGGTGCAGGTGGAGTTCGACCTTAGGCATGCGCCGGATGAACTGCTCGTACTGGGGAGGAAGCACGCTCCGCATCCTGCTACACAACCGCTATCACGCTGGCGCGCCACGCTACGATACACCGGGGACACGTCGGAAATTGCTCCGTCCTCCGGGACCCTCACCTCGAGCAGGGACGTGGGAAACGTCATGCAATGCCCGACGCCTTGAGCCGTTCGGCATTGTCGTGGACGATCAAGGCGTCAATGATCTTCGCCAGATCGCCATCGAGAATGGCGGGAAGATTGCCGAAGTTCTGCCCGATGCGGTGGTCGGTGACACGATCCTGGGGGAAATTGTAGGTGCGGATCTTTTCGGCGCGCTCGCCCGTACCCACCTGGGCCAGGCGCGAGGTTCCCAGTTCGCGCTCCTTCTTCTCCTGCTCCCGGGCGTAGAGCCGGGCCCGCAGCACGGTCATGGCCTTCTCTTTGTTCTTGATCTGCGAACGCCCATCCTGGCAGGTGACGACGATCTCGTCGGGCGTGCCGGGCCGGTACACCAGGCGCACGGCCGAGTCGGTCGTATTGACGCCCTGCCCACCATGGCCGCCGGAGCGAAACACATCCACCCGCAGATCCTCGGGCCGGATCTCGACGGTGGTCTCCTCGACCTCGGGCAGCACGGCGACCGTGGCGGTAGAGGTGTGAATGCGTCCGCGGGCCTCGGTGGCGGGCACGCGCTGCACCCGATGCACGCCGCCCTCGTACTTCAGCAGGCTGTAGGCGCCCTCGCCGCGGATCTCGAAGATGATCTCCTTAAAGCCGCCGGGGCCATTCTCGGTGGCGCTGTCAACCTCGACCTTCCAGCCGCGCTCTTCGGCAAAGCGCGAGTACATGCGGAAGAGGTCGGCGGCGAAGAGGGCGGCCTCATCGCCCCCCTCGCCCTGACGGATCTCCATGATCACATCGCGGGCATCGTTCGGGTCGCGAGGAAGCAGCAAGACGCGCAGTTCCTGCTCGAGGGCCTCGAGGCGGGCGCGCTGCTGTTCAAGTTCCTCCTGGGCCAGCGCGCGAAGCTCGGGGTCATCGGTCTCGTGGAGCATGGCGCTGGCCTCATCGGCGGCGCGGCGGGCCTGTTTGTAGTCGCGGTAAGCCGCAACGATCGCCTCGAGATCGCGCTGCTCGCGGGCGTACTGCTGCAAGAGGGCGCGATTGCTCACCACCTCGGGGCGGGCGAGCAACTCGCCGAGCTCCTCGTAGCGCGTTTCTACTGTAGCAAGTTTATCAAACATTATCGGTCCTCAGTTGTTTGTTTTAGAGGGCTCAGGGCCAACCTCGGGGAAACCCGGTTGCCCCGTACCCCGGCTCTCGGGCGCCAGGCGCCCCGACACTGGTTGGGGCCCGGGGAAACCCGGTTTCCCCACCCCCCGGCCTGAGACGAAAAGCTGCAACGGGGTATTTCACCCAACAGCATAATAAGAGCACGGGACGACGAGCGAAGGCCCGTCGTACCCGTGCCAAAAAGACCGCCGTGCGGCTAATAGCCTTTCGCCATCTTCTTGCGCCGGTTGCGTTCGGCGCGGCGACGCTTCTCCTTGCGCTGCTCGCTCTTCGAAATGAAGTGCATCTTCTCGCGGTAGGTCTTCGTAATGCGCTCGGAGATCACGCCTTTGTTAAAGCGACGGATCAGTTGCTCGACCGTCTCGCCTTCGCGACGTTCTACACGCATAGCTCTGTCGTTTGACGCGCGCGGCCACCGCGGTGGTCCGGACGTTGTCTCTGGCGCGGGGTGTCGCCCCGTCCCGGAATACGCGCATTCGTCAATCGCCTGCTCACCCCCTTTACCACAGATTTGGTGGCCCCCGCACAGCCAACAGAGCCGTTGACACAACACCGTTGATAGTATAGACGAAGGAGCGCATTTGTGCAAGAGATGCCGCGGGCGGCAAAAGGTGCCCCGCGGCCCGGATATGAGGCTTGCGCCCCCGGCAAGCTGGCCGTACAATCGGGTCAGATAACGATCCAATGGAGGAAGGGCCATGCAGATCGTGCACGTACATGTCCACGTAAAGCCCGAATACATCGAGGCGTTTCGCGTGGCCACGCTGGAGAACGCGCGCAACAGTGTGCTGGAGCCGGGCGTGGTGCGCTTCGACGTCATCCAGCAAGAGGATGACCCGACCCGCTTTATCCTGGTGGAGATCTACCGCGACGACGCGGCCCCGGCGGCACACAAGGCCACGGCCCACTACGCCCTCTGGCGCGACACGGTGGCCGAGATGATGGCCGAGCCACGCAGCAGCGTGCGCTACCGGGCGGTGTTCCCCGAGCCCGCCGGATGGGAGTTGCCGCGATGAGGTTCGAGTTCGCGACCGCGGGGCGTATCATCTTCGGCGCGGGGGTGATGCACAAGGCCGGCGCCCTCGCCGCGGCCCTTGGTCGCCGGGCGCTGGTGGTTGGTGGACGTTCGCCAGAACGCCTGGCGTCGCTGCTGGAGACCCTGCGCGCTGCCGGGGTCACTGCGATCACCTTCGCGGTTGCCGGCGAACCCACAGTGGCGGCGGCGGCGGCGGGGAGCGCCCTCGCCCGCGCCGAGGGCTGCGATCTGGTCGTGGCCATGGGCGGCGGCAGCGCCCTGGACGCGGGGAAGGCTATTGCCGCGCTCAGCGCGAACCCGGGTGACCCACTTGACTATCTGGAGGTGGTGGGGCGCGGGCAACCGTTAGCGGCGCCTCCGCTCCCCTGCATCGCCATCCCAACCACCGCCGGCACTGGCTCGGAAGTGACGCGCAACGCCGTGCTCGGTGTGCCCGCGGAGCGGGTCAAGGTCAGTCTGCGCAGCCCGCTGATGCTACCGCGGGTGGCCCTGGTGGACCCGGAGTTGACCTACGGCCTGCCCGCGGCGCTGACGGCCAGCACGGGCATGGACGCCCTGACCCAGTGCCTGGAGCCGTTTGTGAGTCCGGCGGCCACCCCCCTGACCGACGGGCCTTGCCGCGAGGGGCTGGCGCGGGCGGCGCGCAGCCTGCTCCGCGCCTGTCACGAACCCGGCGACCAGCGGGCGCGCGAAGACATGGCCATCGCGAGCCTCTGCGGCGGCCTGGCCCTGGCCAACGCGCGACTGGGCGCGGTCCACGGGTTTGCGGCGGCGCTGGGGGGCATGTACACGGCCCCGCACGGGGCGATCTGCGCGCGGCTGCTCGGCCCGGTGATGGCGAGTAACATCGCTGCGCTACGGCAGCGCGCCCCGCAGTCGCCCGCGCTGGCGCGCTACGCCGAGGCAGCGCGCCTGTTGACCGGCGAAGCCGCTGTCACGCCGGAACAGGGCGCGGTGTGGGCCACCGCCCTCACTGACGAGCTGGGCATCCCGCGTCTGGCCACCTATGGCATCACCGCGGGCGACTTCCCCGCGATTGTGGCCCGCGCCAGCCGGGCGAGCAGCATGCAGGGCAACCCCATCACCCTGACCGACGAGGAACTGGCGGCCATCCTGCACGCCGCGTTGTGACCGTGGCGGGCAATGACGTGGGGCCTTTCCGTCAGGCGCCGAGTGGATTGGATAGCGCTCATTATTCCGTCTCCTACACGTTCAGATTTACCGCAGAGCACGCAGAGGAACGGAGAGGGTGAACGTTTTGAAGCCCTCCGCGTCCTCTGCGGTGCGAACGTGTTCGGTGGATATGAACACGATCTGTGTCTTGATTTGCATCTCCGGGCCGGCTATGGTATACTATGATGCGATGTGTAACGATACGTTCCCCGATAGCTCAACGGTAGAGCGGCTGACTGTTAATCAGTAGGTTCCTGGTTCGAATCCAGGTCGGGGAGCCACAGCATACAACATCAGCAAGCGCCCGGCGGTTTCCGCCGGGCGTTTTCGTCTGGACCATGTAGCCAGACGCGGCAGCGGGCTGTGTACGGGGGCACACGTGCAGGGAAGCGCCACCGCATGCAACCTGATAACTACGGTCGTCTGCACCGTCGCAGCACCCATCCTGACGATGTTTACGCCGCATGATCGCTACTCCCATCTGGTGCATCGCGGTCGTTTGCCCCTGGCTCATCCGCGAGAAACAGCCCATCCATCGCCTCCGCCACTACCTGCCTGGTCGCGTCAAGCACATGGCCGTAGACGTTCATCGTGGTAGCGCATGTCCGGCAGTTCTACGGCGACGAGCAATTCCTTGAACTGTCGCAGCAGGTTGCGTGGGGTCAGTGGTGTGCCGATCACTGATGGAAAGAGCAGCAGCGCCTGCTGCGCGGGCCAGAGACGCCGCCGGGCTGCCGAAGTGCGATCCGGCGCTCAACACGCGCCTGCGGGCAGCGATGCGTGCCATCGCCGCCCGCGATCCTAAGCTCAACAAGCACCGAGCGCCAGGGGGCCATCTCCAGCGTCGCGGAGATCGGCGGACGCTCCAGCCTGGTGTAGTCGAAGGAGAGGCCAGCAGGGGTGTCGGGCGCCGGATCGGGCGGCGGCGCAACCGGCGCTTGCCGGTCAACGCTGGCGATGGCGGGGGACGGCGGGGCCAGAACACTGGCGGCGTTCGCTCCGGAACGGGTCAGATACGGCACGAGATCAGCGCCGCAGGCGTCGCAGCGCGGTTTAAGACTCCTGAGCCGCGCGCCGCAATGCGGACATGCTGTTAGCATCGTCAAGAACCTCCTTCCCATCTCTGCCCGGGCGAGCAATGCTCATACAAAGCTACTCGGCACCGTAGTGCCAATGTAGCGCCCTGCTATAACCAGCCAGTACCCCGTATCACGACCGGGCATCGCGGCGCCCCTCAAAAGTTGACGCTTCCCAACGCCATGCGCTACAATGTTCGACTGTACGCTCCCGGCGCGCTGTCATCTGGCGGGGCATCCCTCCGGGATGCCCCTGGCAAAGAATCGTATGCACAAGCTCTCCTCGGCCCAGATCCGTGAGAAGTACCTGACGTTCTTCGAGCGTCGCGGCCATGCCATCGTGCCCAGTTCCTCGCTCGTGGTGGCCGATGATCCGACCCTCCTCTTCGCCAACTCGGGCATGGTCCAGTTCAAGGATGTCTTCCTGGGACTGGAGCAGCGCCCCTACCGGCGCGCCGTCACCGCCCAGAAGTGCCTGCGCGTCAGCGGCAAGCATAACGATCTCGAAGAGGTCGGCCCGTCGCCGCGCCACCATACCTTCTTCGAGATGCTGGGCAACTTCTCGTTCGGCGACTACTTCAAGAAGGAGGCCATCGAGTGGGCGTGGGAGTTCCTGTTTAGCCCGGAATGGCTATCCATATACCCCAAACGGGTCTGCGTCACGGTGTTCGAGGAAGACGACGAAGCCTACGGCTATTGGGCCACCCTCTGGGAGAACGCGGGCTTCGACCCCGCAAAGAAAATCATCCGCCTGGGCGAAGAGAAGAACTACTGGCCCGCCGGGGCGCTCTCCAATGGCCCCCCGGGCCCCTGCGGCCCGTGTAGCGAAATCTTCTACCAAACTGCTCCCGATAGCGAGATGACCGGTGACTACCGAGTAGACGATGCCGCTTGA
>DAOUDA010000106.1:0-2325 GCA_034431835.1 Chloroflexaceae bacterium | reverse complement strand
AATGGCAGAACATCCTCGCCGCGTGGCAATGGGCCATCGCCCACGGCGACGAGGCGCTGCTCACCCGCCTGACGCACGGGCTGTTTGCCTTCTGCGAAGCCAAATCCTGGTTCCGCGAAGGTGCGGCCCTCTTCCAGCCCGCTTTAGAGCGGGTGCGCGAAGCGGCCCGCGCCGACCCGACGGCGGCGCACCTCCTCCGCCGCCTGCTGGGACGGCAGGCCGTCTTTTGCCGACAGCTCTCGCAGTACGCGCAAGCGCATCAGTTGATTGAAGAGGGCCTGGCCTTGCCGGGCCTGTCCGACGACGAGGAGCGCGCGTTCCTGCTGTATCAAAAGGCCTGGGTGGATTTTTTGCAGGGGCGGTACGCGCAGGCGCGCGTGTGGGCCGAGGCGAGCCTGGAGCGTTACCGCGCGCTGGGGCAGCCGGTGGGCATCGGCGATAGCCTCTCCCTGCTCGGCTGGACGGCCTACGAGTTGGGGAATTTTGCCGCCGCCGAGACCCTCTGCCTGGAGGCGCAGGCGCTGTGCGAGCAGGCCGACTATGCTTGGGGCGTGCAGTACGCCATCTACGGGCTGGGGCTGGTGCGGCGCGCGCAGGGGGACTATGCCGCCGCCCGCCGCTGTTTCGAGGAGAATATGGCGTTTTGCGACGCCATCGGCTACCTGTGGGGCGTGGCGCAGGCGCGCATCAACCTGGGGCTGGTGGCGCTGGCCGAGGGCAACGTGGAAGAGGCCGAAGAGCACTTTCAGAAGAGTCTGCTCATTGGCGGGCAGATCGGCAACGAATGGGTCAACGCGCAAAGCCAGAAGGGCCTGAGCGCCGCGGCCCTATCGCGCCGCGACCTATCCACTGCGCAGACCTTGGCGGAGCGCAGCCTGGCGCTCTATCAGGCGATGCAGGACCGGGACGGGATAGCGGATAGCCTGCTGCTGCTGAGCCAGATCGCGCTGGCAAGCGGCGACCTCCCCGCCGCCCGGCAACGGCTGGAGCAGGCCGAAGCGCACATCCAGGCAACAGAAAACGGCTTCCGCGCCGCCAGGGCGCTGGTTCAGCGGGCGGGCATCCTGCTGCGGGAAGGGGAAACTGCGCAGGCGCGGGCGCTGCTGGAGGAAACGCTGCACCATCCGGCCTGCGAGGCGTCCATCCACGAGCGGGCTATGGAGGCGCTGCGTGGAGCCGGCTACCTTGCCCCGCCTGCCGAAAGCGACATTCGTCACAGAACACCTGAGTGGAAGCCATAGTTGCCCCCTACGCCCAGACCTGAGCTGGATGAGTAGGGAGGAAGTGCAGTTTTAGATGCCGGCCTGAATGCCTGGGTTGACGCAGGAGCAGCAATGGATTGGGACAAACTGCTTCAATGGATTACCGACCACAAAGACGCCCTCGGCTGGCTCTTCGGCACGGGCATCGTGGGCGCGCTGCTCGGCGGACTGTACAAACTCATCCGCTGGATCATCGAGTTGCGGCGCGAACGACAGCGCGGCGGCGAGGGACAACCCTTCATCATCATCCCGCCCGGTGGCGACGTGCTGGCCGTGGCCCTGCCCGACCCGCTCGATCCCCCGCTCAACGACCGCCGCATCCCCTACGTAGAGCGCCTGCCAGGGCGCAGCGTGCGCCGCGAGATGGAAGACCTGCTCCTCCAGCAGCGCGCCCTGCTGGTCTGTGGCAAAAGCGGACTGGGCAAAACCCGCGAGGCCGCTCACCTGGCGCAAACGCTGAGTGCCGAAGGCTGGACGGTGCTCTTTCTCCCGCCCGACCGCTGGCTGGAACCCCCGGCCCGCCGGCTGGAGGGCGTCCCCGACCATAAACTGCTGCTTTTCGTGGACGACCTCAGCCGCCGCTGCGGGAGCGGCCGCCGCGAGGTCAACCCGCGCGCCGATTCGCTCGCCCAGCCGCTCACCCTGCCCTTTCAGGAACGCCTGCTCAAGACCCTCCGTGCCTGCTTTGCCGCCATCTGCGGCGACATCGAAGAAGCCCTGCGCCTGCTGGACATCGCCCCGCAAAAACGCCAGACTTCACGCCAATGGGCGCGCCAGGCCCCCGACCTGCGTGCTCCGCACGGCCACCCGCGCTTTGAGCAATTGACCGCGTCGTAGTACAGGATGAATCCTGTGCTACGGTACATACACCTTGTACGTCTTCCACCACGGCGGTGGGGGTGGCGCCACCCACTCTCCCACCCAGGCCAGGTCTGCAGTCCAGGTGGACAGAGGCGCTGTTCCAACTGTCGGAATTGCCGCAGCCCTGGATGTCGCTGTAGGAGATCGTCGGATTGCTGGAGTTGACGCTGTAGATTTTGGATGTGGCGCTATCGCCCCACAT
>DAOUDA010000105.1:0-3129 GCA_034431835.1 Chloroflexaceae bacterium | reverse complement strand
ACTGGATCGCCGACCCCGGCCACCGCGCCGTGGAACTGCTCACCCTGGCCGGCAGCCTCTACCGCGCCGAGCACGTCTACCGCGGGCAGGCAGTTATCCCCTCCACGATCATCCCCGGCTGGAACGTGGCGACCGAGCGGCTCTTCGGGTAGGAGCGATGCCGGGGTCCCTGCGGCCCCCACCGAGACGAAATGCTGTTGCGGTGCTGACACCCCCGGTCTACCGTCGCGTTCGCGCCGTGTCGCGCAGGGCCTGCAGGTTCACCACCTCGGCCACCTCGTAGCGCGTCGGCACGCTCCCCTCGATGGGCCGAATGTGCAACATGGCGGGAAAATGGCCCACCCGCCCGTGGATCTCGGCAACCAGCGCCAGCGCCACCGGCGCCAGCGCCGGCGGGTTGAGCGCCAGCGGGAGCGTCTGCCATTCCTGGGAGGTGAGACCGGCAGCATCGGCCAGATCGCGGGCGACCTCGGCCAGGGGGCGAGCGCGGTCGATCTGCGAAGCCAGGTCGCGCACCTCCGGCGCCTCGCCAACGATCCCGGCAACGGTTGCCAACTGAGCTTCGGTGAGCGGATGGGAGTAGTTCAGCACAAGAACCGGCATACCTGTCAGACTCCTTCTCAGGGTGTGCGCACTACAACCTGCATCGCGCAACTCTCCGCAGAGCGCAGCGGATCGCCCCGGTCATTGCGGGGCGCAACCCAGTACTGCACGGGCACACCCGCGTCGAGACAGGCGAGCAGAATGCCCGCGGTCATCACCTTGTTGCCGCCGGTGATGTCGGCAATCAGCGGCCAGGCATCGCCTACCGGCACGGCCTGGTTGATCGCCTCGCGCACCTTCGCGTAGACCTGGTTGGCACGGAGCACATCGTCGAGCAACACGACGTGGGGCGTCACGTTCTGTTCCAACAGGTTCTGTTTCAGGTCGCGAAACCGTTCGCTATCAGCAACCGATGGCGATGCCAGCAACCAGCAATGGCGGAGGGTTGCATCGCGCTGGTGCCAGGCGATAATATCTGCATCAGCTGCCTGAGGGTTGGGGCTGACCGGCAGAATCAGACCGCGATGCGGCGGCGCCTGCCGATCCGGCTCGACCGTCGTCCCCCTCCGGCGCTTGAACCCCCGTAGCAAACGCTGGAACCCGACCACCACAAAGGCAAAGATCATCACCGCGCCGGCAATCAGCGCGATCAGAAACTGCGGCGTGGCCCCGAACACCCCGGTCAATAACTCATAGACGGCATTGCCGAGGATCGCCAGGGCCAGCGAACCGATCAGAAAGAGCACGGGCACGCGGGTCTCCAGAAACAGGCGCAACAGGTCGTTCAGTGAGGACTGGTTCATGGAGTTTCCTGCTGGTTTCCCCATCCCCCTACCCTGATGGGGCCTGGCCGGATCACAGCTAAACCTCAAATCCCAACTCTTTCAACGCCGGCCGTAGACTGGAGCAGACCTCACCGACCCGTTCCGCGACCTGCTCGGCCCGCTCCGCATTGGGGCGCATTCCGGCGTGGGCCAGATCGTTGCGAAGGGCGCGACATTTCTGCCACAAATCGCGTATGGCAGGCCGCTGACCGGCGCTCAGGATAGGCACCGGCACCGGGGCTGCGCATCCTGGCGTGCGATCGTGACCATTGACCGCGGCCTCGGCCAGTTGCCGGTCCCTCGCACGATAAAGGTCATAGGGGCCGCCATCGGCAGTGACCAGCACTACTGAGACGAGCCACTCGCGAGTGAGGGTAAACGCCTGCACATACAGCCCCTTCGCCACGTACCACTCAATCATTTCGAGCTGTTTGACGATCACCTCGCGGGCCAGGTCGGGCGCGTGCGGCTGCGCGAGGGCCATTTGCCCGTACTCCTGCTCGATCGTGCCCAGCAGCAACCCTAACGGACGAGCCGCCGCGTCCGCGCCTATCGGGTTGCCAAAGGCAGCGAGAGCCTCGGGCAATGCCGAGGCGGTCCGCATCACTTCTGCTGGACGCGACGCCTGGAGAGCGGCGGTCAGTTGATGCAACAATTGAGCCAGTTGGTTCGAGGTGGAAAGCTCATGCGCCCGTTGTTGAACCAGATCCCTGAGCGCATCGGCACGGCCGTATCTGAGAAAAGCGTCCGTCGCGGTGGTCCAGTCGAGCAGCGCCGCGAGCGGCGTCAGATCAAACACGGGCGTCTCATTCTGCGCGTTGCGCGCGTCAAAGGCGCCATAGATCAAATGGCGTACCGTGGCCCGGCGCACCACCCGCACATAGGCGGCAATAAGCAACGCCAGCACGGGAATGGAGCGAAAGCCATTAGTGATATCGAAGATCAGCTCCTCATTCGTGTTGATCCTCTCGGCGATCTGCTCAAAGATCTCCCATTGTTCACGTTCCGACTGACCTGATGGGATCAGGACCGGCTCAGGTTCAATCACCCCGCGCAGTTTTTCGGTCAACGCCTCCAGGTGTTTCGCTCGGGCTTCCTCGGTCACCACAACGAGCAAGCGGCGCGGCGCAGGGTTAAACAAGGCCATAGCCGCATCGGCCATATAGCGCGTAGCATGGCTCTTGCGCGAAGCATAGACGTAGATCGTATCACGGTAGTCGGTCGCGCCGAGGAACGAGATCAGGGTCGTCATCAGCGGTTTCTCCCTCTGGCCGGGCGTGCTACAATCACCTTAAGGTCCGTTTCCGATCCGGTCAGTCAAGAACCCCCAGGGCTTTCATCTACCAGGACACGCCTATGAGCACCGATATTCTCCCCATCGCCGGGCCGGCCACCCACCTGCCCCCGCCCCCCGGCGGGCGCCGGACGGTCGCCGATTACGAGCAACTACCCGACGACGGCCAGCGGTATGAATTGATCAACGGAGACCTCCGCATGGCCCCCGCGCCTACCCCTGATCACCAGCATGCTAGCGGCCTGATCTTCTACCATCTGATGCAGCACGTCCAGCTTGCCGGCCACGGGCGGGTCTTCGCGGCGCCGATTGACGTGCAACTCGGCCCCGCCACCATCGTGCAGCCCGACCTCATCGTCATCCTCCACGGCGGGGCGGCGAGCATCACCGTGCAGCGCATTTTCGGCCCGCCTGACCTGGTGGTGGAGGTGGTCTCCCCGGCCACGGCCAGCTACGACCGGCGCGAGA
>DAOUDA010000104.1:0-16595 GCA_034431835.1 Chloroflexaceae bacterium | reverse complement strand
TGGGGTAGCGCAGGTTCAGGCCGAGGTCGTGGCGCAGGCGGCGGTTGTCGAGGCGCACCGAGGCCGTCAGTGAACCAATGATGCTCGGGTCGAGGCCGGCGCGCAGCGCGGCGGCGGGCGAGAAGGTGCGGGGCGGCACCATGCCCAGGCGCCGGCGGATCTCGCTGGCAAGGTCGATCTGGCGCAGCGGCTCATCGTCGCCGACATTGTAGATCGCCCCCGGCTGGCCCTCCAGCGGAACGCGCTCAAGCACAGCGAGCAGATCGTCCACATGGATATGCGACACGAAGTTGCGGCCATCGCCGTAGATCGTCGCCAGACCGGTCTCTACGGCGGTCACCGGATCGCGTTCGGGGCCGTAGATTGAAGCGACGCGCAGGATAATCGCGGGGAAGCGCCGCTCGCGGACGGCGCGCATAATGCTGCGTTCGGCCTCGGCCATCACCTCGCCGAGGAGGTGCTGCGGGGCAACCGGGAAGTCCTCGTCCACCCAGGCCTCGCCAGGGTCGCCATAGGGGGTCACATTCGAGGTAAAGACATAGGCGGAGACGGCGCCGGCGCGCTGGCAGGCATTGATCAGGTTCAGGTTTCCGCTGACGTAGGTGCGATGGAGGGCGCTACTCTCGAGGACCGAACACGAGGTAAGATTGAAGACGTACTCGGCGCCCTCGGCGATGCCGGTGAGCGTCTCGGGGCGAGTAAGGTCGCCGATCCAGACGCTCATCCCACGCGAGGCAAGCCGTTCAACGACCGGGGTATCAGGGTTCAGCACCAGACCGCGTACCCGATGTCCTGCCGACAGCAAACGTTCCGCGAGCCGCGAGCCAACATAGCCAGACGCGCCTGCGATCAGGTAGTACGCCATAGTCCACCTCGCATGGGCTTGGGGTGAGGCAGCGACACCGCAGGGCCGTCGGGGGGGGGCAGCATCGCCGTTCTCACCGCAACGACAGGGTACAGGCTGCCCTGACCGGCGCCCGCTCGCAGCTGTGCGCGATCCGCCTGTTCAGGTGCAGTAATGCTTCAATTTTAGCATTTTTCAACCGGGAGTGCTACGCCTTGCGCGGGGCCTGCGCCTGTGCATGCACTGTGCATTTGCTCCTGTGCCGATGGGCACAATCCGGGAGGGCCGTACCCTTCCGGACCCTCCCGACCGGTGGGCGGGAAAGCGACTGCGCCGTGCGCCCTTCCAGTGGGGAAACCAGGTTTCCCCACTGCCCACTGGAAGGGCGCTGGCCGCCCCGGCGCCGGCTGCAGGAAGGTTGGGCAACCTGGTTGCCTCTTCCTCCGCTGCGTCTAATCAATCCGGTCGTAGGCCGGGAGGGTGAGGAACTCGACGAACTCGTCGCTGGTGGTGATTGCGTCGAAGAGTTCTGCGGCCTCTTCGTAGCGACCGTCTTCGTAGGCCGGGCCGAGGATCTCGCGCACCCGCTGGAGTTCCTCGGGCAGGAACTGGCGGAACAGCTCCACCGTGACCTTGCGGCCATCTTCGAGGCGGCCTTTGGGGCTGCGGATCCACTGCCAGATCTGCGCGCGCGAAATCTCGGCGGTGGCGGCGTCTTCCATCAGGTTAAAGACGGGCACGCAGCCGTTGCCGGCGAGCCACGAGCCGAGGTACTGGATGCCGACGTTGATGTTGAGGCGCATGCCGGCCTCGGTGATCGGACCCTCCGGACCGAATCTCAGCAGATCCTCAGCGGTGACCTGCACATCCTCGCGGGTGCGATGGATCTGGTTGGGGGTCTTCATCACCGCATCGAAGGCTGCCATGGCCACGGGCACCAATCCCGGGTGGGCCACCCAGGTGCCGTCGTGGCCGTCGTTGACCTCGCGCTCCTTGTCGGCGCGCACCTTGGCCAGGGCGGCCTCGTTGGCCTCCGGGTCGTTTTTGATGGGGATCTGCGCGGCCATGCCGCCCATGGCGTGGGCGCCGCGGCGGTGGCAGGTTGTGATGCTGAGGAGCGAGTAGGAACGCATAAAGTGGGTGGTCATGGTCACCAGGGCGCGGTCGGCCAGGCAGAAGTCGGGGTCGTTGCGGAACTTCTTGATACAGGAGAAGATGTAGTCCCAGCGACCGCAGTTCAGCCCGGCGGAGTGCTCGCGCAGTTCGTAGAGGATCTCGTCCATCTCGAAGGCGGCGAGGATGGTCTCGATCAGCACGGTGGCCTTGATGGTGCCCCTGGGCAGGCCAACGTAAGCCTGGGCCTCGAGGAACACATCGTTCCAGAGCCGGGCCTCGAGATGACTTTCCAGCTTGGGCAAATAGAAGTACGGCCCGCCCTGGATCTCGATGGCCTGGCGCGCGTTGTGGAAGAAGTAGAGCGCGAAGTCGAAGAGGGCACCAGAGACCGGCTCGCCGTCAACGAGGACATGCTTTTCGGGCAGGTGCCAGCCACGGGGCCGGACGAAGAGCACGGCGGGATTGTCGCCCAGGGCGTACTGCTTGCCCTCGGGCGAGGTGTAGCTGATGGTGCGGCACAGGGCGTCGCGCAGGTTGATCTGCCCGCTGATCTGGTTGTCCCAGGTCGGCGTATTGGCATCCTCAAAGTCGGCCATGAAGACCTTCGCGCCCGAGTTGAGGGCATTGATCACCATCTTGCGATCCACCGGGCCGGTGATCTCCACACGGCGGTCGTTCAACTGGGCGGGGAAGGGGGCGATGGTCCAGTCGCCGGCGCGGATATGGGCCGTTTCAGGGAGGAAATCGGGGCGCTTGCCGGCATCGAGTTCGGCCTGGCGGGCCCGGCGCGCGGCCAGCAACTCCAGGCGGCGGGGGTTGAAGCGCCGGTGCAGCCGGGCGACCAGTTCCAGCGCCGGGGGCGTGAGGATCGTAGCGTATTCCGGGGTTATGCGCCCGAGGATCTGCATACCCGCGGGCAGGGAGAGATCGGTCATTGATCACCTCTTTCTTTGTTGGGCCATATGCGGCTTCGCCGCACAGCGACGGGATGAAGCAGGGTTTTCCCGGGAGGGCCGCGCCCTCCCCAACCCCCGACGTCAGGGCGCGCCCGCCGCAGGCGGAACCGAAAGCGGCTGCGGGGAGGCGCCGCCTCCCCGCGCCCTTCCAGGACGGTACCATAGGGGCGAACCAGTTCTAATGGAACTGTTCGGCCTCGGTCGATCCGGCCAGAGCGGTGGTCGAACTGGTGCCGCCGGAGATCACCAGACTCACCTCATCGAAGTAGCCGGTACCCACCTCGCGCTGGTGGCGGGTGGCGGTGTAGCCGTCCTTCTCGGCGGCGAACTCGGCCTCCTGCAACTCCGAGTAGGCGGCCATACCCCGATCGCGGTAGCCGCGGGCAAGCTGGAACATGCTGAAGTTGAGGCTGTGGAAGCCGGCCAGGGTCACGAACTGGAACTTGTAGCCCATCTTGCCGAGTTCGACCTGGAAGCGGGCGATATCGGCGTCGCTGAGTTTCTTCTTCCAGTTGAAGGAGGGCGAGCAGTTGTAGGCCAGGAGCTTGCCGGGATACTTCGCGTGGATCGCCTCGGCGAAGCGGCGCGCCTCCTCCAGGTTCGGCTCGGCGGTCTCGCACCAGACCATATCGGCATACTCGGCGTAGGCCAGCCCGCGGGCGATGGCCTGGTCAAGGCCGGGTTTGACGTAGAAGAAGCCTTCGGGGGAGCGCTCGCCGGTGAGGAAGGGCCGGTCGCGCTCATCAATGTCGCTGGTGAGGAGGTTGGCGGCATTGGCATCGGTGCGGGCGATGATCAGCGTGGGCACGCCCATCACATCGGCGGCGAGACGCGCCGCGACCAGGTTGCGAATGGCCTGCTGGGTGGGCAAAAGCACCTTGCCGCCCATGTGGCCGCACTTCTTCTCCGAGGCCAGTTGATCCTCAAAATGGACCCCGGCGGCGCCAGCTTCGATCATCGCCTTGGTCAACTCAAAGACGTTCAACGGCCCGCCGAAGCCGGCCTCGCCATCGGCGACGATCGGCGCGAACCAGTAAATATCGCCCTTGCCCTCAGAATGCTGGATCTGATCGGCGCGCTGCAGGGCCTGGTTGATGCGCTTGACCACATGGGGCACGCTGTTAGCCGGATAGAGGCTCTGATCGGGGTACATCTGACCCGCCAGGTTGGCATCGGCGGCAACCTGCCAGCCGCTCAGGTAGATCGCCTTCAGCCCCGCCTTGACCTGTTGCATCGCCTGGTTGCCGGTAAGGGCGCCCAGGGTGTTGACGAACGGCTCGGTATGCAGCAAGTGCCAGAGGCGCTCGGCACCCATACGCGCCAGCGTATACTCGATCTGCACCGAGCCGCGCAGGCGATAGACATCCTCCGCCGTGTAGGGGCGGGTAATGCCCTGGAAGCGCGGGGTGTTCCAGCTTTCAGCGATCTTCGCGATCTCCTGTTCAGCAGTCATGGTCGCTGTTCCTTTCTTCAACGACGATGAATCGGATGGCGAGACCTGCGCGGGCCTTGGCGCGCGGGCCGGCTGCTCTTTCCAGCAGCGCGTCAGGGGACGTCGAACACCGCCCCGGTTTCGCGGCATGGACATACTGCCCAGCAACGGAAGCCGGGTAGGCTCTGGGAGGTCGCCACTGACCGCTGCCGCCACACTGCCTGCCTCGTATCGCGAAATGGATAACGGAAACGGAATGCACAAGTCTCTTTGTCCATTATAGCCGACTCGCAGTTACACGGTAGTTACAAATTCCACGTTGCGGCGAAGATTTCCATGATGTGAAAACATCCGTCGGCGACTGAGAGGCTAATACGCTGATCAGAAAGGGGGAGCTTAGCGGGGAGGGCTCGCCCTCCCCGCTAAGCTCCCAATCCAGGGAGGGCTGCGGCCTCCCTGGCCCCCTCCCGTCCGTAGCCGTCACTCCCAGGTGCGGCCGTAGTTGCGCTGAAGCTTATCGAGAATGGCCCGTTCGAGGTCGATGTTCAACAGGTAGGCGAGCTGAAAGAGGTAGTTGGCCACGTCGGCGAGCTCCCCGGCCAGTTCCTCCGGGTCCTTCGGGGTTTCACTGAACTGGAAGTGTTCAAGCAACTCGGCGGCTTCGACGGCGACCGAAATCGCGATGTTGCGCGGGGTCTGCGGAAAGATCGAGTCGGCGGCGTACCAGCCCCTGTCGGTGACGAAGCGGTTGATGCGGTCGGTGAGTTCTTTGATGTCCATGGTTTTGCTCCCGGGGTAAACATAGGCGCCACAGGGGAGGGTCCAGGAGGGTCGCACCCTCCCGGGAAAACTCTCTTTTCGCTGTGCGGCGCAGCCGCGTGGATTGGCGTCCGCCGTGAACACCGGCGGTTGGAGGGGCGCGGGGAAACCAGGCTGCCCCACGTCCCTCCAAGGAGGAGGGCGCGCGTATGCACCATCATACGCGCTCTTGCCACCCGTGCTACAATACGCGAGCCAGAAGGCAACGCCGCGCCACGCCGAGGAGGATGTATGCTCACCATCGATCAGCTTGTGGGTTATTGCGAGCATGCGATTGCTGAACGACACCTTGCCGGCGACAAAGAAGGCCTGCGCCGGGTGCAACTGGCGCTGGTCGTCCTGATGGAAGCCGCGCAGGCCGCCGGTGATAAGGAGACCGCGCGGCGCTTTCAACTGCTGGCCTCCCGCTCGGCCAATTTGCAAGAGCAACTCGAGGGCGGCAACGAGGCGGATGGCTGATGCGCCGTCAGGCCCGCTTCGGATGTGAACATACGCCACGCCCGGGCGGGTCTGGGAGGGCCGCGCCCTCCCAGAAAGTTCCTTATTCGTTGTCGGGGGGTGGGGAAACCGGGTCTCTCCACACCCCGGCGTGAGGTTGGAAGGGCGAGGCCCTCCCAATCTCGCATCCGCCAGGAGCAGAACCGTGACCGATTTCCCGATCACCCTGGCCGACATCCAGCACGCGCGACAGACGATCCGCGATGTGGTCATCAACACGCCGATCCTGCCCGCGGCGCACCTGTCGAGCGAACTGGGCGCGCAGGTATTCTACAAGGCCGAGAACACCCAGTACAGCGGGTCGTTCAAGGTGCGCGGGGCCTTCAACACCATCGCCCACCTGAGCGCCGAGGAGAAGGCCCGGGGGGTGATCGCTCCCTCAGCCGGCAACCACGCCCAGGGGGTGGCCCTGGCAGCGCAACTCCACGGCGTGCGCGCGGTGATCGTGATGCCCGAACGGGCGCCGCTCAAGAAGATCGTCGCCACGCGCCGCTTCGGGGCCGAGGTCATCCTCCACGGCGAGAGCTTCGACGACGCGGCGGCCTACGCCAGCGAGTTGCAGGCCCGCCACGGGTACACCTACATCCACGCCTTCGATAACCCCTACGTCATCGCCGGTCAGGGCACGATTGGCCTGGAAATTGCCGAGGCCCTGCCCAACCTCTCCACCCTGGTCGTGCCGATCGGCGGGGGCGGCCTGATCGGCGGGATCGCCCTGGCGCTGAAGGCGCTGCGGCCCGACACGCGCATCGTGGGCGTGCAGGCCGCCGGTTGCGCCCCCGTGCCCGCCTCGCTCGCCGCCGGGCGTCCCATCGCCGTCGAAGCCGCCCGAACCATCGCCGATGGGATCGCCGTCAAATCGCCGGGCCGCCTGACCCTGCCGCTGATCCAGGCGCTGGTGGATGAGGTGGTGGTGGTGGACGACGAGGACATCGTGCTTGCCATCGCCCACGTGGTGCAGAACAGCCGTCTGGTGGTCGAGGGCGCGGGCGCGGCAGGGGTGGCCGCCCTGCTCGCCGGCAAGACGCGCCTCGTCCCTGGCTCGGTGACGGGGGTGCTGCTCTGTGGGGGGAACATTGACGATGAACTGCTGGCCCGGGTGCTGGAGACGGCCATGGTGCGCCAGGGACGCTACCTGCTGCTCCGTACCAGCGTTGAGGACCGGCCCGGCGGCCTGGCGCGCCTGATCAACCTGGTGGCCGAGACGGGCGCCAGCGTGCTCGACCTGTTCCACCGCCGGGCCATGTGGCGCGTGCCGATCACCATGGCCGGGGTGGAACTGGTGCTGGAGGTGCGCGACGAAGAGCATGCCCAGGCCGTGCTCGAGCACCTGCAACGCCATGGTTACCGCTGCGAGCGCGATGGCGTCGGGCCGTGGCCGGGGTAGGGCGATGGTGGATTGCCGATTTTGGATTGCGGATCTGGGGAGTTATCGCTTTGCTTCTTCCCCAGAGAACGCCTACCGGCAAACGATCGGCAATCCGGCTGGTGACGTGCCGAAGCCAAACGGCAATTGCAGATCCACACCCGGCGGGGGTTGGAAGTGAGTGGTGAAGAAGTGGGTCTCGAGGGTCTGCTGCCCCTGTACGCCACGGACGTAACTCAAGAACTGCTTGCTCACTTCAATCGAGCGCGGATCCGCACGTGGACTCTGGAGCACGTACACGTACAAGGGACGGATCAGCTCGGCTGGATAGTTCCACGGATCGAACTGCGGGCTGAGGGGATCAGTCACCAGTCCTGCAGCATTCTCGATCAACACCGGAACCAGATAATTTTCCGGTTGCAGGCGCAGCCATGAGAGACTCACCCAGTAGAGTGAGCCGCGGGTGCTCAAGGTCAGGTTAAGGCAATCAGTCTGGGAAGCGCAATTGATCATGTGCGAGGGGATATCGCTGCGCCCAAGGAACTTCCGCAACACCAGTTCGGTCGTTCCACTATCTTCACGGGCAAAGATCCGGATTGGCTCGGGCTGACCACCCACTTCTGACCAACTACGGACTTTGTTGTCGAGGATGCCAGCGAGTTCCTGGAGTTTAATCGGCCGTTCCAGGCGATTGGTGACGTCCGTCACGAAGACCATAATATCGTAGCCGATAGGCGCGGCGCATACGATGTTCACGCCAGAGGCGGCAAGCTGGCTGATCTGTTCGGCGGATAGCGGTTCGGAGGCGGCGAGCAGTTCAACTTCGCCCTTCGTCGCCTGTTCGATCCCCTTAACGGTACCTACCGCATTGACTGTAAACCGGATTTTGCGTTCGATCTCGCCGGCCAGCGGCAGGTCCCAGGTCTCCAGGTTGCTTTCCTGGAACGCCGCAACCCAGTCGTTTGCCAGACGTAACTCGTCACCCAGAATAGTGGCGCTCCCGGCAATTGTCACTGAGGGCATTGGAGAGACCAGGTTGGCAATCGGCGCGATCAGACCGCTCGCGTCGGCCAGACTGGCAAACAGGGCCAGCAAGTTGCCGGCCAGAGTGGCGAGGAAGACGAGCAAGGCCAGCCGCCGGTCAGAGCGCGCATCGGCCTCCTTGAAATCCCTGATTTGCCCCTGAGTAAGCTGGACCGTCGGTTCGTCGCTGCTGACGCTCGTTCCGCCGTCATTGGAAGATTGGGGAATATTCAATGGCGCTGACATAACCCCTTCCTTCGGTTGACTGTTGCATCGAAATCAGAAGCGTTTCTCAAAAGAACGCGATCACATCTCCGCGGGGTTGCGGGAGCCACAGGCCCCCGCAAGATTTCCCGTTCCGGCGTGGCGCGGCGAAGCCGGGCCGCGCCCGGTTCTCGGGCTTCGCCCCTACGCATCCCGGCGTCATGGCATGCTGCGCCCTGCGGCGGAGTTCACCTTGAGCGAAGCGAAGGGCTCAGGGTAACCTCCGCCGCAGGGCTCAGGGTGAACTCCGCGACGCATCGCGGCCGGGACCCTTCGCCGGCGCTCAGGGTGACCAGGTTCCACCGACGGGGCAAGCAGCACGATCCGCATCCCTGAATGATCTTCCCTACGGGGAGGAGTTTGGATAGGGTTCGGGGAACCCTGGCTTGCCCGGGGCTCTGCTTGGGGAAGAGGAACTGAAGAGTACAGCCTTTTCATACCCTTCTGGTTTCACCCCATAATGTGGTAGCCGCCATCAATGTAGGTAATCTCGCCGGTGATGAGGCGCGCGGCGTTGGTAGCCAGAATGGCTGTAAACAGACCAACATCGGCGGTTGTTACCAGACGCTGGGCGGGGGCGCGTTCGGCGGCCCGCGCCAGCAGTTCGTCGAAGTCCTCGATCCCCGAGGCGGCGCGGGTCTGGATGGGACCCGGCGAGATGATATGGGTGCGGATGCCTTTCGGCCCCAGTTCGTAAGCAATGTAGCGCACCGCGGACTCCAGGGCCGCTTTGACCGGCCCCATCAGGTTGTAGTTCTCCACCACCTTCTCCGCCCCATAGAAACTCATGGCGTAGAGCGTGCCGCCCCGGGTCATCAACGGTTCCGCCAGGCGGGCCATACGGATGAAAGAGTGGCAGGAGATGTCCATCGCCAGCGAGAACCCCTCGCGCGACGAGTCGATCAGTCGCCCTTGCAGGTCATCCCTGGGCGCAAAGGCAATCGAGTGCAGCGCGAAGTGGAGCTCGCCCCACTGTTCGGCGATGGCGCCGAACACGGCTTCAAGCTGGCCTTCGACACGCACATCGCAGGGGAGGAAGATCGGCGCTTCGAGTTCCGCGGCAAGCGGCTCGACAAATGGACGGGCCTTTTCGTTCAGGTAGGTCACGGCGAGTTCAGCGCCGAGGAAACGGAAGGCCCTGGCGCAGGCATAGGCAATCGACTGGTCATTAGCTATGCCGAGAATCAGCCCTTTCTTGCCGTCCAGTCGCAGGTCGGCTGCAGTGTACATAGTCGGGAACTCCTTGATTATTGATACCACAACGAGACTTCGTCTCGGCGGGAGTTGCGGGGGCCTGCGGCCCCCGCGGCTTCGGAGGGGCTTCGCACTTCCGAGCCTCCCCCTGCAGGGAGAACCATCGTGGAGGGGCACGGGGAGACTGCGCCTCTCCGCGTCCCTCCCACCAGCGCTGCTCGCCAGCAGCTCAGTCGTTCCCGACGGCCAGGCCCTCGCCCTGCTGGAGCCGGGTCAGTTCAGCGCGCAGGCGCTCATTCTCCGCCCGGAGGTGCGCCACTTCGGCGCCGATGTCGCCATCTGGCGATCCCGCCGTGCTCGACACCAGGTGCTCCACCTCCAACCCGAGGGTCGTGGCAATCTCGTCCAGGACGGCTTTTTCGGCCAGGTTGGGTTTGTCGCCAGCCAGCACCACCTGAGATGCCAGGGCCGCGGCCGCTTCGCGCTCCTCACGATTGGGCAGGAGCCGGGGCAGCGCGGCGAGCGCGCCCTGGCGATCCAGCGCAAGCGTCAGGAACTGATCCTTGAAGAGCGCCCGCAGTTCCTGGGGCTGCATGCCGGCGAAGCGGGGATGCTCGACCAGACGGTTGACGTTCTGGATGGTGCGCGGTTCGACGTCTTTGTCCGCCCGCGAGAGCAGGATGATGAGGCGCGCCGCGGCGGCCCGGAAGCCGCCTTCGGCGATATTCGCCCGCAAGTGTTCGGCCTTTGCCTTAAAGGCCTGCTCGGCCTCTGACTCAACCGGCGCCTTGAGCCCTTCGCGCGGCGGGAACAGCATGCCCAGCCCCAGGGGACCATAGACGGCCTTGAACCAGAGTTCCAGCCCCGCGTCGCGAACATCGCCCACCGATTGCAGCCAGGTCTCGATAGCAGAGGACACCTCGCGCTCAAGGGCCACAAAGGGATTATCGGCAGCGACCGGGCGACGGTTGCGGCGGGCCGCCTCGGCCATCGCCGCGACGGGCCACATCCAGGGGTTCCGGTTGGAGAAGACGTAGTGCTGGAGCCGGGCAGGGTTGAGTTGGCGGAGCGCCTCCGCCGACTGCTCCGTCACTCCCAGACGCACCCAGGGATCCGCGAAGGTCTTGTACCAGCTCGTCGTGACCTCGGAGACCTGGGCGAAGGTGTCGAAGTAGCGCTCTTCCTCGCGACCATCGTCAATGCGCTTGATGTCGTTCAACGAGCGCTGAACAAAGCGCACGCGGTACTCAGGGAGCACCGCGACACGGTCGTGAGGCGTCTCATCGGCAGCTTCGATCAGCATCTCATAGAGACCCGGATTGAGCTCGTCAATGAACTCCAGGGTGCCGTAGATGGCCGAGGTTTCCCGGCGCGCGACACGCCCCGAGACGAAGATCCCCAGGTGCCCGATGTCTTCGTGGAGGGTGTACACGATCACCTGATCGTCACGGATAATCTCCTCATCGCTGTCGTAGACGTCGAGGATCCAGTTAAGGGCCTGCTGCGGCGGCGTAATGTTGTCACCGCGCGAAGCAAAGACCACGATCGGGGCCTTGATGTTCTTCAGACTCACCTGGCGGCCGTCGGAGAGCTGGATCTGGTTGGTGACAAGTTTGTTGCCGACGAAGAGATCGTTGACAATGAACTCCATCTCTTCGGTCGTCAGCTTAAAGAAGCCGGTCCACCACTTCTCGAAATCGAGAAAGCGCGCCGGCTCGGTATCAATATTGGCATAGACGTTGTACTGCTTCTTCCAGAAGGTATTGGCAAGATTGAGGTTCTCAAAATTCTGCACCAGGTAGGCGCCATCGAAGCGATCATTGCCCAGGGCGCAGAGGTACGAGGTGATCCAGGCGCCGCCCCAGAGGCCGCCGCTGTAGCGCATCGGGTTCTTACCGCGCGCGCCGGACCAGTAGGCGAGCGGCGCGCCTTTGAGAATTATTGGACCGGACAGGTCGGGCGCGACGGCGGCGAGCATGGCCACGGCCCAACCGGCCTGGCAGTTGCCGGTCACACAGGGCTTCGGCGCGTCGGGATGGAGCCGGATCACCTCGCGCAGGAAGGTCGCCTCGGCCACGCCGATGTCTTCAAGGGTCTGGCCAGGGACGGGATCGGGGTGGAAGCTGATGAAATACACCGGGTGGCCGGCCCGCAGAAGCACTCCGATCTGGGAGTCCTCCTTCGTACCGCTGACGCCGGGCCCGTGGCCGGCGCGAGGATCGACGATCACAAAGGGACGCTTCCTGGGGTCAATCTCCTGGCCGGCTTCGGGCACGATCCGGTAGAGGAGGTAGTTGCAAGGCCGGGGCAGATCCTTGCCGTCGATGAGCAACTCGTAGTCGAAAATGAGGACCGGCGGAGCGCCAGCGGCTTCGTGCTCGAAGAACTGGTTGCCGCACCGTCGCAGCACGTCGAGGAAGAGCATCGAGCGCTGGCTCGCGTCCTGCAGGTAATCCAGATAGGCCGCCATCCATCCGAGGGTAAGAGTAACCGGATTCATGGCCAGCGCGGGCATGAACATGGCAGCGGCAAGCTGCTGAGGCGCTGTTCGCTGAAGGTTCTGCATGGTTCCTGACTCCTTTCACGTTATGGCCACAGATTGAAGGGACGCGCGGAGGAATGGGGAGGGGCTGCGCCGCCCGGGAGGAGCCGAGTCATCGCCGTCCTCCACTATAGCGGGGAGAGATTGCGATAGTGTCATGGGTATGTTAATGGATGGTTAACCTTGCCTTCCGGAGGCAAGCATGATCTCCGCCTGAGCGCCCGCGACGCCCCGCACGCCGGGATGACCGGTGGCATCGCCGGAGCCAGCGGGGGATGGGGCCGGCGCCCCCGGCGCTGCACGAAGCCGTGTGGGGAAACCTGGTTTTCCCACGAGCCTGCCCGCTGACGTATGGGAGAACCTGGTTTCCTCCCATTCACCTTGCACGCGCATCTGTGCTACACTTTCCAGGAGCGGATCGACGCGCGAGCAAACGGATCACCTATGGCACAGCGCACCCTCAACCCCCTGGCAATGCTCCGCCGGTTTCGCGGGGTAGAGTTTCAACTGCTTCTCACTGTACTGCTCTTCTTCGCCACGGGCTACCTGCTGGTGGTCGTCGCCACGCGGCAGCGGGAATTCGTCGCCAGCGTGCCGGGGGTGTTGAACATCCTGTGGCCCTCGACGCTCCCGCTGCTCCTGTTCATCGGCGTGTCGCTGGGCCTGAGCCTGAGCAGCCCGCGCGCCGACCAGGTGCTCCTGCCCCTGGTGGCCCTGCTGGCCGGCTTGAGCCTGATGCTGACCGCACGGCTCGAACCCAGTCTCAACACGCTCTACCGCTGCACCGCCGCCGATGGCACGATCTTCCCCTGTTACGAGGGTGTCGCGGCCAGGCAATCGCTCTGGGTGACGCTGGGGGTGCTGGGGCTTGGCGCCATGCTGTTCGTGCCCTGGGATCGCCTGCTCATCCGCACCCTGCGTCTTTCGCTGATCGACTTCCTGGACCACTACCGCTATGTCTGGCTGACCCTGGGGTTGCTGCTGATCTTTGCCACTTTCCTCTTCGGCGTCGATCCGAACAACAGCGGGGTCCGGGTCTGGTTCAATTTCGGGTTGTTTCTCTTTCAACCTTCGGAGTTATTGAAGATCATTCTGGTGATCTTCATGGCCTCGTACCTGAACGAGTACCGGGAGGTGGTCAGCGCAGGCTACCGGATCGGGCCGCTGACCTTGCCGCCGTTGCCCTACCTGGCGCCAATCGTCGGCATGTGGGGGTTGGCGATGGCAACCATCGTGTTCCAGCGCGACCTGGGGGCGGCGCTGCTGCTCTTTGGCGTCTTTCTGGCCATGCTCTACGCCGCAACAGGGCAGGGCTGGTACGTGCTGGCGGGGATGCTGGCCTTTGGCCTGGGCGCCTATGTGCTCTACCAGATCGTGCCGGTGGTGGCGGTTCGCGTGCAGATCTGGCTCGACCCGTGGGCCACTGCCCATGGCAGCGGGTACCAGATCGTCCAGGCGATCTACGCCCTGGCGGCGGGGCGGATCTTCGGAGCGGGGTTAGGGCTGGGGGTGCCGGCGATTGTGCCGGCCATCCACACCGACTTCATCTTCACCGCCATCGGCGAGGAGATGGGCCTGGCGGGCACGCTGGCGGTGTTAATTGCCTACATCTTGCTGATCTTCCGCGGCTTTCACATCGCCCTGCGGATACCGGGGCGCTTTCGGGGCTTCGAGCAACTCCTGGCGATCGGGCTGACGACGATCATCGCCGTGCAGACGCTGATCATCATCGGCGGCAACCTGCGGCTCATTCCCCTCACCGGCATTACGCTGCCCTTCGTCTCCTACGGCGGCTCGTCGGTGCTGGTTAACTTTATTATCATTGGTCTGCTGATGCGGATTTCGGCCCTGAACCGGGGGTAATGCCATTTCGGATTGGCGTACGAACCAGGGGCGGTTTTTTCACTGGTTCTGGCGGCTGCGCCGCCAGTATCAGCGAACAACCGGGGGTTGGCGTTCGCCCCAGGGCATTTGCACCAGCCGTGTCCCTCAAGAATCCCCTCTTGAGCAACCCGCGAGTATCGCCTATACTGCAAGCGAATCGCTGTCTTGCATTGTGAGGAGAACCCGCGCCGCGCGCCCAACGCGGGGACGGGCAGGGGTATGGGGAAGCTGGCTTCCCCCGCTTCGGATCACAAGGAGGTGCTTCCATGACGCAGACCGTGATAGGTGTCTTCGAGCAGACCGCGGACGCGGAGCGCGCGGTTGCCGATCTGATCGCCAGCGGCATCGCGCGCGAGAAGATCAGCCTCGTTACCCCCCAGCAGCAGCAGGAACACGTGAACATCCCGGGGACCAACGTCGAGCACGTGGAGGACATGGCCATTGGCGCGGTCGGAGGCGGGCTTCTCGGCGGGATGCTGGGGGCGCTGGTGGGCATGGTGGCCATCGCCATTCCCGGCATCGGCCCGGTTATCGCCGCCGGTCCGCTGGCGGCGGCGCTGGGCGGCGCCGCCGGCGCCACAATGGTGCTCGGCGCTGGCGCCGGCGCGGTAGGAGGCGGTATCCTCGGGGCACTCACCTGGGCGGGCATTACCCACGAGGAGGCGCTGGTGTACGAAGATATTATCCGCCGCGGGGGCACCCTGGTGATGGTGCGCGCCGACGGCGATGAGCGCGAGCGTGCGACGGCGATCCTCCACCGCGACGGCGCCGCCGATGCCCACACGCTGGAAGAGGAGTGGCGGCACAAGGGCCTGGCGTAAAGCCCGGCGCCGAGCGCCACGCGCCGCCCCGGCGCAACCGGCCGACTTTCAACGGTAGCTGCGCGACCGGCGCCCGCGGAGCGATCCGTCGCGGCGCACCCTCGTCCGGCCACACGAACTGATCCTCAGCCGGGCAGCCGAGGCCGTAGCCGGCCGCGCTGAGGTATGCCCGGCGTTTCATGCTATACTTATCGCTAATTTAAATCCCGGCCATCGTTCACACCTACGTTGTCGCCGGAGGGGGCGGGGAGGCTGCGCTTCCCCGCAACCCCCTTCCCACCCGCAATGGGTGAGCGCCCTGGCGAAGCCAGGACCAGTCTGCTGCGGCGAGTGGAACAAGCGGAGAGGGCAACCCTTCACGTCTCCCCCGAAGGGTTACCTCAAGAGGCTGCGCGGCGCAACCGTGTCCTGGCGCTCCAACGAAACTTCCCTGAACCAGGGGAGGCTCGGAGGGGCTGCGCCGCTCCGAAAGCCCCGTTTCGGAGCGGCGCGGCTTCGACGCACCGCTCCGGAACGGGCAATCGTGCGGGGGACTTCAGCCCCCGCAGCCCCCGTCGAGACGGAGTCTCGTTGTCGTATCAGCCATACTGAACCCCAAAGGCAGGATCCGTATGCAACGCACCATCCACAAAGTGCTCGTGGCGAACCGTGGCGTCCCGGCCGTGAGGATTATGCACACCTGCCGTGACCGTAAGATCCCCACGACCGCAGTGTACAGCACGCCCGATCGGCTGGCCTACCACGTCTTTATGGCCGACACCGCCATTCATATTGGCGATGCCCCGCCGATTAATTCCTACCTGAACGGGGAGCGGATCATCGAGGCGGCGCTGGCCAGCGGCTCGAACGCCATCCATCCCGGCTGGGGGTTCCTGGCGGAGAATGCCGACTTTGCCCAACAGGTGATTGACGCCGGCCTGATCTGGATCGGCCCAAGGCCAGAGGTCATCCGTATGATGGGCGATAAGATCCAGGCCAAGGAGATTGCCCGGCGCTCAAATGTGCCGACCATCCCCGGGATCGAGAACGTCACCAGCGTCGAGCAGATCAGCGACTGGATGCGCGACCAGGACATAGCCTTTCCGATTATGATCAAGGCGGCCTCCGGCGGCGGCGGCAAGGGAATGGTCAGAGTCGACACGCCCGAACAGATCCCCGTCGCGCTGGCCCAGGCCCGGTCTGAGGCGAAAAAATCCTTTGGCAACGATATTGTTCTTGTTGAAAAGTATATCGAGCATGGCCGACACATCGAGGTGCAGGTGGTGGCCGACGAGTACCGGCACGTCGTCCACCTCTTCGAGCGCGAGTGCACGCTCCAGCGCCGCAACCAGAAGATTATTGAGGAGGCGCCCTCGACCCTCGAGAATGACCTGCGCCAGGAGATCTGCGTCACCGCGGCGCGCCTGATGCGCCGGATTGGTTATACCTCGGCCGGCACCGTTGAGTTCATCTTCGACCCCGCTACCCAGAGTTTCTACTTCCTCGAAGTCAACACGCGGCTCCAGGTCGAGCATGGCATCACCGAGCTCATCACCGGCCTGGACATCGTCAGTATCATGCTCGATGTCGCCGAGGGCAAGCCTTTACCGATCAAGCAGCTCGATGTCGTCCCCAATCGCTGCGCCCTCGAGGTGCGCCTGAACGCCGAGGATCCCAAGACCTTCGGCCCTTCGTTCGGCAAGATTACCCGTCTGCGCACCCCCCTCGGCCCCAACGTGCGCGTCCTGCTTGGCGCGGCCGAGGGTGAGGACATCCCGCCGTACTACGACTCGCTCTTCATGCTCCTGATGACCTCGGGCGCCGACCGGGCCGATGCGCTGCGGGTGATGGACCGGG
>DAOUDA010000103.1:0-25133 GCA_034431835.1 Chloroflexaceae bacterium | reverse complement strand
CATCGTCGAGGCGATGCCTGGCCGGGCGCGCCGGCAGATCGCCGAGTACCTGGCCGAAGAGGTGCTGGCGCGCCAACCCGCGGGCCTGCAGGCGGCCCTGCCGGCGCTGGCGATCCCCGAGCGCTTCTGCGCCGGGCTGGCCGCGGCCCTGGTGGGCGCGCCCGAGCACGCGGGTGAGCGACTGATCGAGCGGCTGGAGGCGGCGAACCTGTTCCTCATCCCGCTGGACGGGGAGGGGCGCTGGTACCGCTTCCACGCGCTGTTTCGGGACCTGTTGCAGCGGCGGCTGCGTCAGACGGACGATGGCAGCCGGGAGCGGACGCTGCAACGGCGGGCGGCGGACTGGCTGGCGGCGGACGGGCAGGTGGAGGAGGCGGTGCGCCTCTACCTCGCCGCCGGTGCGGAGGATGCCGCGGCCCGGCTGGTCGAGGAGCAACTCATTCCGGAAATGGACAACGATGTGGCAGGTGAGCCGGTGAGCCTTCGGCTCGATCTCCTGCCACGTCACCTGATCTTTCGCCGTCCGGGGTTGAGTTTGATCCAGGCGCGGCTGGCGGTCTTCCGCATGGACATCGAAGGGACAGAAAGCGCCCTGGCCCAGGTGGAGGCGTTGCTCGCCAGCGCCCCCGATCCCGATCAGGCGCTCCCGTGGGCCAGCGCAGCGGGCGATCTGGCGGCGATGCGGGGGATCCTTGCCTGCTGGCAGGGACGCTCCAGCGAAGCGATTCAGGAGTTGCATCGGGCGCTCACCCTCCGGCCCGCGCAGGCCCTCGCCATTCAGGCGCTCCTGTTACTGAGCCTGGCCTATATCCTCGACGGCCGTTACGAGGATGGCGTGCGCCTGTTTCAAAGCGGCATTCCCGAGGTACGCGCTACCCTGGGCAGGTACTACGAGGCGGCGCGACGGACCTGTCTGAGCTGGATGTACATTCTCGCCGGCGATGTGGCGTCGTTGCTGCGCGAAGCGCGGGAGATGGCCACGCTTGTCGCCGCCGAGCAACTCGGCGACCTCTGGTTCGGCTACGCGGCCCAGAGCCTGGCCCGGGCGCATTATGAGCGTAATGACCTGGCAGAAGCCGAAGCGCAGTTCAGGCTGGTTACGCAGCGCAAGTATCGGGTAAGCTATCCGAGCTACCTCAACAGCATCATCGGTCTGGCGCTGATTGCCGTCGCACGGGGCCGTTTCAGCGAGGCCGAGGGCTACATCGAGGAAGGGTTGCACTTCGCGCGCCATGTTGGGGGCGCCTCGATGCTCCACCTGGCGCTGGAAGGGGCGGCGCGGGTGGCGCTGGCCAGGGGCGATCTTGCGGCGGCGCGACACTACGCGGAGGGCATCGGGCCAGATATTTTCTTTGGAATGCGAATCTCGCTCGAGACGCCTCAACTGTCCCAGATCCAGGTGTTAATCGCCACGGGGGATCGCGAGCACCTGGAGCGGGCGGAGGTGTTACTCGGCAGCTACCTGCGCACCATCGAGCAGGTCCACAACCAGCGTTTGTTGATCACGACACTGGCGCTGCAGGCGCTGCTACGGCACGCGCAGCAGCGGTCCGTCGAGGCGCTACACCTCCTCGAAGGGGCGGTACGCCTGGCCGCGCCCCGGGATATGGTACGCACACAGGTCGACCTTGGCCCGGCCCTCCAACCGTTGCTGCGCGCCCTTATGCAGCGGGGCGTGGCGCCGGAGTATCTGGAGCGCGTGCTGGCGGCATCTGGCTCGCCTCCCGCCACCGAGCAAGCCCATCGCCCGCCGCCCCCACGGCTCTCGGAAGCGCTGACGCGCCGCGAGAGCGAGATTCTCACCCTGCTCGCCGAACGCTGGTCGAATCAGGAGATCGCCGAGCGGTTGTCGGTAACGGTAAACACCGTCCGCAAGCATACCAGCACGATCTACGATAAACTGGGGGTCAGGAGCCGCCGCGAAGCCGTGGCCGTGGGCCGGGCCATGGGGTTGTTGCCGTAGCGCGGGGAAACCGGGTTTCCCCGCGCCGCTGCCCGTCGAAAAACTTCGGGTTTCCCCACGCGCCTGGGCGTTGGAGTGGAGATGTGGGGAAACCGTGTTTCCCCACGCTTCTAGCTGCTACCGTCTGATGAGCGGCAGGTAGAGCCGCTCGGCCCCGGCAGCCGGAGCAGCAGGCGCGGGGCGCACCGGGCCGTAGAGGCGCCTGACGCCGCCGACCTCGCGCTCCTCCAGCCAGTAGGTGAGGCTACCCTCGCCCGCCCCCACATCGGTCCAGCTATACGCGGCGCCACTGGTGGCGCTGCCGCGGGCGGGGATCGCCGCGCTGGTCACCCGCACGGCGTCTGCCAGACTTCCGCTGCCGCTGCGCAGAATGTGGAAGCCCTCGGCGCCGAGTTCCACACCCGTCTCCCAGGCAATCACCACCCCGGCGGAGGTGCGCGTGGCCGTCAGGCTGCGAAGCGTCACCGACGTCGGATCGATCACCCGCAGGGGCGCCGTCAGGATATTGCTGGGATAATACGTCCAGAGATCCAACCCCTTCTTGTCGCCGTGCCCTCCATCTTCACGACAGACCCCGGGCGGCAAGGACGGGTTGCCACCGGTCGGAAAGCCAAAGGCGCGCTGACCGGTGCGGGTATCGTAGCCCAGCAGCGGATCGCTCGCCAGCGGGTTCGGCGGGTTGCCGAAGCCGTTGGGATTGGCCGCGTTCGCCGGACAGAGGGGGCCATTCTCCGACTGACCGATCAGGATGCCGGAGGGGGTGCGATAGCCCCGGTCATCGTAGAACGCGCCGAAACAGCCACCGTTCCAGGACGGGCAGGCGCCGTTGGGCGGGTTGGTCAACTCGAGGATCGGCCCGCCGTCAATGTTGTTCTCCACGTCCACGAAGGGGAAGTGGATCTCGCCACCCCTCATAACCGCCTGCGCCTGGAAATCGCCCGCCGGGAACGACTGGCCGGCGTTATCCCGCCCGTCCCAGGTGATGGTTACCGCGATCGGCGCCTGCGCGGGGGAAAAGGCGTTATCCTGCCCCTCCCAGGCGGCGGCTGCCGGGGCGCCGGTGGACGCAACCCCGCGGAAGGTGCGGTTCTGGGGATTGTCCGGGTCAAAGTTCGCTCCATCACGGCTGATCACCAGTTGATAGTTGCCCGGCTGGGAGACGGTGAAGCTGAAGGTTCCACCCTCGCCGATGCCGCTGGCATTCCCGCCCCTCGAACCAGTAAAGCTCAGATTGCTGATGAGCGGAGGGATCGGGGTTAAAGGAATGCCCAGGACGGTCAGCACCTCTGGATCAGGCAGGTTGGCGAAAATCGGGTACCGGGGCGCTGACAGGCTCACTTCGCCGTTGCCCTGCAACTCGATCAATCCGTTCTGTTCATCGAAGGAGGCGGTGGGGTCGGCCAGCAGGGCGCGGTAGAGTGGCTGTGGCGGCTGGCCGGGAACATTGATCTGGAAGCCGAGTTGATTGGCGTAGAAGAGGAAGCCAAACGGGTCGCCCCGGGATTGAACCCGGTAAATGAACCCGGTATCGGTAACCACATACGCCGTGGCGGCAATCGGGCGGCCGTTCCCGCCGGTGATGGCGGTGAAGTAATAGGCGAAGAGCCGTCCGGGTCGCTCAGTGCCAGCATCACGCACCGTCACGTCCCAGGCGGTCACGCTGGTGTACTGGAGCGGGCCAAAATCGCTGATGGTGGGATTGTCAAGCCCGCCACTGACGACAGGGGTCGTGATACTATTGGGGCCCGACGGGCCGATGAAGGCCACGAAGTAGATCCCCGTGACCGGGGCGACGTAGACGCAGGGAGTGTACCCGCCAGGGTTGGGCAGCGGGCCGGCCAGTTCCTCCGCGCGATCGTTGATCCGGCCCACCCCCGGCACAGCATCGCGCTGGGCATTACAGCTAAAGCCATTGGCAAACGCGCCGAACTGCGGCGGATCGGCCGCGCCGGCCAGAGCAGGAAGCACCTCCTGACCGATCGGCCCGGTGACGGTTCCCGGGTTGTAGACCAGGATGTCACCCAGATTTGGCACACCACTATCAATGGCGCTGACATCAATCCCGCTCGATCCGAGCAAGATCTGCTCACCCTGGCGGGCGTAGAGGCGCAGCAGGGTGCGCCGGGCGAGCACTACGGGCGAATCGCCGCCGCCGTAGGTGCGCGCCGTCCATTCGAGATGGGCGCGAAAGCGTCCGGGGATGGGCGCGGGATAGAGTGTGCGGCTGCCTTCGCCGCTGACGAGCGAGGCGGTCAGCACCGGCAGGACGACCAGGATCAGACCGACGAATAACCCGCCGCGCCACAGCGAGTTGCTTCGGAACAACCGGCGCATAGCATCCTCCTGCCCCGATACGGGGCACAGGCACGGTTTCCAGTCGAGCGTTCTTGTGCGGTTGGGAGGGGCGCGGTGTGGCTCTCAGGTAGAGAGTTTCTTGTGCGAGAAGGAGTACTCGGCATTCCAATGCGCCTGCGACCCTCAACCCCTGCCCCCCTTCGGCGGAGTTTACCCTGAGCCCTTCGCTTCGCTCAGGGTAAACTCCGCCGAAGGGCTCAGGGCAAGGCTCTCCCGCGTGCGGGAGAGGGGTGAGGGTGAAACAGCACGACCCTACTCGACCGGACGCGAGGCGAACATGTTCATCCCCAGGTGGACGGAGAGAAAACGCGCCGCCAACTGGCCCTTCACACTATTGCCGGCGGCATCGAGGGGCGGCGCAAAGCAACCCAGGCCGCCCTTTCCCGGGGCCACGGCCAGGATGCCCCCGCCTACACCGCTCTTGCCGGGCGACCCTACGTCCAGCAACCACTCGCCGGAGGTTTCGTACATGCCGGCGGTGGCCATTATCGCCAGCACCGGCCCGCAAACCTCCGGGGCCACCACCTGGTCGCCAGTGATGGGGTTGTAACCGCCATCGGCGAGCGTAGCAGCCATCACGGCCAGATCGCGGGCGGTCACATCCAGCGACGACTGGCGAGTGTACAGATCAACCGTCTGTTCGGCATCGAAGTAGAGCCGCTCGTAGCTTTCAAGAAAGCGCGCCAGTCCCCGGTTGCGCTGATTGGATGCCGAGGCCGAGGCGTAGATCTCCTCGTTGAGAGCGAGGGGGCGTCCGGCGAAACGCGAGAGACCCTCCTGAATGCTTTGCCACTTTTCCTCGGCCGTCGCGCCCGGCACGAGGCTGGTGGTGGCGATGGCCCCGGTATTGACCATCGGATTGGTGAGGCGCTGCGGGTTCAATTCGAGGGCCATCACCGAATTGAACGGCAGCCCGGTCGCATTCACGCCAACCTTCGCCCGCACGCTCTCGATACCGAGGGCCTCGATGACCAGCGCCAGCACGAAGGGCTTGGCGATGCTCATTATCGTGAAGGGATGCTCCGCGTCGCCAACCGAGAACACCTTGCCGTGGACACTTCCCACGGCGATGCCGAAGAGATCGCGCGGGACGCGCGCGAGGGCCGGGTAATGTTGCGCGTTCTGGCCCTCATCGTTGGCTTTGAAGTTGTCATGGGCCTGACGCACCAGCGCCCGAACCCGTTCGTCCGGCGGCAACGCGCCCGTTGAGACGGCGGCGATGGCCTGGCTCAAGTCCTGCGGTGAAGGCATCGGGGCTGCCTCTGTAGCTATGGTTCACGGTTCTCGTTGGAGGGGTCAGGGAGGCTTCGCCTCCTGGCGATCACCGTTGCCCCCGGCCAGCGCGGCGAGAACACGTCTACCGTCGCGGACGGAACAAGCAGGACCGTGGAGAACTGCGACCTTCGTTCCTCCCCCAACCTGAGACCTCAAACGCTGAAAAGAGATTATGCCGGCAGGCCTTCACCCTCCCAGACTCTCCCCATAAATGACGGCGCCAGGCGCGAGTACGTCACACCTTGCGAAGCGCGGGCATCAGCGGCTAATAGCGCAAAATCAGGGCAATCCGCCCGTGTTGAGGGAGAGAACCGTCGTCAACGAACACCACGCGACCGCCCTTCTCGAGCACCTTGACGATCACCGCGTCCACGGCGTCATCGAGGGCCTCGGGGCCGGTGGTCCGGTCGGGGTTGAGGATGATGTTGCCGGCAAGATCGGACGGGTCAATCAGGGCCGGCTCGTGATAGCCCTCTTCGACCACCAGGGTCGCGCCGCGCCCCTCGTGGGCGAAGCGCCAGACCTCGCCGATGGTTGAGGCCGAGCGTTGCCCGCCAACGGCGGCGTTCAGTTCGCTGAAGATCGCGAGACGGCGCGCGTCGAGGCTCTCGCGCACCAGCGGCCAGATCAGCTTGCCCAGATCGTGGGCCGAGGTGGCATCGTAGTTGCCCGTCAGGGTGGCGATGATCTGATTGGCGTGGCTGGTCACTTCACGAAAGAAGGCGATGTTGCGATCGACGCCTGCCAGGGCCAGGGGCAGGGGATCAACCGCCATGAAGGTTCCAAGGGCCTGATCCACATCGCGGAAGAAGTTGCGGCTGTACTCATCGCGGAGCAGCGAGTAGTTGATCGACACATCTTTGGGACCGGGTCGCCCGCTGCTGACGTTGGGGTTGGTCATAGGAAAGGGGGTGCCGGGGCGCAGTTCCTCAAGATCGTCGCGCACGGCCTCGAAGAGGCGGGTCTGCTGCTCGGAGAGGGCCAGCACCCAGTAGCGCGGAGAGCGATTGAAGGCGTAGATCAAGTCGCGGACGAAGAAGGTATCATCCACCACGACGCGCTCGGGCAGCGTGAAGGGCAGACGGAACATCTTCGTCATCTCGGCGTTCACAAAGATCGCCATGCCATCGAGGTTGTGCTCGTGGTCGATATCCGCGGTGGCCTGTTCGAGCAGGCGCAGCATCGCCGCGACTTCGCGCTTGCCCAGTTCACCGGTGAGCCGGTTGGTCGCCTCGGTAACCAGGTTCTTGAGGCGGATGGGGTCCTGGCGATTATCGGGCGAGGTGCGATGGGTGGGCAGGGTAATGGTAAGGCACGGATAGCCGCGCACAACGGCAAGATCAACGATGTCCTGGCGGTTCATTGGAAATGTTCCTTGTCGAGGGTACTACAACGACACCTGGCCCCGGCGAGGGAACGGGAGCCCGCGGCCCCCGCGAAATCTCCCTTACTCTGATGCGACGCGGCTTTGCCGCGCCATATCGGAAAAGGAGTTTCCGGAGGGGCTTCGCCCCTCCGAGCCTCCCCTGATTGTCGTATCAGGGCGATGCCGCATTATAAGCTATACCGCCAGCGCGAGCGAACGGCGTCGCGGCGTGTCAGGGTACGTTTCGGGGGCCTGACGCGTCGCGGCGCGCTGCTGCCCGTAGATCGCCGCCAGGGCCTCGGCTCGCGAGCGCACACCCAGTTTGCTGTAGATGTTGCGAAGGTGAAATTTTACCGTTGACGGCGAGATCCGTAAGCGCCCGGCGATGTCATTGTTGGAGATTCCCTGGAGAAGCAGGCTCAATACGGCTTGTTCGCGAGCCGAGAGGTCCTCCGGATCGATTTCCCTGCTATCCCGCGCGACAATGGCTAGCGCGGCTATTTCCGGGTCAATCGTCAACAGACCGCCAGCGGCGCTTCTGATGGCCTGCACCAGGTCGAAGGCATCTATCTGCTTCAGCAAGTAGCCCGCCACACCGAGTTGCAGCCCGCGACGAAGCAGGGTTTCATCCACCCGATCAACGAGGACCATGATGCCAACGGCCGGATATTGCTGGCGCATCTGGGCAATAAGGCTGAGAGTGCCGGGCAAGGCGCCATCGAGCAGCACCAGATCGGGGTGCAGGCGCTCACAGAGCGTCAGCACATCGGCGCTGCGGCTGGCCTCGCCGACGAACTCTATGTCGGGAAAGGCAGAACAGATCTGCCGGATGCCGGCGCGGAAAATCGCCTGCGCGTCGGCGCTGATGAGCCGAATGATCCCCGTTTTCGCCATGGTTATTGTCCTTGCGATGGCCGTGAAAGGAGTTCCACAGCCGGGTGGAAGCCTCTCCTCCCCACATACGGCTGCGACGCGCGACGACAAGATGCAACGAGGATTTCCCGGGCGGACCACACCCTTATCATCGGGCAGAGGTAAGGGGGTCCTGATTGCCGCTTGCCTCTCCAACGAGCGGTAAAAGGGTGCTTCGAAGGCGGCGTAGCCATCCTACCCGTCCGACATACGGGCTACAGTTTAGTGTAACATGCCGGGTACGCCGTAGCGTCACACAAAAAGGAGTAATTGGCTGGAGGTAGAGTGGTCCTGCACCATCTCTCAACAGCGACCGTGCGTAAGGACGCAGCGCGCTGCGTCCTTACGGGTATGTCTGATACTCCGGGTTTTTTTACCGTCTCGCGCCAACCCGCCCCTCGCTGGCCCCTCTCAGGTGCAGGGTTTTTCGAGCAAGAAAGGGGTTTCGGCGTTCCAGTGCGCTGACGATCCTCATTCCCCTCACCCCCCTGCCCGCCTCCCACGCGCGGGGAGGGAGAAATGCGATGCAAGGATGGGCCCGAAAACTCGATACCCGTGAACCGCCCCCTTGCCCACCCTTCGCCTCCGCTCAACGCAACTCCTCGCGCGCGGGAGAGGTTGCCGCGTTACTCCCCTAAATCTACTCCATTTCATGTGATGCGCCGCGCATCCTCTGGTACTACCCTTGTTTCCAGTGAAGCCGATAGAGCAATCCCGCAGGGTTTGACTTCGTAAAGCAAGCTTTCTAGCAACCACCCGCCCGCTCCCCAACCCCCGCTGTCGGAGGCCATACTCAGGAGAGCTGTGAGGCTCATGAACCCTACCAGGCACGATCCGACGCTGTACACCATTCACGTGCGGGGATATCTCGAGCCTCACTGGCAGGCTGAGTTGCGCATGCAGATCACCTACCACCACACCGACGAAGGCGAGATCAGTGTGCTTACGGGCCAACTGCCTGACCAGGCGGCGCTGCTCGGTGTTCTGGGGTGGCTGGCGATGTGGGGCTACCAGATCCTCGGCTTTACGACATCCTCCACACCGACCGGCCCCTCCGGAGAAGCCCTTTCAGATAACCATCCCGCCAGGCAAGAATAAATGATGTTTACCGCCGAGGCGCGGAGCGCGCAGAGGGCTGCGGAAATTGTCCGGGTCGCGCATGTTCACAAACGACTGAGAGTATACAGCGCATGACTGGCCAGACCGTTCCACCACGGGGGACCGTCGCCACCGCCGAGGCTCAGGCGTCGTGGTTGCCCATGATCATCATCGCCCTGGCCCAGATCCAGTTGTCGTTCAACATTGGCGCGCTGCAGGTCTCGATCGGCGGGATCGTGGAGTCGTTCGATACGGCGCCGACCAGTGTGAGCACGGCCCTGGTGGTGTATTCGCTGGCCGTGGCCAGCTTCGTGATGCTCGGCGCCAGGCTCGATAAGATCGTTGGTTCGCGGACGATGTTCCAGGCCGGCGTGCTCGTACACGGGATTTCGATGGGGATGATGGCGCTCAGCAGCACGGCCGGGCGCATGATCCAGGTTCAGGGCCTGGCCGGGTTGGTGGCGGCGTTGATGGTGACGTGGGCGCGCTGCGGGGCACGGCCAATAACCTTTCGACGGCCCTGGGCACCGCCGTGGCCAGCGCCCTGGCCATCGCCATCCTGGGCGCGCTGATCGCCAGCCTTGCCAATGCCCACCCGGAGATCCCGCCCGCACTGCTGCAACAGGTCAATCTCGATAGCGTCGAGTTTGTCAGTAATGACCAGCTTGACGAGATCCTGGCGCAAACCACCGCCACGCCTGAGCAGATCGCCGCGGCCCAGCAGATCAATGAGGAGGCGCGGCTGCGGGCGCTCAAGGCCTCGTTCCTGACACTGGCGGCGATCGCGGCGCTGGCGATTATCCCCGCCGGCAAACTGCCCCATTACAGGCCCGAGGAGATCGCGGTGGAGACGACCGAGGAGACCGCAACCATCGCGGCGCCGAAGCGGGCGCCCTCGTGATACCGAAGGCCGGTGGTGGGCAGGGGGTGGGGAAACCAGGTTTCCCCACATTGAAGGGCAGAGAAAAAGGAGAGCCTCGATGAGCACAGCCAGTGATGGCGCGCGCCGGTACGCGCGCGAGCCGGCCAACGCCGAGCGCTTTCTGGGGGAACTGTGCGAGTTCCTGCGCATCCCCAGCCTCAGCGGCGACCCGGCCCGTGCCGCTGAGGTGCGCCGCGCCGCGGAGTGGCTGGCGGGCGCCATGCGGCGCCCGGGGCTGGAGCGGGTGGAGATTATGGAGACCGCCGGCCATCCGGTGGTCTACGGCGAGTGGCTGGGGGCCGGCCCCGACCGGCCGACCGTGCTGGTGTATGGTCACTACGACGTGGTGCCCGCGGCGCTGGAGGATGGCTGGGATACGCCGCCCTTCGAACCGGTGATCAAGAACGGGCGCATCTACGCCCGCGGCGCAACCGATGACAAGGGCCAACTCTTCATCCATGTCAAGGCCCTGGAAAGCTACCTGAAAACCGCCGGGGCCGCCCCGGTGAACGTGAAGTTTCTGATCGAGGGCGAGGAGGAAGTCTCTTCGCCCAACCTGAAACCGTTCATCGAGGCCCACCTTGACCTGCTGAAGGCCGATGTCTGCGTGATCAGCGACTCGTCCATGCCCGCGATGGACAAGCCGGCGATTACCCATAGCCTGCGCGGCATGTGCTACATCGAGGTTGAGGTGCATGGGCCGAAGGAGGACCTGCACAGCGGCTTCTTCGGCGGGGCGGTGCATAACCCGGCGCTGGCTCTGGTCGAGATCCTCGGAGCCCTCTACAACCCCGATCATACCATCGCCGTGCCGGGCTTCTACGACGATGTCGTACCCCTCACCCCGGCGGAACGAGAGATGATCGCCCGGAACGAGTTGAGCGAGGCCCAACTGAAACGGATCACCGGCGTGCCGGCAACCTGGGGCGACGCCAGCTACACCCTGCGCGAGCGGGTCTCGGCTCGCCCAACGCTGGACATCAACGGGCTGTGGAGCGGCTGGAGCGGGCCGGGGCCGAAGACGATCATCCCGGCGAAGGCGGGGGCGAAGCTCAGTTCGCGTCTGGTGGCCAACCAGACGCCGGAGAAGATCTTCGAGTTGCTCAAGGCGCGGATCGAGGCCCTGGCCCCGCCTACGGTGAGGGTTGAGGTGCGCCTGCTGACCTCGGGCTACCCGGCGCTGATCCCCTTCGACCTGCCCGAGATGCAGGCGGCGGTGCGGGCCTACGAGCGCGGCTGGGGCGCCACGCCGACCTTTGTCCGCGGCGGCGGCAGCATCCCCATCGTCGCCGACATCTACGCGCTCATGCGCATTCCGGTGGTCATGATGGGCTATGGCCTGGATGATGACGGTCTGCACGCCCCGAACGAGAGTTACAGTGTCGAGATGTTCCAGCGGGGCATCGAGACGGCGATCGTATACCTGGAGGAACTGGCGCATCTGGAGCGCCAGGGATAGCGGCAAGGAAGGAGATGCCAACCATGAGCGAGGCTCCAGTGCAGGTGATCGTGGCGGCCTTCAGTGACCAGACCAGCGCCCGCCAGATGATGGACGACCTCAAGCAGGGGCGCAAGGAGGGGCTGATCGGGATCATTGACGCGGCGGTGGTGGTCAAAGACGAGAACGGCAAACTCAAGGTCATCGACTCGAAGCGGCGCAGCCGGCGCACCACCGGCCTGATCACCGGCGGGGTGGTGGGCGGCCTGGTGGGCCTGCTGGCCGGCCCGGTGGGCTGGGCGGCCCTGGGTGGGGGCGCGGTGGGCATGCTGGCGGGCCGCCTGGCGGGCCTGCCGACCAGGCGCGCCATGGAGGCCATCGGCGAGGCGTTGACGCCGGGATCGTCGGCGATTGTGGCGGTGATCGAGCACAGGTGGATCCCGCAGATCGAGGAGGCGCTGATCGAAGCCGGCGCGTCGGTGCTGCGCAGCGCCATCGCCGCCGACATCCGCGCGCAACTGGAGGCCGGCGGCAATGTGCTCTACACCGCCGCGGCCGGGGAGCCTGGCGAGGGCCTTGCCCGGGTGGCCGAAGGCCCGGAGGGCGTGCGCGTCACCGGGGTGATCGCCGGCGAGGAGGGCATTTTCATTGGCGACGCCCAGTTCACCGACGAGGAGCCGGAAGCCGAAGGCGGCGAGACGACCGCGGAAAAACCGTAGGCTCGCAAGGCGCGGCTACGGGTGCGTTCCCGTCCTGCGCCGACCCGTCCCCCCTCCCTGACCCTCCCCCGCCGGGGAAGGGAGCCGAGCGCCTCCCCCAACGGGGGGAGGCCGGGAGGGGGGCGGAACCCGGCTAATGGCAACCTACCCGCGAACCGTAGTCTCAGGAGCGTTTCCGGGAGGGCTTCGCCCTTCCAGATCCTCCTACCGGGCGGGGGCGTGGGGAAACCTGGTTTCCCCATTTCACTTCAAAGGAGCAGCATACCCGTCATGAACGACAGCCTGAAAGCCGAACTTGAAGAACGCTTCCTGCGCTACGCGCGCATTGACACCACCAGCGACCCCGCCTCCTCCGCCTCGCCCAGCACAAAGCGGCAATTCGACCTGCTCAATCTCCTGGTGGAAGAGTTGCGGGCGATTGGCGCCCCGGACGTGCGCCTGACCGACTACGGAGCGGTGCTGGCGACCATTCCGGCCACGACAACGATCGCCGATCCGCCCACCATCGCCTTTCTGGCCCACGTGGATACCGCGCCGGCCTTCAATGGCACGGGCGTCAAACCGGTGGTGCATCGGGCCTACGACGGCAGTGACATCCGCTTCCCCGATAATCCGGACCTGGTGCTCTCGCCCAGGGACTACCCGTACCTGGCCGGCAAGGTAGGCGAGGACATTGTCACCGCCAGCGGCACGACCCTGCTGGGCGCCGACGACAAGGCCGGCGTGGCGATTGTGATGGGCATGGCCCGCCACCTGCTCGAAAACCCGGCCATTCCCCACGGCCCCATCCGCATCTGCTTCACCCCCGATGAAGAGATCGGGCGCGGGGTGCCTCCCAACCTGCCGGGGGATCTCCAGGCCGACGTGGCCTACACCCTCGACGGCGCGCACCTGGGCGAAGTGGTCTACGAGACCTTCTCGGCCGATTCGGCCAGCGTGCGGGTCCAGGGCGTGCCGATCCACCCGGGCTGGGCCAGAGGCAAACTGGTCAACGCCCTGCATCTGGCGGCCAGAATCGTTGACATACTCCCCAAGACGCGCCTCACTCCAGAGACAACCGATGGGCGCGAAGGCTTTCTGTTTGTCAGCGATTTGCACGGAAACGCGGCCGAGGCGAGCATCGAGGTGGCGCTGCGCGATTTTGAACTGGAGGGCCTGCAGGCCCACGGCGAGTTGCTGCAAAAGATCTGCGCCGTCGTCCAGGCCTCCGAGCCGCGGGCGAAGATCACCTGCACCATCACTCCGAGCTACCGCAACATGCGCTACTGGCTCGAAAAGGACATGCGCCCGGTCGAACTGGCGCGGGAGGCCTGCCGGCAGGTGGGGGTGGCGCCGTTCTCGGTCCCGGTGCGGGGCGGTACCGACGGCTCGCGCCTGACCGAGATGGGCGTGCCGACGCCCAATCTTTTCACCGGCATGCAGGAGATCCACGGGCCGCTGGAGTGGGTCAGCCTCCAGGACATGGCGCGGGCGACTGAGATGGTTATCAAGCTGGCGGAGCTGTGGTCGGCGCAACCCAGGACCGTGCCCGGCGCCACACGGGCCGAACCAGCCGACCGGGTGGGGTAAAGCGCCAGGGTGGCGCTGCCACCCGTTTTCCTCGTGGGCAGGAGGATAGGAAAACCAGGTTTCCCTATCCTCCTGCCCCCGGCAGCGGGACGCCGCTACGCACCCTCCCGCGCCTCTCGCTCCACCGCAGGAGGAGCGAGGGGGGCAGGGGGAGGGTGCGGATCATTAATGTTTACCTCACGGGGAATGCCCCGAAAAGGAGGATCTCCATGGCAGGAGAAGCCGCGGCGGCCCCGCAGAAGCAGGGGGGCTTGTTTGATCTCATCGAACGGGTGGGCAACAAGGTGCCCCATCCGGTGCTCATGTTCCTCTACCTGATCGCCGGGGTGATCATCATCTCGCACATTCTCTACCTGTTCGGCATCAGCGTGACCGAAGAAGTCGCCATCCCGGTTCCCAAACAACAACTGATCGAACTGCGCGACGCCCTGGGCGGCTCGATTGTGCCCTACGATCCGGTGAACCAGCAGGTGTTCGAGATCCCTGAGTTTATCATCGAGGAACAGACCATTCCCATCCGTAGCCTGCTGACCTCGGAGGGCATCCGCTTCATCTTTACGTCGTTCGTGCCGAACTTCTCGAACTTCGCGGTGGTCGGCGTGACCTTCATCGCCCTGCTGGGGGCGGGCGTGGCCGAAGAGGCCGGGTTGATGAACGCGCTGATCCGCAAGCTCGTAGCGGTCGCTCCGGCGGGCCTGCTGACGTTCTTCATCATCTTCGTCGGCGTGATCTCGTCGATTGCCTCGGACGCGGGGTACCTGATCTTGATACCCCTGGCCGCGGCGGCCTTCGCCAGCGTGGGCCGCCACCCCCTGGTGGGCCTGGCGGCGGCCTACGCTGGCGTGTCGGCGATCTTCACCGTGAACGTGATCCCCGGCCCCACCGACGCCATGCTGACCGAGATCACCAACGAGTCGATCGCCCTGGCCGGCGGGCAGCCGATCACCATCGCCGCCAACCTGTGGTGGAGCATCGGCTCGGCGGTCCTGATGGCCCTCGTGGCGACGATCGTCACCGACCGGATCATCGCTCCGCGCCTGGGGACCTACACCGGCCCGACCACGCACGAGAGCGAGGGTGAAAAGGCCGCGATCCCGCCCGAACTCGAGGCGAAGGGGCTCCGGGCGGCGCTGTGGGGCTTTCTGGCCGTGCTGGCGCTGGTAGTGCTCCTGACGATTATCCCCAACGCGCCGCTGCGACGCCCGCCAGGGGTGGAAGGCGGCAATTCTCCGATCATGGACAGCCTGTTGTTCATCATCACGCTGTTCTTCCTGATCTCGGGCATCGCCTATGGCCGGACGGTCGGCACGATCCAGAGCAGCGCGGATGTCATCAAGGCCGTCACCAAGACCTTCGCCGGACTGGCCGGGCTGGTGTTCATGCTGTTGATGATCAGCCAGTTCATCGCCTTCTTTAACTACAGCAACTTGCCGCGGGTGATCGCCGTGACGCTGGCTGCCATTCTGAAGGAGGCCGACATCGGCGGATTGGCGCTGTTGCTGCTGATGACGGTGATCATCACCCTGCTCGACTTCATCATGCCCGGCGCGGTGCCCAAGTGGGCCATTTTCGCGCCGATCTTCGTGCCGCTGTTCATTCGCCTGGGCGTGGCGCCGCAGTCGGTGCTGGCGGCCTACCGCGTGGGCGACTCGCCGATCAACCCGATCACGCCGCTGATGGTCTACCTTCCGTTTATCCTGACCGTGGCGCAACGCTACCAGAAGGACGCCGGCATCGGGACGATCATCTCGCTGATGTTGCCCTACTCGGTTATCATCCTGATCGCCTGGCTGATCCAGCTTTCGGCGTGGTTCCTGATAAACATTCCGATGGGGCCGGGGTATCCGTCGCAGTTGCCGCTCTGATGCGCCGGGGCAACCCGCTTGCGCCGCACGTCTGCGTGACGGATATGAGGGTCTGGGAGGGCCTCGCCCTCTCAAACCCTCCTGGCGTGTGCAACGTCCACCTCCCACAGCGGCGTGCGGGGCGGCGTAGCCGCCCCCGGTTTGGGGCTTTCCCCATGGACCTTGCACAAGCCCTGTTCAAGCTCTCCGTCGGCATACCATCGTTGTGTTTGTGATGGTATAGTTGCGCAGGGGAAGAAGCGTATCTTTACTAGTACCTCAGTCGCCCTATGATCACTCAAACCAACTCCGTCGCACAGCCGCTGGAGGCAGGGGAGGAGGCCGGGCCCGGGATCGATCCGCTGCGCTGGTGGATCCTCGCCGCCTGCTGCACGGCGGTCTTCGCCAAACTTTCCGAGCCGCACCTGTGGGTGATTGGTCCCGACGTCCCTGCCAGAGCGTTTGGACAGGGCGGTGAAGGCTACCGCATCCTGGCCAGTGTGGGCACGATCATTTTTATTTCATTCCAGCTGATTGGCGGCGTGCTGGGGGATCTCTTCGGGCGCCGCAGGATCTTTCTGATCGGCGCCATCGGCGCGACGGCCAGCAACGTTCTGTTGCTGCTGGTGTGGAACCTGCCCTCACTGGTGATCGTGCGGGGACTGGCGGGAATCTTTGGCGCCCTGGTCTTCCCCATCTCTCTGGGTATGGTCCGCATCGTCTTCAACGGTCCGGAGCGCAAGACCGCGCTGCTGATAATGGCGTTCGTCAGCGGTCTGGGAACCCTGACGAGCCTGGCGGCCATTCCCATCGAGCACTTTTTTGGCTGGCGCTGGGCCCTGGTCATCCCGATCCTCTTCGGTCTGATCGGCATCAGTCTGAGCTGGCGTTACGTCCCGGAGAGCCTGGCCCGGGGCGGCTTCCGACGTCTGGAAGCGATTGTCGCCGCCGCGTGGACGCTGGTCGTACTGGCCTTTTTTTTCGCGATTGTGGCGGCCCAGACCTCTCGGGCCTGGCGCAATCCGATCAGCGTCACCGCGATCACCGTCGGGTTACTGACGACCATCGGGCTGATCTTCTGGTCGCGTTTCCGGCGCGAGCCTGGCCTGCTCGTGGTCCTGCGCCGCCTCCCCCATTACTACTTTACCCTGACGCTGCTGCTAACCGCCGTGCTCAGTTTCGCGCTGTCCGGGTACACGGTGCGGATGTACCAGTACTTTTTTACGGTTAAGGAGCTTTCGGCGCTGGTCGCCGGCATCGCGCTGGCGCCCATTCTGCTGGGGAACATCTTCACCCTGCGCTGGGCCAACCGTTTCACGATTAGCCAGCCTTACTACGTTGCCGTAGGAACCGGGCTGGCAACCATGGGCGCGGCGATGCTCCTCTCGGCGCTGGCGCGCTCCACTACGCCCTACCTGTTCCTGCTGCCGGTCATGGTGCTGTTTGGTCTGGGTTTCCTTATCGCTTCGACGAGCTGGACCACCTTCTTCTTCTCGGCGCTGCCAGGCGATCTGACGGGTGTGAATGCGGGCATCAACCGGGCAGCGGGGCTGGTGGGCGGAGCTCTGTCCGGCGTGGTGCTCAACGCGATCGTCGTCCAGCGGGGACTTACCGATTTCACGCGGCGTCTCCAGGAACTGGGCGCCAGCGAGGAACAGATCGCGCAGGCCAAAGAGGTCCTCGATGTCCTGCTGCAAAACAGCATCCCGGTGGAAGAACTGACCCAGCACCCCCAGGCGCTGATCCTCATGGGCCTGCTCAACGCCTACCGCGAGTCCTACAGCGTGGCCATCGCCGCGGCGCTCTTCGTCGGGGGAGTGGTGTGCGTGGCCAGCGGCGTACTGGCCTGGGTCTGGCTGCGGCTGGCGCCGCGCCGCCTTGTCGAGGCGCTGCCGGTAAGGCGACGGTAAGGTCATGTTTTGTTGGTTCTGGCGGCTGCGCCGCCAGAACCAACAAAAACCCGGGGTCTGGGGCAAGCTCCAAAGACGTTGCATCAGCCATAGTGTGCCCACCCCCAGCCTGCGGATCGCTACTGCTGTTCAAAGAGCAGGTGCGGCGACCCCACCGCGAGCCCCTGCACGGCACCGGGCTGCTGATGGTGCGGGCGATCATCGAAGCCTGTGGCGGCCGCGAGGAGGTGCTCGACAGCAGCGCCGAGGGCGCCACCATGCTCCTGGAATTGCCCGCGGAGGCGGCAGCGACGTAAGGTGACCATCGGCCCCGCACGGGAGGTTCCGGCGGTGCATCAGGGGAGGGCGCGGCCCGCCCAGAAAAAACCTCGTGATCCACAGCGTGAAAGCGCAGGTGCAGGTCTATAAACAGCGACGCCAGGAATTCGCCCCGCGCGATGGAGATGCGCACACTCTGCACATGGAACTCTGGGCCGAAACGGGCCGCTTCGCCGCTCTGGGGTGCCTGGTCAGCGGCGTGCGCCTGGCCACGAGCGTCACCCTGGGCGAGTTCTACCGCAGCGCCGATGCCGCCGAGGTGACCGTCGTACTCGATGATCTGCTGGGTTCGGCGCTGCGCTTCTGGCACACACGGGCCTCGATCACCGAAAACGCGCAGGCCGCGGCGCGGTACTACCGCGATCGGCTCAGCATCGCCGGCGCGCCTCCACAGGACCAGAACCTGCGCCGGCGCTTCCAGGCGATTGCCGCGGCCAGCCTGTCGCTGAGTGACTGCCCAATGAAGATCGCTCACGGAGAACTGGTCCTGCACCTCAGCGACGGCGCCGAGCGCCGGCTACCCCTGCCGCCTGGGGGGATCAATGTCGAGTTCTTGCTGGCAGGGAGCGAGCATCTGGTCGGCATCCTCAACGGCGCGCTCGATAGCGACCCGGTACTGCGGACAGACCTGTTCCAAGCGGGACCTGCTGCGCGAGGCCCTGGAGATGCGCGACATCAACACCGCGGAGGACATCCAGCGCAACCAGGGCGTGCTGCAGAACCTCGTCTCCCGGCTGCGCGAAGCCATCGAACCCGATCCCGACCACCCGAATCTATCTGCTGACGGTACGCGCGCTTGGGTATCGCCTCGATCTTCCCTCGGAGTGATGTCGAAAAAGGATTTTCCTGGAAGAGCAAGGCCCTCCCAGGAAAATCCTTACGACCGGCGGGCAAAAAACTGGTGTACCATCTCGGTATGCAGGGGAAAGGCCAGTTCGGCGGGCGCGGTGATGATCACCCGCGCCTCGGCCTCACGGTTGGACACGAACGGCGCCAACTCCATGCTATGCAGATGGGGACCCAATCCGAACACCAGCAGATAGCCATCGTTGGTTGAGCGAGCGCCAAAATCGGTAATCAACTCGGGTGCCACAATCACGCCGGCCTCTTCGCGCAACTCCCGCGCCGCAGCCTGTTGCCAGCTTTCGTGCATCTCCACAAAGCCGCCAGGGAGGGCCAGTTGGCCCTGCCGAGGCGCGGCGGCGCGACGGATCACCAGCAACCCGTCGTCAACCGGCAGTAGTACCAGCGCAACCGGCAAGGGGTTGCGGTAGGTCGTGCTGCCGCAATGTCCACAGATCCGCGGCCAGCGCTGGCCTTCCTGAAACGGACGTCCACAAAACGAGCAATAGGTGTGCTGGCGATACATGCGCAGGGCTCCAGGTCACAGCCGGCGGGTGAATACGCTGGTGCATTATACGGTATTCTGTCGCAGCCCGGCACAGAACGATCGCAGGAGGGCCATACCCTCCCGCACCCTCCCCGCTCTCGCGGAGATCCTGACGGGAGGGCAGGTATGAACCATGTCCAGGCTACAGGGGCCGAGTCTGTGGTATCGTACCATAGAAGGACTTGCCATTGGCGGTTCGCAGCAGTGCGATCGTGCAACCGGGCGATGCGGATCCTCGTCGTATCGCCGATACTGAGTGGCGGCGCGTGCAATGTTCAAGGGCTCATCTGAATTGCACCACCGGAACAAGCAGCGTTTTCCTGGGAGGTCTTCCCCTTTCCAGATCCTCGCAATTGTCGTAGCGCGTGTTCACCGCAGGAGTTGACAGGTATGACACTCGGGGAAAGCCCCCGCAGACGGACGCGCACTCGCCGGCGCGCGCTGTGGATCATCGGCGGCGGGGCGCTGGTTGTGGCAATCGTTGCCGGAGCATTGTTCGGCCTGAGGCCGCGCGGCCCGGCCCCGGGTACACTGCCAGAGGGCTGGCAGCGCGCAGCCGTGGTCACCGGCCCCATCGCCGCCAGCGTAAGCGCCACGGGCAACGTGGCGCCGGCCGCTGAGGCCCAGGTGCGCTTCGAGGTCAACGGCACGGTTCGCGAGATCCTGGTCCGCGCGGGCGATCAGGTAGAGCAGGGCCAGCCCCTGGCGCGGGTTGATCTGACCGACCTGCAGTTGCAGGTCGAGCGCGCCCAGGCCGATCTGCGCCAGGCGCAGGCCGACCTGGAGGCCCTGCTGGCGGGCGCGAGCGAACAGGAGATCGCCGAGGCCCGCGCCCGTGTGGCCCAGGCCCGCAGCCAGTTGGCGCAAACGCAGAGCAGCGTGACCCGGGCCGACATTGACGCCGCGCGCGCCGATCTGGAGAGCGCCCGCGCGCGCCTGGCGCGCCTCGAAGCCGGCCCCGCCACCGACGAGGTGAGCAGCGCCAACCAGCGCGTGCAGAGCGCCCAGACGGCCCTGGAGCAGGCCCGGGTGAGCCTCGCGGCGGCCAAGGAGCGCGCGCGGATCGACCTGGAGACGCGCGCGAACGCCCTGCGCAACACCCAGGACGAGTACAGCCGGATCTACTGGGAGAACCGGGAACTCGAAAAGCTCCCTGGCGAACTGCCGCGCGAGCGGGTTGACCGCGAGACGGCGGCCCTGCGGGCCGTCGCCGATGCCGAGGCGGCGCTGGAAGCCGCGCGCATCGCTTACGAGCAGGCCCGCGCTGACGAGATCAGCGTGCTCGCCGCCCGCGAGGCCGATTTGACCAGCGCCCTCGATGCGCGCGATAAGTTGCTCGCGGGGGCCAGGGCCGAAGAACTGGCCAGCGCCCGCGCCGAGGTGCAGCGCGCCCAGGCGCGCCTCGACCAGCTCACCGGCGCCAATCGCGCCAGCAGCCTGAGCGCGCAGCAGGCCAACGTGACCATCGCCCAGGCTGCCCTCGACCGCCTGCTGGCCGACCCGTCCACCAGCGCCCTGACCGCCCGCGAGGCCGCGGTCGTGCGCGCCGAGGTGGCCCTGCGCCAGGCCCAGCGTAACCTGGAGTTGGGGACCCTGCGGGCGCCCTTCGCCGCCAGCGTGGGCCGGGTCGAGATGCGCGTGGGTGAGCCAGCCGGCGCCACGGCGTTCATCGCCCTGGTAGATGTGAGTTCGTACCATGTTGACGTGCCAGTTGATGAACTCGATATCGCCCAGGTGGAGATCGGCCAGCGCACCGAAATACGCCTCGACGCCCTGCCCGGCCAGACGATCGGCGGGTCGGTAACTGCCATCGCGCCCCAGGCAACGCGCAGCGAGACCGGCACCACCAACTACACGGTGACGGTAACGCTGGACGATGGCAACCCCGACGTGCGCCCCGGCATGACGGCCGTGGTTGAAATCATCACCGCCGAGAAAGACAAGGCGCTACTGGCCCCGCGGCGGGCGCTGCGGGTCGAAGGCGGGCGCAGCTATGTCTATGTGCCCGACCCCGCGCTGCGCCCCCAGCCGGCCGCGCCTGGCCAGACGGCCCCGCCTCCCGGCACCCGTCGCGAGGTGGAAATCGGCCTGAGCAACAGCGAGTTTGTCGAGATCCTCAGCGGGCTTCGGGCCGGCGACGAAGTGCTGGTGCCGGACGTGGTCAGCACCTTTTTGCCCACAGGGCGACCGAATCGGTAAGATTGGAGATACGGAAGAGTCTGGGAAGGGCCATGCCCCTCCCAAAGCCTCCTGTTCCGCTGTGGCGCGGTTTCGCCGCGCCGGAACGGGAAATCCTGCGGGGGCCCGCGGCCCCCGCCACCTCCCCGAATGGGCACGCACAGGGCCGCGCAGCGCGTCCGTGTCTGACGTAAGAACCATGACAGAACTGATTGTCGTCAAAAACCTGACCAAAGTGTACCGCATGGGCGATGTCGAGGTCCACGCCCTCCGCGGGATCACCCTGAGTATCCGCGAGGGCGAGTTCGTGGCGATCATGGGGCCGTCGGGCAGCGGCAAATCCACCCTGATGAACATCATCGGCTGCCTGGATCAACCTACCAGCGGCGAGTACTACCTGGATGGCATCAATGTCGCCGAACTGGACGACAATCAGTTGGCCGAGATCCGCAACCAGAAGATCGGCTTCGTCTTTCAACAGTACATGCTCCTTCCCCGAACGACGGCCCTGCGCAATGTTGAACTGCCCATGCTCTACGGTAGCAAGGGCGATAACCGCCACGAACGGGCGCGAGCCGCCCTGGCCGCGGTGGGCATGCTCGATCGCATGCACCACAAGCCCAACGAACTCTCGGGCGGCCAGCAGCAGCGGGTCGCCATCGCCCGCGCGCTGGTCAACGAACCGCGCATCATCATGGCCGACGAGCCTACCGGGGCCCTTGACACGCGCACCGGCGAGGAGATTATGGGCATCTTTCAGAAGCTCAATCGCGAACAGCGCATCACGGTGATCATCGTCACCCACGAGCACGACGTCGCGTACCACGCCGAGCGGATCATCAGCGTGCGCGACGGTCTCATCGCCGGCGACGAGCCGGTGCGGGAGCGCATTATCGCCGGGGCCGCCAGCGCGGTCGAGAGCGCCCCGGCGGATTGACCGAAACCCATCAACGATGTATCTCATCGAGTCCTTCCGCGTCGCCCTGCGGGCGCTGGCGAACAATAAGCTCCGTTCGGCCCTGACGATGCTCGGCATCGTCATTGGCGTCGGCGCGGTCATCGGCATGCTGGCCCTGGGCAACGGCTTTCAGCAGTTTCTGAACGACCAGTTCGCCCAACTCGGCGCGGGCAATTTCTACGTCGCGCCCTTCGTTGACAGTAATCGAGTGGACGCGATCACCGCCGCGCGTCTGAGCGCCGGCGACGCCGAGGCGATCACGGCCCCGGGCCGGGCGCCGGCGGTGGCGCAGGTGGCCATCGAGTTCAGCGGCGAGGCCCAGGCCAGCACCGGCCAGCGCCGGGGCAGCTACAGCGTGCGCGCCGTGAGCCCGACCTGGTTCGAGGTCACCCCGCAGGACATGGCTGCCGGGCGTCTCTTTACTGCCGATGAGGACCGCGAGCGCGCCCGCGTGGCGGTGATCGGAAAACTGGTGGCCGAACAACTCTACGGCGACACGGCAAGCGCGGTTGGCCAGCGCCTGGCCCTCAACGGCGTCGGTTTCGAGGTCATCGGCGTCCTTGCCACCGAGCCAGGCTCGGTTTCGGTTGGGGCCGATCCGGCCGAGGCGATCTTCGTTCCTTACACCTCCGGCGTTACCCGGCTCTACCGCAACCAGGTGAACGAGCGGATCAACGTCTCGATTATGACCGTGCGGGCGCGCAGTGTGGCCGAGATTGACGAGGCCATTCGGCAGGTTACCATGGTCCTGCGCGAGCAGCACCGGCTCACCTACCAGGACAACGATTTTACGATCATCAACCCCGAACAGATCGCCGCGCAGCTCAACCTGGTGGTGGGAGGCTTCAACACCTTTCTGGGCATCGTCGCGGGGATCTCGCTGCTGGTAGGCGGCATCGGGATCATGAACATTATGCTGGTCAGCGTCACCGAGCGCACGCGCGAGATCGGTCTGCGCAAGGCGGTGGGCGCAAAGCGCCGCGACATCCTGCTCCAGTTCCTGATCGAGGCCCTGACCCTCTGCCTGATCGGCGGCGCGGCGGGGATCCTGCTGGGCTTTGGCCTTTCGCTGCTGGGCACCTTCATTCTGGTTAACCTCTTCGAGGCCGAGGGCGCCGCGGCGCGGGTCTATCTCAGCAACATCGCCCTCGCCACGGGGATTGCCGCCGCCGTCGGGGTGATCTTCGGCTTCTTCCCGGCCTTCCAGGCCTCGCGGCTCAACCCGATCGAGGCTCTGCGAACGGAGTAGGGATGCCTTCGGGTATGGGTACGGGGAGGGTGTTGCGGGAGGGCCACGCCCTCCCGGAACCGCCCGGCGGGCAGGTGTACAGGGAAACCCGGGTTCCCCGAGCCGTTCCAACCGGCGGCGGGACCGCTCCTCCCCCTCCCGCTCCACCTGCGGTGCAGCGGGAGGGGGCCGGGGGGAGGGTGAGGACCACAAACCTCAGGATAAACTATGTCTCTCTCCGAAGCCTTTCGCGTGGCCTGGGAGGCCATGTCCAGCAATAAATTGCGTTCCCTGCTGACGATGCTCGGCATCATCATCGGCGTGGGCGCGGTGGTGGGCATGCTGGCCATCGGCGACGGCTACTCGCGCTGGGTGGACGCCGAGTTCGAGCGCCTGGGTCTGGGCACATTTTATGTCAATCCAAGGGTGGACAGCCCCGACCCCGATGAGCCGTTGGAACCCCGGCTCACCGCCGCCGACGCCGAGGCGATCATGGCGCCGGGGCGCGCGCCGGCGGTGGAGTTTGTGGTGGTAGAACTGAGCCGCAGCGGCGTGGTCAGCGCGGGGGGCGAACGCTACCTCTTCGGCATCAAGGGCGTGACGCCGACCTATTTTGCCGTGGGCGCTCAGGAACTGGGCGATGGGCGCTGGTTCGACGCCCAGGAGGAGCATACCGCCGCCCGGGTGGCGGTGATCGGCAAGACCGTGGCCGAGACGCTCTTCGGGGGCATCGAGGGGGCCGTGGGCCGGCGCATCACGGTGAATGGCGTGCAGTTCGAGGTGGTCGGCGTCTCTACCACCAGGCAGAGCCAGGCCGCGGGAGCGGTGGGCCGCTTCGGCGACCCGGGCGAGCAGGTCTACCTGCCCTACAGTACCGCCCGCGACCGCCTCTTCCGCAATGCCGTGACCCCGCGGGTGGACGTCTCTACGATGACCGTCAAGGCCCGCGACCCGCTCGGTGTGGACGAGGCCATCCGCCAGGTGACCGTGGTGCTGCGCGAGGAGCACCGCCTGACGTACCAGCCCAACGACTTCTCGATCACCAATCCGGCCCAGCTTGCCAACCAGTTCCGCGCGGTGCGGATAGGCTTCAGCGCCTTCCTTGGCACCATCGGCGGGATCTCGCTGCTGGTGGGGGGGATCGGGATCATGAACATTATGCTGGTGAGCGTGGCCCAGCGCACGCGCGAGATCGGGCTACGTAAGGCCGTGGGGGCGAAACGCCGCGACATCCTGCTCCAGTTTCTGATCGAGGCCATCGTGCTCTGCCTCTTCGGCGGCTTGCTCGGCGTCGGGCTGGGCTATCTGCTCTCGCTCCTCGGCAACGTCTTTCTGGCCAGCCTGTCACCCAACGGCGGACTGCGGACGAACGTCTCGCTCTTCGCGGTGGCGCTCGCCACGTCGATCTCGGCGGGTGTCGGGCTGTTCTTCGGCCTCTTCCCCGCGATGCGCGCGGCGCGCCTCGATCCGATCGCCGCCCTGCGCAACGAGTAGATCAGTCTTTCAATAGGATTTAGCGTGAGTATTGATTTTATTGCTCAGCCTCGTGCGTATCCGTTCGGGAGAGATGCGGAGGGCTGCGTCTTCTGCAATCCGTTTGTTCCGCCCGCGGCGGGCGCGCGCCTTGGCGAAACCAGGACGAGCCTGCCGCCGCGGGCGGAAGTGGGGGTGGGGGGGGGGGGGGGGGGCC
>DAOUDA010000102.1:0-17171 GCA_034431835.1 Chloroflexaceae bacterium | reverse complement strand
CCAGGGCGGCGCGGCGCTCCTCTTCGGTATCGGCGATGATCATCTCGCGCACGGCGTCGATGCGGTCGCCCTCGAAGAACATGTGCTCGGTGCGGCAGAGGCCGATACCCGCGGCGCCGAACTCGCGCGCCACCTCGGCATCGCGGGGAATGTCGGCGTTGGCGCGCACCCCCATGGTGCGGAACTCATCGGCCCAGGCCATCAACTCGGCGAAATCGCCCGACAGTTCGGGCTGCACCGTCGGCATCTGGCCGGCGAAGACCTCGCCGGTGCTGCCGTCGAGGGTGACCCACTCGCCCTTGTGGATGGTGACGCCATTGACGGTCACCGACTGGTCGGGGTAGCTGATGCGCAGATCGCCCGCGCCGGCCACGCAGGGCTTGCCCATGCCACGGGCGACCACCGCGGCGTGGGAGTTCGAGATCAGCACCGGGGTCATGCGGCTGGAGAAGACGATATAGTTCTTGTCCAGCTCGTCGGCGGCCTCGACCTCGAAGTTGTAGACCATGGCGGCCTCGGCGGGGCCGGCCTGCTGCACGCGGAACGAGCGCAGCGGCGCGTCGAGCAGGGCCTGCACCTCGCGGCGCAGTTCGCCGGTGCACAGCGGCAAAATGTCGCGACGGATCTTCTCCGCTCCGAACATGATGTTCCGCCTGACACCCTCACGCACCCGGCCCATGTAGTTCACCTCATCCTGGACGTCGGCGAACATGGCGCGCATGCTGAGGCAGCGCGAGTCGTAGCGGCGGGGCGGGATCTCGGCGCGCACCCGATGGGTGAAGGCCAGGATCTCCTCCACCTGTTCGGCGATCTGGAGCAGGTAGTTCTCGCGGTTCGGCACGATCTGGGGTACGATGCCGAGGCGCAGGCAGGCCAGCGCCAGGCCGTTCAGCAACTCGACCTTTGTGGATGAGACGCTGATCTGCAGCCGCCCGGCGTTCGACCCCTCGGCGTATGTGCCGTCGCCGTCAACGAAGCCGGCGAGGAAATGGAGCAGCGCCGTGCGGTCCAGGCTCAGCACCCAGGCGTCCAGGTTGTCGCGGATCTCGGCGAGGCGGGCGGCCGGCTCGCGCCGGAAGCTGATCCGATCCTCGACGCTGCCGCGGATCGTGCGCCCCTCGAAATCGGCCACCGTCTCGCGCTCGCGCTTGTAGGTGAAGGGCGTCCCGAAGGCCTGCTCAAAACTGCGCTCGACGGCGGCGATGAAGTCGGCCTTCTCCGGGGTTGGCTTCTGGACGAAGGTGACCGAGCCCTTCGTTTCGCGCAGGTTGATGTAGCCGTCGGAGAGGATCGCGCCGGCCAGGTAGGCCAGGGCGGGGGTTGTCGCCGTCTCGGTCAGGGCCGGGATCTGGTCAACGACGGTCACAAACTCCTCGTCGGCCAGCACGGCATCAAGGCGCTTCTTCGTCAGCCGCCGGTTCTGGATCGTGAACATCTTGTGGTCGGCGGTGAGGCGCAGGTTGTTCTCCTCGGTGCGGCCCGTCTGCGAGACCGTAATCGGGATGACCTCGGAGGGCTTGCGGCCGGCAGCGATGATCCGGCGCCAGACCGGACGGAGGGTCCCGCTATCGAACGAGAGGATCCGCAGCCCGTGGCCCTGCTCCAGCAGGCCGAACGCCGCCTCGGCGCTGAGCAGGCCGCGGTCGGTGAGGATGCGCGTCTCCGGCGCCACACAGGTCATTCCCCCTCGGGCGGTGAGAATGGCCTGAGCGGCGACCATGCCGTGGAAGTCCTCGGGCGCGGTTTCGACGCGAATGAGGATGACCTTCTCGCCCAGGTTGGCGAGGTGCTCGGCCTCATCGGGGTCGAACACGGCCTTGCCGCTGGCGGCCCCCGGCGAAGCGGGCAGGCCGGTGGTGAGCGGCGCGGCCTTCTTGCGCGCCTCGGGGTCAATCGTGGGGTGGAGCAACTGGTCGAGGGCCGCCGGGTCCACCCGTTGCACGGCGGTGGCCTTATCAATCACGCCCTCGCGGCACATATCCACGGCGATCTTCACCGCCGCGGCGCCGGTGCGTTTGCCGGCGCGGGTCTGCAGCATCCACAGCTTGCCGCGCTCGATGGTAAACTCGACGTCCTGAACATCCTTGTAATGGTGCTCGAGTTGCTTGGCAATCTGGTGGAACTGCTCGTAGACCTCGGGCATCTCCTCCTTCAGCTTGCTGATCGGCCGGGGCGTGCGGATGCCGGCGACCACGTCCTCGCCCTGGGCATTGACCAGGTACTCGCCGAAGATCTCCGGCTCACCGGTGGCGGGGTTGCGGGTGAAGGCCACGCCGGTGGCCGAGTCGTTGCCCATGTTGCCGAAGACCATCGCCTGGACGTTCACGGCGGTGCCAAGGGAGTCGGAGATCTTGTTGATACGGCGGTAATCGCGGGCGCGGCGCCCGTTCCAGGAGCGGAACACCGCCATCACGGCCTCGCGCAACTGTTCCTCGGGATCCTCAGGGAAATCAACGCCGACGTCCTGCTTGATAATCGCCTTGAACTCATCAGCGATCGCCAGCAGTTCCTCGGTGGTCAGGTCGGTATCCTGGCGCTGGCCGTGGCCCTTGTAGCGATCCATCACATGCTCGAAACGTTCGCCTTCCACGCCCAGCACGATTTTACCGAAGAGCTGGATGAAGCGGCGGTAAGCGTCGGCGGCGAAGCGGGGATTGCCGGTCAATTTCGCCAGGCCCTCGAGGGTCTCCCGATTGAGACCGAGATTGAGCACGGTATCCATCATGCCGGGCATCGAGAACTTCGCGCCCGAGCGCACCGAGACGAGCAGCGGGTTCGACGGATCGCCGAACTTCTTGCCGGTCTGCGCCTCAATATCCTTAAGCGCCTCGAAAACCTGCTCCCACATTCCCTCCGGCGGCACCTGGCCGTTGGCGTAGTAGGCGTTGCACGCCTCGGTGGTAATGGTGAAACCGGGGGGCACCGGCACACCGGTGCGCGTCATTTCCGCAACGCCCGCGCCCTTGCCGCCTAGCAGGTCGCGCATCGTGGCATCGCCCTCACGGAAGAGGTACACCCACTTCGTGGTCATCGGGGATCCTCCTAATTCGCTCGCGCCCATATCTGGCGCTTCAACTATACCGCCCCGATCCGCAAATGTCAAAGGCTTCATAGGCTGTGCAAAGCCTAGACGCGGGCAATGCGCCGGGATTGGCGGAAGATCTTTTCAGGAATTATATTAGTCTGTAACGTGCGTTTCGTGGCATTTCCGCCCCCCTTTCGGTCTCTCCCCGTTGGGGGGAGGCGCCGGACTCCCTCCCCCAGCGGGGGAGGGTTGGGGAGGGGGCGGGGGGGTAGCAAAAGGCCTGGCATACAGACGCGACGCGGCGAAGCCGCGCCGCACCGCAATGGGAAATCCTGCGGGGGCCGCAGGCCCCCGCAACCCTGGTCGCAACGAAGTTGCGTTGTACTACGAAGCATTGCCGCAGCCAATGCTCCGGCCCCGTGCTCCGGCGGAGCATCGGGCCCACCAGAACAGCGAGGAACACCAGTGAGTATCACCAGCGAACGGATCGTGGCCGGCGCCGAAGGGACGGCGGTAGAGGTGTTTACCCTGACATGCGCCGCGGGGGTGGCGGCGCGCGTGATGACCTATGGCGCGACGCTGATCAGCCTGACCGCCCCTGATCGGCGCGGCGCGTTCGCCGATGTGCTGCTCGGCTTCGATAGCGTTGAGCCATACCTGGGTCCGCACCCGTACTTCGGCAGTCTGATCGGGCGCTACGCCAATCGCATCGCCCGGGGGCGCTTCACCCTCGATGGGCGGGTGTACGCCCTGCCGTGCAACGACGGCCCGCACCACCTCCACGGCGGCCCGGCGGGCCTGCACCGCGCCCCGTGGCGCCCCGAGCCAGTGGAGACACGCGCCGGTCCCGCGCTGACCCTGCGCTACCTCAGCCCCGACGGCGAAGGCGGCTACCCCGGCGCCCTGGCGGTGACGGTGCGCTACGCCTTGAGCGACGACGGCGCCCTGCGGATTGACCATGAGGCCGAAACCGGCCGCTCGACGATCGTGAACCTCACCAGCCACCCCTACTTCAACCTGGCCGGGGGCGGCGACGTGCTGGGTCACGAGTTGTTCCTGGCCGCCGATGCCTTTCTGCCCATTGACGAGACGCTGATCCCGACCGGGGAAGTGCGTCCGGTTGCCGGCACGCCCATGGATTTCACCACCCCGACGCGGATCGGGGCGCGGCTGGGCGCCGGCGAGGCGCAACTCCGCCTTGCCGGGGGCGGCTACGACCACTGCTATGTCTTACGCAGCGAGGGGGACCTGACGGCGCTCAGCGCGCGGCTGGTCGAACCGCTGAGCGGGCGGGTGCTGGAGGTGTACACGACGCAGCCGGGGCTGCAACTCTACACCGGTAACGCCCTCGACGGCAGCCTGCGCGGCAAGGGCGGGCATGCGTATGACCGGCACGCCGGGGTGTGCCTGGAGGCCCAGCACTTCCCCGACGCCCCCAACCACGCCCATTTCCCCTCCACCGTGCTGCGGCCCGGCGAGCGGTACCGGCACACGACCATCTATCGGGTGGGGGTAGTGTAGAGGAAGTGGACTGCGCGCTGTCGCTAACACTCCGTGTGTTGGCATCCTGACCATGGTGCAGAGTGGTTCATCGGGCAAGTCACCGGTTATGCTGAGCGCAGCCCCTGGCCCGGGTCCTTCTGCGGAGTATACCCTTCGCTTCGCTCAGAGTGACACGGAACTTGCCGGGTGCACTGCTCAGGTTTTCGCTAAACCCACCCCCTCCCCCAACCCTCCTTCGCTGGGCTCTCAGGTGTAGGGTTTTTCCAGCGAGAAGGGGTTTTCGGCATTCCCATGCGCTTGCGATCCTCACCCCCCTGCCCCCCTCCTCTCAGGACTCTGTTGGTTAAGGGTTTTTTAACCGACGAACTATGGCGCGTTGTGGCATCATGAGAACCTCGTAGTTGGGGTTCACGTTCAGCATACTGGAGGTGTGGCGATGACCTTCCACGCGCATCCGGTTCCACCTGTTCCTGACGCCACCTCAATCTAACCCGCTTTTTGGCTTGGCTCGACGACACGCCCAGGCCTGGGCCCTGCCCTCGCCGCTCGCGCTTTGCCGCGCTTGCCGCAGCCTGTTCGCCGTGATAGGTAGAGAACAGGTTTAACCAACAGAGTCCTCAGGTGTAGGGTTTTGGGGTTGTGAGCGCCCAGGTGTAAAGGCGTATTGAAGGCGCGGCATCCGTCTGGTACGATGCGGGTTACCACGACCACAGCCGTACCAGGAGCAACGAATGCCTCGCCTCACCGGATTATCGCAATGGCAGCAGACCGTGTCAACCCACCTGCCGCATCTGAGCAAACCGCAGGTCGTCATGCGCAGCTTGTGGGGTCTCGGCATTGTGCTGGCCCAGCGCTGTGGCCTGACCCAGGTCGCGGTGTTCCTGGCCTAGCTGCTGGGCTGCCGCGAGCAGGCAGTGCGCGAGCGACTCCGCGACGGGTATCGCGATGCCGAGGCGAAATCGGGCGCCAAGCGCGGCGACCCGCGGCGCAGTCTGGAGGTGCCGACCTGTTTTGCGCCCTTGTTGCGCTGGGTGGTGGCGCTGCACCCGCCCGACTGCCGGCAGTTCGCCCTGGCGATGGACGCCTCGACCCTCGGCCAGCGCTTCACCGTCCTGTCCATCCATGTGCTGATCCGGGGCTGCGCCATCCCGGTGGCCTGGCATATCCTGCGCGCCACGGCCAAGGGCGCGTGGCAGCCGCAGTGGGAAGCGCTCTTCCAGCAGCTGCACGGCAGTGTGCCGGACGAGTGGACGGTCATTGTCGCCGCCGATCGGGGCTTGTATGCCAAATGGCTCTTTCAGGCCATCACCGCGCGGGGCTGGCATCCGTTCTGGCCATGGCCCTCGCCACCCTGTGGGTCGTCAGCGTCGGATGTGCTGCCGAAGCCGCCCTGCTGCTGCCCCTGCTGGAGCAGCTTCCGCCCACCCATCCGGCCCGCCAACGCGCACCGGGGCGACGGCAACCCCGCAGCCTCAGTTGCTTTCACCGGGGCCGCCTGCTGCTCGTGGCCGCCCTCATTCACGGGCGCGAGCTCCCACCGATGCAGTTGCTCCCGGAACCCTGGCCGAAAAGTCTTGACACCCATGGCGCACGTCCGCCAACCGACCAACCGCATCAGAAAGCGGCCTGGCAAAAACCCTACACCTGAGAGCTGCCCCCCTCTCCACCGTCGGTGGAGAGGGGGGCGTTGGGCGTCCCAATGCCCCGGATGGCGAATGTAACGCGGGAATGTGCCGGAAAACTCTACACCTGAGAACCTCCGCCGGGGGAGACGGTCCGGCGCCTTCCCCCAAGGGGGAGGTTGGGAGGGGGGCGGACATGCCAGAAAACCGTAGTTCACAGACGAGTAATGGTCGCCAGCAGGCTCGGGGGCATGGCCTCCGGGCTTTTTTGCGCCCTTGCCGTTCATCCAGGCAGAGCTTTGCTGGTGCCGTACCCGATACGACCGTTGCCTATGCTTTGGCCTATGCGATCCCGGAAAAAAACCGCACGATTTGCGGTCATCGCCTGCTATCCTCAACCCAGGAGATCGGTCATGCCTACAACAGAAACCCGCTACGAACGGCTGGATGCCATCGAGCGGCGTCTGGCCCGTACTCCCGAGGGCCTGACCACCAGCGAATTGGCCCACGAATTCGGGGTTGACCCCGACACGATCCGGCGCGATCTCAATCTGCTGGAGGCCCGCGGGACGGGGTTGGTCAAACAGGGACGACGCTATGTCATGGATCACCGGCGGACGTTGCATATGCTGAAAATTTCCAACAACGAAGCTCTGGCCCTCTACCTGGCCGCCCGTTTGCTGTCACGGCACAGCGACGAGCATAACCCCCACGTCATGAGCGCCCTCGACAAGCTGAGCGACGCGCTGCAAGCCAGGTCGCCGCTGATTGCCAACCATATTGCGCGCGCCGCAGCGACCGTGCGTGAACGTCCGATCCGGCGCGCGTATGTTGAGGCGCTGGAGGCGCTTACTCAGGGGTGGGCGACGGGGCGCAAGGTGCGGTTGCGCTATCACTCCTACGGTAAAGACGAAACCACCGAGCGCCTGTTTGCCCCCTATTTCATCGAACCCTCCGGCATTGGATATGCCTGTTATGCGATTGGCTTCGACGATCTGCGCGGCGAATTGCGAACGCTCAAAGTCGAGCGGATTCGCGAAGCGGCGCTGACCGATGAGGTGTTTACCATCCCCGCTGACTTCGATCCCGATCGCTTGCTCAGGTCGGCCTGGGGCGTGATCTGGCGCGACGCGGGCAGCATCGAGGTGGTTCTGCGATTCGCCCCGACGGTGGTTCGGCGTCTTAAAGAGAGTGTCTGGCATATCAGCCAGCGTGTTGAAGATTGCCCCGATGGTTCGTGCCTGTTTACCGTGCGTGTCGGGAGCACGGTGGAGATGAAGCCCTGGATCCGGCAGTGGGGCGCGGATGTGGAAGTGCTGGCTCCAGCCGATCTGCGCGCGGAACTAGCCGCAGAGGCGCGGGCATTGGCCAGGTTGTATGCCGCGCTGGCGGAGGAGGGTCACGATGGCTAGTCTGGACCTGCTGCAATTCTGGGGCAAGACCCCGCGCCCGGAACTGCCGGTCGAACACTTTCACCCGGCGATCTTCCACATGCTTGACGTTGCCTGTGTCGCCGAGGCGCTCGTGCGCGACGGTCCGCCACGGGCGCGCCAGGCGCTCGTCCACGCCTGGCACGGCGCGAACATCGAAGCTCTGCTCCAATGGCTGCCTTTTCTGGTTGCCATCCACGATCTGGGCAAGATCTCCGCTGTCTTCCAGGGACAAGACGACGCGCAACGCCATCGTCTGGAGCGGGAGGGGGTGCGTTTCGATCATCGTCAGGTTGAACTCTACCACGCCCAGGTCAGCGCCCTGTGGCTCCACGACCGCCTCACCGCCATAGAGACGGGCATCGCCAGTGAACTGCTCTGGATCATTCGTGATGCCATGGGCGGGCACCACGGGCGCTTCGCCGAAGCGGCCATGAGCGATATTCGCAAGCGCCTGCACCATGCGGAACGCGCCGAGCCGCGCTGGAAAGACTGGCGCGACGGGGCCTATCGCCTGCTGCGCGATCTCCTGGGTCCCAAAGATGTCGCCCTGGCGGCAATCGGCGCGCCTGCCGCCCCGCGTCCGGCGACGGTGGCGCTGACCGGCCTGATCGTCTGGTGCGACTGGATTGGCTCCAACGAGCGCGATTTTCCGCTCACTCCCCCGATGCGCGTGGAGGATTATCTCAACCTGAGCCGCCAGCGCGCGCGTGCGGCGCTGGCGACCCATCATCTGACGCACCGGCGCGCCGCTCCGGGCTACGCCGGCTTCCAGCAGCTCTTTCCCGCAACCGCGCCCCGCCCGTTGCAGGCGCTGATTGACACCCTTGCCGACGATGCCCTGGCCGAGCCGCTGCTGGCGGTGATTGAAGCGCCCACCGGCGAGGGCAAGACGGAGGCGGCGCTGGCCCTGGCGCGGCGCATCGCCACCAGACACGGGATTGACGAGATCTTCTTCGCTTTGCCGACGATGGCCACCGGCAACCAGATGTTTGGCCGCCTGGAGACGTTCTACCGCGATCTCTACGCCGCGGGTGGCGGCGTGCGTCTGATCCACGCTCAGGCCATCGTGGTCGAGGAAGATCTGCGCCGGCAGGCGGCCCTCCACGCCGACACGGATCGGTACGATGCCGGGGGACGCAGCGCCGACGCGCTTCTGGAGTGGTTCGTTGGCCCCAAACGAGCCATACTGGCGCCGTTTGGCGTGGGGACGGTGGACCAGGTTGAACTGGCCGGTCTCAACGTTCGCCACTACCCCCTTCGCCTGTTTGGTCTGGCCGGCAAGGTGGTGATCATTGACGAAGCGCATGCCTATGACGCCTACATGAGCGTCATCATCGAGCACACCCTGACCTGGCTCGCGACGCTGGGGTGTTCGGTCATTCTGCTGTCGGCCACTCTGCCCCGGGCGCGTCACCAGGCCCTGGCCCGAGCGTTTCTCAGCGGTCTGGGAGACGCGCAGGCCCCTGATCCCGCGCAAGATGCGCCGTATCCGGTGCTGGCGATCTATCGTCGCGGAACCTGCGAGCAGCGCGAGTTCAACGTGTTTCGCCCCGAGCAACGCATCACGCTGCGAATGCGCCGCCTGGGGACGCCCGAGGAGGAAGCGCAGCGCCTGGTTGAGCTGGTCCGCGGCGGCGGCGCCGTGGCCCGCATCTGCAACCGGGTGGACGACGCGCAGGCCATCTACCGGGCCCTGGGCGCGCTCAACGCCGCCGGGGAGCGCGTGTTACTGCATGCGCGCTTTCCGCTTCACGAACGGCAGGGCCGTGAACGGCGCATCGGCGATCTGCTGGGGAAAACGTCGCAGCGCGCCCCGGATCAACCGATCATCGTGGTGGGCACGCAGGTGCTGGAGCAAAGCCTCGACTACGACGTTGATGTGATGGTCAGCGACTTCGCGCCGATTGACCTGCTCCTCCAGCGCGCCGGGCGGCTCCATCGGCATAGCCGGTCGCGCCCCGAGCGCCACCGTGAGCCGGTGCTGGAAGCGACGCTCCCCCACGATGAGCAGGGCAACCCCGACTGGCGGCGCTGGCGGGCGATCTACGAGCCGTACATCCTCTGGCGCACCCTGGCGGCGCTCCGCGAGGGCGTAGCCGGCGACGAGCGCCTCGTAACCCTCCCGCGCGACTACCGGACCCTGATTGAGGCCGTTTATGGCGATGCACCGCCCTCCGGGCCCTATGCCAGCGTAATCGTGGACGCCGAGCAGGCGTATCGTAAGACGATCAACGCGCAAACCGCCAGGGCGCGTGGTCCGCTGGCGCCTGACGCGATGAGCCGCGCGCCGATTGTCGAAGACGGCGGTCGCGCGTTTATTGAAGACGAGACGGGCGAGGCGGCGAGCTGGCAACTGGCGAAGACGCGCCTGGGCGATCGGGTGACGCTTGTGCCGGTCTATACGGTTGATGGCGAGCTCTCGCTCGACGCCGGGGGCACCTTTCGCGTTCCCGCTGACGTGCAGCCAACACTTGAGCAGATGAAGGACCTGATTGCCTATGCCGTACCGGTGAGTGACCGGGCCGTCATCGCCGCCTATCGCGACGAGCGCCGCGAACGCGCCTTGCGCTGGCCCTGGAGCGCGATCCCGGCGCCACTACGCGGGCTGCATCCCCTCCCGCTGGATTGCCGGACCCATAGCGCCACGCTCAACGGGCGGCGCCTGCGTCTCGACAACGAGCTGGGACTGGTGATTGAACAGGCTGACGCCGCTGCCGAAGCTGGTTGGTTCGAGGAGGACGTATGACCCATTCCCCGGCATTCAATCTCTGGACCGAGCCATGGATCCGCGTGATCCGCGGCGACGGGCGCGATGATGAGGTCAGCATTGGCAACTGCCTGGCCCGGGCGCACGAACTGGCGGCGCTGAGCGATCCCTCGCCGCTGGTGGTTGGCGGGACCCACCGCTTGCTGGTGGCGATCCTGCAGGCGATCCATCAACCGAGCGACGTGGGCGACATCGCCGGCCTGCTGGGCGCCGGGCGGTTCGATGAGAACCGGTTACAGCAATTCGAACGCGATCATGCCGCGCGCTTCGACCTGTTCCACCCCGAAGCCCCCTTTCTTCAGACCGGCGACGTGCCCCTCGACGGCTGGCAGAAGCGGGCGTGGGGCGATCCGCAACCGGTGGCGCGGCTCTTCGCCGAAGTGCCGGTGGCGACCGAACGAACGCATTTCAACCACGTCACCGACGAGGGCCACCGCCTGTGCCCGGCGTGCTGCGCGCGCGGCCTGGTCACCGTGCCCGCGTTTGTGTCTTCTGGGGGCGCCGGTATGCGCCCATCGATCAACGGCGTGCCTCCCATTTACGTCCTGCCTGCCGGCGACAATCTGTTCGAGACTCTGGCCCTCTCCCTCATCAGCCGGGATTTGCAGCCGCGAACCGCCGATCCCGGGCGCAGCAACCGGGCCATCTGGACGAGCGATCCGCCGGTGGTAAACAAGGATCACGCGGTGGAGGCAGTGGGGTACCTCGAAAGTCTCACCTTTCCGGCGCGGCGCATGCGGCTCTATCCGCACACCGACGCGACCGAGACCCTCTGCACCCACTGCGGGCGGCCGGCGGCCGTTTTTGTGACCCATATGCTGTTTGAAATGGGGCACTGGCTCAACAAGGAGGCAGGCATCTGGGATGACCCGTTCGTGGCCTTTCGCATCCCGCGAGGGCGCGCCAGGAGCAGTGATGCGGGATGGCAACCCGTGCGTCCGGAGGCGGGCAAGGCGCTCTGGCGCGAGTACGCCAACCTGTTGCTGGAAAAAGATGAGGCAGGGTTGCGCCCACGTGTTGTGCGCCAGGTCTCTCTTTTGATCGATCGGGGGACGCTTGCCGAGCGCCAGGAGGTGCGGTTCCGCTGCATTGGCGTTCGCACCGATGGCAAGGCAAAGATCTTCGAGTGGCTCGATGAGGCGCTGGAGGCGCCGCCGGCCGTGCTCGCCGATCTCGACGCCGCGGGCTACGTCGCGGACGCGCTGGAACGGGCGCACGAGGCTGCTTCCATACTCCGAAACGTGTTCGATCACCATTTCCGGCCCGAGCGCGGAGGGACGCGACAGGATTTTGTCCGCTTCAAAAGCGTGCGCGAACGCATGCTCGATGATTACTGGCGGCACATGGGCGCGCGCTTTCGCCGCCTCGTCAATGACCTCAGCGACCCGCGACAACGCGACAGCGCCGCACGGGACTGGGCCGGGGCGGTGATCAAGGTGGCGCTGCAGTGCTTCGACGCCGCGCTGGACCAGGCCGGCGAGCGCGCCGATGCACTGCGGGCGCGGGTCGAAGCGAAAAGCGCTTGCGAGCGGCGGCTGTTCGCAAAGAGAAAGGAGTGGCTGTATGAGTGAACCAACCCAGCGGCAGCAACAGGTGGCCGCCTTCATCGCTGCGCTTGAGCGGCTGGACAGCGCCGGGCGCGCGCGGCTCAAACGCAACGCCGGGCGCGCCCTCCACGAGGCCCGGGGTGTCCACCAGGTCTTCTTCCAGACCCTGCCCCCCAAGATCGCCGGGTCTCCCGAGGAGGAGATCTACTTCCTGGTCGCTACGCTCTACCCGCTGGCAAAAGGCCGCAATGACGGCGCCAGTCTGGGCGCAACCCTGCGCGCCGTGAGGCAGCTTCGCCAGAGCGAGAGCCTTGACCGGCGCTTTCAGGCGCTGCTCGATAGCGACATAGAACAGATGTACTTCCGCCTGCGGCAGATGGTGCGCCTGATCGCCGCCAGCGAACAACGGATCGACTGGAAACAACTGCTGAATGACCTGCTGGCGTGGGGTCATCCAGAGCGGTATGTCCAGTTGCGCTGGGCGCGGGATTATTTCGTGGGTCAACCCAACGCGGTCGCTTCATAAATCACACGAAAGGACAAAGTCATGGTGATCACACTCCATCTCCTGCAGAATCACGCCCCATCGAATCTGAACCGCGACGACAACAACGAACCCAAGGATGCCATCTTCGGCGGCGCGCGGCGGGCGCGCATCTCCAGCCAGGCCCTCAAACGCAGCATCCGCTGGTCGGAGCATTTCCGCCAGCCGTTTGAAAAGAGGGGCCTGGGCCACCTGCTGGCCATGCGCACCCAACGGTTGCCGGAACTGGTCGGCAAACGTCTGGCCAGCGTGGAACTGGCGGACGCGGAGAAGCAGGCGATCATCGAGGCGGCGGAGCGGTTGGGCAAGAGCGAACGGGCCGCGGGCGGGGCCAATGCCGATGAGGCTGGCGCCGAGGGCGAGAAGAAGGGCAGGCGCGGCAGAGGCAAGGCTGCTGACGATGGTGGTGAAGAGAAGGTGAAAACCGCGCAGCTCATGTTCCTGACCGCCGCCGACGTTGATCGTCTCGTCGAACGGCTGAGCGCGATTGTGCGCGCGAAGGGAGCGGAGGCGCTAACCAGCCTGAAGGGCGACAAGCTGGTCGCGGAGATTGGCGCATTCGAACCCCACTCGGTTGACATCGCCATGTTCGGGCGCATGACCACCTCCAGCCCCTTCGAGAACGTGGAAGCGGCGGTGCAGGTGGCGCATGCCATTTCCACCCACGCGGTTGAGATGGAGTTCGACTTCTACACCGCGGTTGACGACATCTCCCGCGAGGCCGGGGCCGGCTTCATCGGCGATACGGCCTTCAACAGCGCCACCTACTACAAGTATTTCTCAATCGACTGGGAGAGCCTGGTCAAGAACCTCCAGGGTGAGGCCGGCATCGCGGCGACGGCCGTGAAGGCCCTGCTCGAGGCGGCGATGTTCGCCATTCCGAGCGGCAAGCAGAACAGTTTCGCCGCACACAATCTGCCCGATCTGGTCCTGGTCGAGGTGCGGACCACCGAAAAGGTCCCCCTGAGCTACGCCAACGCCTTCGTCAAGCCGGTGCGGGCAACGTCGAACCTGTCGCTGATCGAGGCATCGGCCAGGGCCTTGCAGGAGTACGTCGCCGCCATCAACGGCATGTACGGGTTGCAGGCGCAGCGCGCCTTCCTGAGCAGCGTGCCGTTCGAGCTTGAGGGCGCGAAACGCTGCAACGACCTTAACGAACTGCTGAACTGGCTGCCGCTTGGTGCGAAGGAGTAGCGGCATGCAAACCCTCTTTCTCCGTCTGGAAGGACCACTGCAAGCGTGGGGCTTGCGGGCGCGCTGGGGCGTGCGCGATACTGCTGACGCACCGACCAAATCCGGCGTCATCGGCTTGCTCGGCTGCGCCCTCGGCCTGCGGCGCGACGACGCGCGCCTGCGCGACCTGAGCGACCAGGTGCGCATGGGGGTGCGGGTTGATCTGCCCGGCACGCCGCTGCGCGACTACCACACCACCGGCGGCGGGCGCTTCGGCGACACTCCTGCTACGAGCAGGTCGCGCTTCCACGATGAACCCTACACCGGCGGCGTTCTTTCCGCCAAGGTCAGCAGCCAGGGGCGCATCGAGGTGAAGATCAACGCGACCACCCGCGAGCCAGAGACCGACGTGTCCACCCGCTTCTACCTCGCCGACGCCTCGTTTCGGGTGGCGCTGCAAGGCCCCGACACCCTGATTGACGAACTGGCCCGCGCCGTGCAGCGCCCGGTCTGGCCCCTCTTTCTGGGGCGCAAGGCGTGCGTTCCGGCCACGCCGGTCTACGATGGCGTGGGCCAGTTCGACGACCTGGAGGCGGCCCTGGCGGAGCGCGCCTTCTCCCGGCGGGTCCTGCAGGCATGGGAGCGACGCCGCCCGGACGCTTTGCGGGCGCTAATCGAGACCGTGCCTGGTCAGGGCAACCGCCAGTACGATAACATCGGCGTTCCAGGACGCAGGGTCTTTCGCCCGCGCTACGTGCGGGAAGTCTGGCTGCCGCTGGACGCTGACGCGGGCAGCATCAACACCCTGGAGGGATGAGATGGCCATCTACCTCTCGCGGCTGATCCTCGATCTCCGCCATCCGGTGGTGCGGCGGAGCATGGGCGATGTGTATCAGTTGCACCGCGCCATCCTGTCGGCCTTTCCCCAGGCCCCGGCTGGAGCGCCGGCGCGCGAACACTTCGGCATCCTCTACCGCGCCGAAGCGGTGGAACGCGCGCCGCTGCTGGCCAGATTGCTGGTCCAGTCCACCGCGTTGCCCGACTGGTCGCGCCTGCCAGACAGGGCGTTCGGCCCGGCGCCCGACGAACGTGGCAACCCGGCGACACGGCGGGTAGACGCGGAATACGCCCGCATCGCCAACGGCATGCGGTTCATCTTTCGTCTGCGGGCCAACCCGACGAAACGGTTGCACGCGCAACGTCCCGGGCGCGAGGATCGGCTACTGGGCAAGCGAGTGGCGCTTCTGCGCGAAGATGAGCAACTCGCATGGCTGGCGCGCAAAGGAGCGCAGCACGGATTCCAGTTGCTCACCACGGCCCTGCACCCGGAGATCCCCGCGGTTCAGGCGGCGGCCCAGGCGACCGAACGCGGGCGACGGTGCCCGCCGGAGGGCGGCGAGGCCCTGCCGCTCACCTTTGGCGCCACCCTGTTTACCGGCTGCCTTCAGGTGACCGATGCGGAGAGCTTTCGGCAGGCGCTCATTGGCGGCATTGGCAGCGGCAAAGCCTTTGGCTTCGGCCTCCTGTCGCTTGCCGCGTATCAAGAGCGGATCGCAGGAAGTGACGGATAAGCGGGCCATCATCGCCTGGCATGCCCGATCGCACCTTAACAACCGAAAGGAGGTCGGGGCCATGCCAATCCCTCCGGCCGGCTGTCATTGCAGAGGCGCGGGGAGGCGCAACCTCCCCGCAACCCCCGGCCGCGCCTCCCCCGGACGGTCAGGCGCCGGGCCGCGCGACAAAATCTTCATTCGAGGAGCGTACCATGCCCATACGCGATCTCCACATCCTCCCCAAAGTGCGCGACAGTTGGAGCTACCTCTACGTTGAGCACGCCGTGATTGAACAAGACGACAAAGCCATTGCCGTCTTCGATAAAGATGGCAAGACGCCGGTTCCCTGCGCGGCGCTTTCCCTGCTGATGCTCGGGCCAGGCACAAAAATCACGCACAGCGCCATCAAGACCCTGGCCGAAAACGGCTGCCTGGTGGCGTGGAGCGGCGAAGAAGCGGTGCGCTTCTACGCGGTCGGCATGGGCGAGACCCGGTCGTCGGCCAATCTGCTGCGGCAGGCCGCCATGCACAGCGACCCGGAACTGCGATTACGGGTGGTGCGGCGCATGTACGAGATGCGTTTCCCGGAGCAACTGGACCCCGGGCTAAGCATCAAACAAATCCGCGGCAAAGAAGGCGTGCGCGTGAGGGACACCTACGCGAAGTGGAGCCGCGAGACGGGGGTAAAGTGGTCGGGACGCTTCTACAAACAGAACGACTGGCGGCGCGCCGAGCCGATCAATCGGGCATTATCGGCGGCGAACAGTTGTCTGTACGGCGTCGTCCACGCCGCGATCGTTGCGGCTGGATACTCGCCGGCATTAGGGTTCATCCACACCGGCAAAATGCTCTCCTTCATCTACGATGTCGCCGATCTCTACAAAGCCGAGATCGCTATTCCGGTTGCCTTTCGCTGCACCGCCGCCGGTGAGAACCGCCTGGAAAGCCGGGTACGGCACCTGTGCCGCGACACCATCCGCGAGCAACGGCTGCTGGGGCGCATCATCGAAGATCTGGAGCGTCTCTTCGCCAGCGAGGGCCTGGACCGGCGGGAAGCGGAACTGTTTGATCGCTTCTACGCCCGGCCAGGGGGGTTATGGGATCCCGACGAGGGCGAAGTGGCCGGGGGGATCAACTACGCTGGCGACGAGGAGGACGACAACGCATGACGGTCATCATCCTGGAGCGCGTACCGGTGAGCGTCCGGGGCGAACTCACCCGCTGGATGCTGGAGATCCACACCGGCGTCTTCGTGGGCAGCCTCTCGGCGATGGTGCGAGACCTTCTATGGGAGCATGTCTGCGATCAGATGCGTGAAGGCGCTGGCTTTCTGATCTACCAGACGAACAACGAGCAGGGCTTTGCGCTGCGGAGTTGCGGCCCCACAAGTCGCAAACTGGTGCAGGTCGAAGGGCTGTTCCTGGTCCGGATCCCGTCCTGATGCGCTGCATGACTTCAGGGCTTGCGCGGCGAACACGATCGCAGTAGAATGCGGCGGAAGGCAGTGTTGTCCCCACGCCCGTGGGGGTGAACCGAACAGCCAGGCTATTTTGGAGTCGTGCAGCAAGTTGTCCCCACGCCCGTGGGGGTGAACCGGCACCCCATACCGCGGCGCTTGCCGCGAACCGGTTGTCCCCACGCCCGTGGGGGTGAACCGCTCAAGAGGGCGGTGCTGGCCCCCGATACGGAGTTGTCCCCACGCCCGTGGGGGTGAACCGACATCCCCACCAGGAAGCGAAGCGCACCTGATGTTGTCCCCACGCCCGTGGGGGTGAACCGGCGCGGGCGCTCGGTATTCGCGTGTTCGCCTCGTTGTCCCCACGCCCGTGGGGGTGAACCGGCGTTGGCCGGCGTCAACGGCCAGCTCCGAAAGTTGTCCCCACGCCCGTGGGGGTGAACCGCCCGACAGTCGCTAAAGGCATACCACGCTATCGTTGTCCCCACGCCCGTGGGGGTGAACCGAGCCGTTCGGTGATTGGGCCGCCGAGATTAAGTTGTCCCCAC
>DAOUDA010000101.1:0-48764 GCA_034431835.1 Chloroflexaceae bacterium | reverse complement strand
GCGGCCCCGCTGGTCGGCGTTGGCGGCGCCTCGGCGGGAGCGGGCGCACCGCGGCGGCGCAGGGGGATCTCGTGGTAGGCGCGCGGCGCAGCCGTTGCCGGTTCCGCGGGAGCGGCCGGCCCTTCACCTGCCGCAGGGGCATCGGACGGCGCCGTGGAGGCGGCCGCCGCGGGGGACGGAGCTCCCGTCTGGCGATTGATCAGACTCATCGCCATCTGCTGCGCCACCGGGTTGTTGGATACCGTCGTGACCAGTTCGTTGATGGCCCGGACCGCGTCGGCAAGATCCCGCAGGCTACTACTGTTGAGGGCGCTCAGATCGAAGGGCAGATCGGCTTCACGCAACGAGCGACGCAGCGTATCCCACGCCGAGCGGGCGAGACGGCCCGCAGCGTAGACCTGGCCGGGAGGGAGACTTGCCGGGTCCTGATAAAAGGCGGGGAGCGGTGCGCTGGGCGCGCTTGCCGTGGCGCCGAGCCAGCGGTAGGGCGATTCACCGGGCCGCGGCCCGTCCGCGTGTCCGAAAATCTGCTCACTCAGCACGGCGATCACTTCCGGGCCGGAGTCGCGCGCATCGAAGCCTGCCTCGAGCATGCCGCGGGCCGTTTCGCTGGCGGCGCGCAGCAACATCAGTGCGGCCTGCAGATCGGCCAGGGGCAGCAGGGTCAGGGTGAAACGCTGCTCGTCCTCATCGGGGGCGGCGAAGCGGAGTTGCAACTGGGCGTGCAGCGGGTCAAGGCCGCTGCCCTGCACCTCAACCAGTTCGGCGAGGGGAAAGGCGCAACAGAGGTGCCGCCCGTAGTCCCGCGCCCAGAGCACCACCCGCAGGCTGGTGATCAGGCAGTAGTCGTGCAGCGTCGGCCCGCTCAGGCGCCGGCCGTTCTCATCGAGGAGAACGCCATCGAGCGCCACAAGGACGTGCTCATCATACTCCAGCACGTTGAGCGTCTCGAGTTCGGCCAGATGCGCCGGAACGATCGTATGGCTGTGGTAAAGCAGACTGATCATGGTGAGGTGCAAGGGATCTGGATACAGGATACCGGCTCACGCAGGATACCCTGTATCCAGGCCCCTACCCTCCTGCTACCGGTTGAAGCGCGAACGAATGCGCTTCGGGCGGAAGCTGCCGACCTCGCGAGCGGTGTAGCCACTCTCGCCGCTGCCGCTGCGGGCGATGCCCGGGTAGGCATTGCGGTTGATGTTCTCGACCGCGGCCGAAGTCGCCTGCAGCGCGTTCGACACCCATTGCCAGTGGCCCTGGAACATGATGTCGCCGATCTGCGCGACCTGCGCCGACGACTCCGAGAACCAGCCTCGTGTCACGGCCATGCGTACACCTCCTTAACCTAAATGGACACCCTATAGGCCACGGGGCGCAGCCCCGATAACCCCAGCCTGAGCGCGAGCAAGAACGGGCGGGCGCCCACGCCGCGCGTGACGCCCTACGATCGCACCCCGTTCGCCGCGTAGAACGGGACAATCAGCCAGTCGCCGTCCATCTCGGCCTGGCCGGCCTCCTGGCCCGCCAGGCTGGTAGGCAGCGTGATCACCCGTCGGAAATCGCCGATCTGGATTACCAGTTCATCGCCGTTCTGGAAGAGATCAAGCTGGTTGACATCGGCAAAGGGCAGTTTCAGCTTCACCCGGTAGGTGCCATCGTGCAGCTTGCTGATATCCATCGGCGCCTCGCGGTAGAGCACCGCGGTGGGATCGATCTCGCCGTAGATGTCCTCCCCCATCACGCGCAACTTCTCCAGCCCTACCACCTCTTCGGCGTAGTAGGGCACCCGCCGGATGGGCAGCGGCACGAACGACTGCTCAACGTCCTGCAGGTAGCGTTGCTGGATCTCCTTCCAGTGGTTGAGATAGCCGCTGTCCTGATCCACCGGCAGGATCTTGTTCACGACGACCATATCAACGGTCATGCCGTACATCGAGAGGTACGTCAGCGCCCGCTGGCTTTCCTTAATCACCATCTTTTCCGGGTTCATCACCAGGCGGATCGACGTCTCCAGGGGGTTCGCCAGCGTCTCGGTAACGCCCTCCATCTGCCGGAACAGATCGTCCACCGCCTCATAGACCTCGGACGGCGCGACCATCTTGTTCAGGCCGGGGGTGATCCGGCTCATCGGGCGGATCAGGGGCTTGATCAGATACTTCTCCGCGCCCCGCAGCATCCCGATCGCCCACTTGAAGCTCTCGGGGGCCGACAGCAGCCGCAGCGTCTCGCCCGTCGGCGCGCAGTCAATGACCAGCAGGTCGTAGTCGCCCGCGTCCTTGTGCTTCTTGATCCTGATGAGCGGGAAGGCCTCTTCCATGCCCGGAAGGATGCTCATCTCATCGGCCAGGATGCCCTCGACCCCCTGTTCGGCCATCAACTGCGAGAAGTGCTGGCGCACGATCCCCCAGTTCGACTCGATATCGTGATAAATGCTGACTTCCAGGGCGTCGAGGGTCGAAGTGATCCGTACCGGATCCGGCCCGAGCGGGCCTTCCAGGTCCAGCGAATCGGCCAGGCTGTGGGCCGGATCGGTGCTCATCACGAGGGTGCGCAGGCCCATATCGGCGGCGCGCAGGGCTGTGGCTGCGGCGACGCTGGTCTTGCCGACGCCGCCTTTGCCGGTGAAAATCAGGGTACGCATCGTTGCCTTTCCAGGTCGGAGCGCTCGACGAGTTGACGCGGGCGAGTATCAGGGGATCGGCCCCATTCCCGAGACCAGGGTTTTTGCTTAAATGCCAAAACTATGTGGCAATAACTACGGCCGGACGTCCGCTTGCTGTGGAGCAATAGTACCATGTTTATCGGGCAGTGTCAACAAAAGTTGCTCATATGCACCAGGACCGCCGAAGGCGCTCTGGAGGGCCAGAGGGGCGCAGCAAGCGTCTCTATCTCGTCCCCATGCCTTCGTTGCGCCCCCATCAGCCCTGCCCCGAGCCATCGATGTGACCGGTGCATGCACACGTTTTGGCAGCGATCCGGCCCCTCTTCCGTCCCGTGCCGCACTGCCGTCCTTGTCTTATTTGCAACGAGACCCGTGCGTTATTCTGGCAGGGACCGGCCACGAGCAGGTTGACGCGACCCATGGTACACTACTCTGGGCAAGGTTGGTAGAGGCGCAGAGTTAAACCTACACAACAGAGATGGGCGATCACCCTTCGATTTACGAGCAGATCGGCGGCGCACCGACCATCCGGCGCATTGTCGATGTCTTCTACGCGCGGGTTGAGCGCGATCCGCTGCTGCGTCCGATGTTCCCCGCTGACCTGGAACCCGGCAAGGAGCATCAGTTCCTCTTTCTTTGCCAGTACTTCGGCGGCCCGGATGACTACAACCGGCTGCGAGGCCACCCCCGGCTGCGGATGCGGCACGCCCCCTTCCCCATCGGCCAGGCCGCCCGTGACGCATGGCTCGCCCACATGCTGGCCGCCCTTGATGAGGCCGGCGTGCCCGAGCCGGCGCGCACGGCCATGCGCCGCTACTTCGAGCAGGCCTCCACCGCTATGATCAACCATGCCCCCCTGATCCAGCCTCTTTAGCGTACTGATCGGATTGATCCTCGCAGGTCCCTGAGTAGGGGTACGACAATCTGGTTGTGATGGATAGTTTTTTGCGGGGAGGGCTTCGCCCTCCCACGCCCCCTCCCGCCGTATCCCTCACCATCATCGTGACAGCCCGGTAGTCTGTAAACGGAGTTTTCGCTCAACCCCCACCCCCTCCCCAACCCCTCTCAGGTGTAGGGTTTTTCGAGGGAGAAGGGGTTTTCGGCATTCCACTGCGCTCACGCTCCTCACCCCCCTGCCCTCCTCTCCCTGAGCGGGAGCGCGCGCGAGGCGCCCGGGTTGCCCTGCCCCTTCCTGCTGGCAGTGGGGATGTAATTGCGAATTGATCACAGATCATTGAGATCCCCTAACCGAGCCTTCCTGGCGTTGATCCCCCTGCCCGGTGCATGCTATAATGCGCCAGAAACGCAAACTTGTGAAGAAACGCACGATATTGCCTCTGCCCGCTCACGCGCGCTGCTGGCGCTCCTGGAAAGTGAGGGCTCGTGCTTGCCCACCTCCTCTTCTGGCTGATTGCGGTCGTCTTTGTCGTCGGTCAGGCCCTGCTGGTGCGCGCGGCCTGGCGCCTCCGGCGCCCGGAGGCGCAGCCGCCCGACCACGTCCCACGCAGTGACCCGCGTGGCGATCTGGGCTGGACGCTGGTCACCGTCGCTGCCACGGCGGTGATGTTCTACGCCGCCTATGCGACGTTGCCGTCGTAGGGCCGCAGCATCGGCGCAGCCGATGCCGCGATCCTGCAGGGCGAGGCAGTTGCTCGGACCTGGCCGCGAGTCTGGCGCCTGCCGATGGTCCGCGCTTCCAATGGAAGCAGGTTCGTTCTCCTGTCCTGGGAGTCGTGTTCTCTGAGCAGTGGTGCCCTGGTATGCCTCACATCACTTTGCGCCGCCTGGTCCTTGCCGGCGCTGCCGCCACGTTGCTGGCGATTGCTTCCGGTGGTCTCGTAACCGCTACCATGAGCGGCGCCGCCTGTCCGGGCTGGCCGCTCTGCACCGATGGGTTGGAACTGCACACCGGGCCGGCTGCCTGGATCGCCGCCGGCCATCGGATTGCCGTATTACTTGCCGCGCTGTTGGCCCTGTTGGGCGCCTTCTTCGCCTGGCGCGCCCGCGCCCTTGAACCCTGGGCGCGCCTGCCGTTGCTGATCGCTCCCCTGCTGGGCATGCTGCAGACCGGTCTCGGCGCGCTGATCGTGCAGTTGCGTCTCTTTGGCGCCGCCGATGTGTGGCACCTGGCGCTGGCGCTGCTGGTGCTGGCCTGCCAGGTTGTGCCGCTGGCCGTGCTGGCGCAGCCTCGGGCCGAGACCGGGCGCCTGGGCGGGCGCGCCGCCCGCGAAACCCGCCGCCTGCGCGGCCTCACCTGGTGGACCGCCGGTGCGGCGGGGGTGCTCACCCTGGCCCTCAGCGCGCGCGCCGCCGCCACGCCCGTGGCCGGCGCCGCCACGCTGCTGCCTGCCAATGCCTTCGGCGCACTGGCTATGGCCGGCGTGCTGGCAACCGGGACGTTCTGGCAAACCTGGCGCGCGCGCCGCGGCGATCGCCTGCTCATCGGTATGGCTGCGCTCCTGGCCGCGCTGATCGCTGCGGAGAGTCTGGCGCTGCTCCTGCCGCCCGCGGCGGCCGGCTTCGGGGTAGGTCTCGGCGCCCTGGTGTGGAGCACGGCCCTGGTCCTGGCGGTGCTGGCGGCACGCCGTCCGGCGTCCGTCGTTGCGCCGGCGCCCCGCGCCGAGGCCCGGCCCGAGCGTCCATCGCTCATCAGCGACTACCTCAGCCTCACCAAGCCCAGGGTGATCTCTCTGTTGCTGGTAACCACCCTGGCGGCCATGTACATCACCGAGGCCGGCGTCCCGTCGCTCTGGCTGGTGCTCTGGACGATGGTGGGCGGCTATCTGGCCGCGGGCGGCGCCGGGGCCATCAACTGCGCCTTTGACCGGGACATTGACATCAACATGGGCCGCACCAGTCGCCGCCCCGTGCCCGGCGGGCGCATCGCCCCGCGCAGCGCGTTCATCTTTGGCCTGGTCCTCAGTCTCCTTGCCGTGGTCGTGCTGCTCGTCTTCACCACCCCCCTGGCGGCCCTGTTTGCGAGCCTGGGCATCGTCTATTACGCCCTGTTCTACACCCGCTGGCTCAAGCGCAGCACCTGGCAGAACATCATCATCGGCGGCGGCGCCGGGGCGATTCCGCCCCTGGTCGGCTGGACGGCCGTCACCGGGAACCTGAGCCTGGCCGCGGTGGTGCTCTTCGCCATCATTTTCTACTGGACGCCGCCCCACTTCTGGGCCCTGGCCCTGGTCAAGCAGAAGGACTATGCGCGGGCGGGAGTGCCGATGCTGCCGGTGGTGGCGGGCGAGCTCGAGACGCGCTGGCAGATCCTGGTGTACTCGGCGCTCATGGTGGCCCTCACCGGCTTGCTCACCGTGATCGGCGCGATGGGCTGGGTGTACCTCGTCGCGGCGGCCCTGCTCGGCGCGGTGTTCATGCGCTACGCCTGGAACACCTGGCGTCGAGGCGATCAGCCCAGCATCTGGGGACTCTACAAGTACTCGTTGCTCTACCTGGCCCTGCTCTTCGCTGCTATGGTCCTGGATCGGGCGATCTTGTAGTGGGAGTGCCTCCGCCGCGACACTGTCGCGGTGGTGGGGCGCCAGGGCCTCGGACCTCCAGCATGCTCTTCCTGGCGCGGCGCGGCAAAGCTGCGGCGCGCCGGGAAGAGGTTTTTGGAGCGGCGAGGCCCCGCCGCGCCCGCCAGCTTTTCAAAAGTCAGATCTAGCGTTTTTCGCCCACGGCATGTTATACTAGGCGCAAAGAATCCCCTCCGGCGCGGCCGGGGTGTGACGGGTTCGACGAGGAGGTAATGCGATATGACCACGATCGGGGATAATCTGATCGACACGCAACCGGCGACGGCTCAGCCTATTCTGAGCGTCAGCGAGCTCGCGTCATCGCGGCTGCTCACGATGATGCACGAGAAGGGTCTCGAGGGCTATGCCCTGCGCGTCTTCGTGGCCGGGGGCGGCTGCTCGGGGTTGCAGTACGGAATGACGTTCGACGACGAGACCCGCGAGGGTGACAGCGAGTTCAGCACCGGTGGCCTGCGTGTGCTGGTTGACCCGATCAGCGCCGGGTATTTGATGGGCGCCTCGATCGATTATGTTGACAGCCTGATGGGTGGCGGCTTCAAGATCGATAATCCCAATGCCGTTTCTAGCTGTGGCTGCGGGCACTCCTTCCGCACCTCCGGTGGCGGCGACGCCGGCGCGAGCGGCGGCGGCTGCAGTTCCTGCGGCTGAGAGCCTGTCCGGATAACCAGCGTATCCGATGCCGTTCTGGGAGGGTGGCGCCATGCTCGCCGCTCCTATCAGGCAAGGGGGGTGGGGAAACCTGGTTTCCTCACCCCCCCTCCAATGGTCAGTAGCGTGAACTGAGTTTTTCGCTGACCCCACCCCCTTCTCAGGAGTAGGGTTTTCCGCCACATCGTCGTGTCGCATTCGCCATCTGGGGCATTGGGACGCCCAACTCCTAACCTCTCCAGCTCAGGGAGAGGGGCAGGGGGGTGAGGGGGGGAGGACCGTAAGCGCCCTGGAATGCCGAAAACCTCTTCTCCCTCGAAAAACCCTGCCCCTGAGAGGACGCTGGGAGGGGGCGGAAAGGCAAGGAAACGCAGTTCACAGACCCATCACCGGCGGATGAGTTGTCCGTTAAGCCTCGAGACCCTTGGCACAAGCGCATCCTGGTTCTGCGATGTACTCCCCAGCTTACCTTGAAGGCATTCGCCTCTTCAACGCGGGTCACTACTGGCATGCCCACGAACAGTGGGAAGCCTGCTGGCTCGCAGCCAGCGGCGACGACGCCCTGTTCTACAAGGCGATCATTCAGGCCGCCGCCGCACTGGTCAAGTGGCGGCAGGGCAATACCCGCGGCCTGGCCCGAAACTGGGCCAAGAGCCGCGCGCGTCTAGACCAGCTTCCCGACCAGTTTCACGGCCTGGATCTGGCTGCCCTGCGCGCTCACCTCGACCTGATCTGCGCCGGCGCCAGCGATGCGCCGCCACAGTTGCGTCTCGCCCCTTCACCATTGTGAACGGCCTCAGATACGCTTGCAATCGCCCACGCGCCGCGGATCGCCCGGCAGGGTGAACAACGGCGCTCCCGGGTTGGCAACGTCCTCGTGCCGTCGCGAGCAGCCCCCATCATACCTTACATGATCTCAAAAGTTAATTGGGTTGATAAAGAAACTCCTCTTTTACGTGTGGTATAGTTACTCTGTGGAATCGTGCGCAGGGTATACTGTGGAATCGTGCGCAGGGTATACTGTGGCAGATGACCACCGAGGTCAAGAGCGGACAGGCACGGGCGAGTCTGGTAGGGGGCAACCCTCCCAGGATCATTCGGCACAGCATGTTTCGAACCAGTTTGACGGCCTGGCCTTCGTCTCCACGTCCCCACGCCCCCACGCCCCCACGCCTCCACGTCTCCGGAGAGGCATGGGGGCGCAGCGCAATGGCGCATTGCACCTCTGCTCGATCGTCTGCTGCACACATCACGGCTCCGCACGTCCACGCCCCTACAACGCTACGGACCGGTTACGTGAACGTAAGGAGTAACGGTCAGGCTGAAACGCTCTGATCTGACATGCTGCCTCTGGATAGTACAGGCTGACGGTCACCCACGCGGAGAGATGCTTCCAGGGTGCTCAAGCCACATGCCGGAAAGGGACTGAGGTGTCAGCGAAAATACTCGTGGTAGACGATGATCCGGCGATCCTTGATCTCCTGGTTCGCCTTCTCAAGCGCGACGGCTATCAACCGGTCACGGCGGTAAATGGCCGGCAAGCTCTGGATCTCGTCGAGCGAGAAGCGCCTGACCTGATACTGCTCGATGTCACGATGCCCGTCCTGGACGGCTTCTCCGTCTGCCAGCAATTGAAAGACAATGAGGCCACGGCGCTGATTCCGGTGACTATGCTCACGGGGCTTGACGATCGCGAGCACCGGCAGCGCGGCCTGGAGGTGGGGGCCGACGATTTCTTGACCAAACCGTTTGAACAGAGCCTGCTCCGCGCGCGGATCCGCTCGCAGTTGCGGATCAAACGCCTCACCGACCAGCTCGAGCGCACCGAGAACGTGATTTTTATGCTGGCCCTGGCGGTTGAGGCCAAGGATGTCTACACCGAGGGGCACCTCCGCCGTCTGTCGAGCTACAGCGAGCAACTGGCCCAGGCCATCGGCCTGAGCGCCACGCAGGTGCGCGCCATCCGTTTTGGAGGCTTGCTGCACGATATTGGCAAGATCTCCATCGACGATGCGATCTTGCGCAAGCCCGGCAAGCTCACCCCTGAAGAGTACGCGCAGATCAAACTGCACCCGGAGCACGGCGCGCGGATCGTCTCGCAGATGCGTTTCGCGCCCGATGTCTGCCCGATCATTCGCCACCACCACGAGCGCTGGGACGGCAGCGGCTATCCCCAGGGGCTGCGCGGCGAAGACATTCCCATTGGCGCGCGCATCGTCGCCATTGTTGACGCCTACGATGCCATGATGACCGACCGCCCCTACCGGCGCGCCCTGGGTCGCGCCGAGGCCCTGCGCCGCCTGCGCGAGGGCCGGGGGCGCGAATGGGATCCCGCGCTGCTCGATCGCTTCGTGGAGTTGATCGAAAGCGGGCGGTTGCTCGAACCCGTCGAGAGCGGGGTGCACACCTTTGAGATGCTGTGCCAGCCAGAGGATGAGGGTGCTGGCGCGGGATGAACCATGTACGCTGAGGTGCTGGAATATCTCACCTGTCCACACCATCCTGATGCGCCACTGGCGTTGGAGGCGGGTGAGCGGCGGGCCGACGATGGCGAGATCGTTAACGGGGCGTTGCGTTGCCCGGTGTGCGCGGCGCGCTACCCGATCGTCGAGGGCATTGCCGATGTCCTTGGTCCGATCCGTTTTCCCGAGAGTCTGACCCAGGCGCTGAATCTGCTGCCGCTCACCGCGTGGGGCTACGAGCGCACCTGGCGACCGCAAGCGCTCACGCTGCTGAGTGGCGAGCCGTTCGGCTACGAGCGCGAGTTGCCGCTGATCACCGCCATGGCCGCGCCGGAGCGTGGCGGTCTGATGGTGGATGTGGCCTGCTCGAATGGGCTGTACGCGCGGGCCCTCGAACACGCCCGCGGCGCCGCCCCGGGACACGTGGTGGGGATTGACTACGCCATACCTATGCTGCGGCAGGCCCGCGCCTTCGCCCGCGCCGAAGGGCTGCGCATCAGCTACGTGCGCGCCAGGGCCGAGGCGTTGCCTTTCGCCGCCGGGGCCGCGTCGGTGCTGGCAATGGGTGGCTCGCTCAACGAGATCGGCAATGCGGCCCGGGCGCTGCGCGAACTACGACGGGTGCTGGCGCCTTCCGGGCGGGTGGCGCTCATGTGCCTCGTTCGCGATGAGCATGCGCCGGGCCGCGCCGTGCAGTCTTTCCTCGGTCTGGCCGGGGTGAGCTTTCCCACCCTGGAGCAACTGAACCGCGCCTTCGCCGTGGCTGGCCTGCGTCTGCGCGCCCAGTGGCGCTATCGGGTGGTGGTGTTTAGTCTGCTGACCGCCGATACGGTCTGAGTTGCACTCCAGAGGTCAACGGGCTGCCCAGCTTTGCCAAACCTCCGGGCTGATGACAATCAGCTAACACACGGCGCATTCGCGTTGACGCCGCCTGAGCACCACGGGTATACTGCAAGGGTGCGACACTCGCTACAGCTTCAACTTGACCGGCTTGCCAGCGACCGTTGGGCCCGGCGAGGGGTGCGTGTACTGCTACGCGCGACCGCGCTGGCGCTTGCCCTGGTGTGTCTGGCCTTTGGCGTGCATTTGTTCACCGGGCAACCCCTGCGCTGGACGCTGATCGGCGCCGCGGCGCTGGCCTGTATCGCCCTGGGGGCCGCGCTGGTGTTGCGACCGCGCATGCGCGCGGTTGAGGTGGCACGCCGGCTCGATCGCCGCTTTCAGCTCCACGAGCAGTTAACCACCGCCCTCGAGGTTGGCCCGCAGGCCGAGGGCGCCGGAGCGTACCTCTACGATCAGGCCCGGCGCACCCTGGCCCAGATCCGTCGCCAGGTAGCGGCGCACCAACGGTTTCCCTGGTCAGAACTGGCGCTGGTGATGTCCCTGACCGTGCTCCTGGCAGGTCTGGCCACCGTGGCGACCATCGAGGCCGATCGCCTCGCGGCGCCCGTCGAGCCGCTTCCTCCGCTGAGTCGTCCCGCCGATCCGGCTGAGCGCTTCCCTGAGGAGTCCTACCAGCCTCCTCCTGGCGATCAGGCCGCCGATGGCCCCGGACAGGCTCCGGTGCTCGCGCCCGGCCCGGGTGACGCCGCGGCGCTGGCCGCTCTGGCCGATGCGCTGCGCGACCAGAGCCTGACGCGCCCCGCGGCCGAGACGCTCGATCAAGGTGACGCGGCGGGCGCCGCCCGGCAGTTGCGCGAATTGGCCGGGCAGACCGGCCAGATGTCCGCCGGGGCGCGCGGCGATCTGAGCCAGGCCCTGCGGGAGGCCGCCGGGCAACTGGCGCCCGCCAACCCCGGCCTTGCCGACCAGGTTGAACGGATCGCCGATGACCTTGGCGCTGGCGAATCCGAGGCGGCCGGGGCCCTGGAGCGCCTGGCGGAACTGGTCGAGCAGGCCGGCGCGGGGGCGCAGGCCGGCCAGTTCCCGGCGGAGCAGACGGGCCGGCCGGGCGCGAGTGGCGGGGGCGCCGGGCAGGGTAGTCTGCCCGGACAGCAGCGCGAGCGTAGCCAGCGCCTCGGCGTTGATGGCGTGCCTCTCGAACTGGCCGGCGCTGGCCCTGGTGACGTGCCGGCGCCCGGCGCCGCCGACCAGTCCGCAGGCGCTGGCGGCCCGGCAGGGACGGGGGGGTTCGCGCGTGGTAGCCCGAGTAGCGAGCGGATCGTGGTTGAGGCCGACCCGCTGCGTATTCCCGGGGATCTCCGTGATGTGGTTCAAGACTATTTTTCGCCGTAAGCCAGCCGCGTCGCGCAAACCGAGCACTGCCGAGACCCGCTCCGATGGGCCGTTGTTCGACGAGGTCTTCCTGCGGCGCCTCGAACGCCTGAGCCTTCAGGCTCAGCGCACTCTGCGCGGCAATCCCTCCAGCGGCGAACATCCCAGCCGTCGTCGCCTGCCAACCACCGTGTTCAGCGAACATCGCCCCTACACCCGCGGCGATGATGTGCGCTACGTGGACTGGAACGCCTATGCGCGCCAGGAGCAGGTGCTGGTGAAGCTTGGCGAGGCCGAACAGGATGTGCACGTGCACCTCTTGATCGATGCCTCGCGGAGCATGACCGTGGGTAGTCCGCCGCGCCTGCGCCTGGCCCAGCAACTGGTTGGCGCCCTGGGCTACCTCGCCCTCGCCCACAGCGACCGTCTGCACGTGGCGCCCTTCGGTCCGCAGGTGGCGCGACCGTTTGGCCCCGCTCAGGGCAAGAGCCGTGTGGTTGACATGTTCGGCTTTATCGAGCGCATCGCTCCCCAGTCCGATACACGGGTGGGCGCGGTTCTTGCCGACTACGCCCGTCGGCGCCCCCAGGGCGGGTTGCTGGTGGTGTGCTCCGATCTGCTGGCAGCTGATGGGCTGGAGGAAGGCTTGCGGGCCCTGGCGCCGCCGCGCTGGCAGGTGCTGGTCCTGCACCTGCTCGACCAGCGCGATCTGGACCCGCGCCTGCAGGGGCCGCTGGAACTCGAAGATAGCGAAACTGGCCAGCGCCTGGCAGTGACGCTCGATGACGCCACCCTGCGCGCCTATACCCGCGCCGTGCGCCAATGGCGGGAGGGGATCGCCCGGTTGTGCGCCCGCCGCGGCGTCCGCTACGCGCCGATACTGAGCCACTGGCCCCTCGAACGGCAGGTGATCCCCTACCTGCACGCGCGCCGCCTGCTGTCGTAAGGCACGGAGATGAGTTTGCTCGCCCCCCTCGGGTTACTGGCGCTGCTGACCTTGCCGGTCATTGTTTTTCTGCACATGCTGCGCGAGCGGCGCCGGCGGGTGATCGTGCCCTCACTCTTGCTCTGGCAGTTGTTGCCCCAGAGCCACGCCGCGCGCCAGCGCCGCCGGCTGTCGATCACGCTCCTGTTGCTGCTGCACCTCCTCGCCGCCGCCCTGCTGGCCCTGGCCCTGGCGCGCCCGCAGTGGGACCTGATTGGCTTCGGGGGCCAGCGGCATCTGGCCCTGGTCATTGACACCTCGATCAGCATGGCCGCCCCGGCGCCTGGTACCGGCGGCAGCCGCCTCGAGGCCGCGCGGGTCCGCGCGCAGGCGCTCCTGGGCGCAGCGGGCGGGGGCAGCGTCACCCTGATTTCCGCCGGCCCGCAGGCGCAGGTGCTTGACAGCGACACCAGCGCCAGCCCTCGGCTCGTTTCCGCTCTCGCCAGGCTGCAACCCGCCGGGGTGGGGAGCGATGTGGCGGGCGCGCTGACCCTGGCCGAGGCCTCCCTGCAGGGCCGTCCCGACGCGCAGATCGTGGTGCTGACCGACGCGGCCCTCCCGGTCCTTGCCGGCGAACTTGCCGCGCGTGGGACAACCGTTCCCCTCCGCTGGGAGACAGTTGGTGGCGATCTGGACAATCGCGCCATCGTCACCTTCGCGGCGCGACCCCGTTCCAGCGCCGGCCTGGTCCAGGTCTATGCCCGGGTGGTAAACTACGGCGGCGGGGCGCTACGCACGGTGGTGCGTCTGTACGGTGACGGGACCCTGCTCGATACCCGCCCGGTGACCTTGCAGCCCGATGGCGAGGTCGAGTTGACGTGGACGGCGCCGCAGGGCATCGGGTTCCTGCGCGCGGAACTGGATGGCAACGACCCCCTGCCCGCCGATGATCGCGCCGAGCTAAGTCTGGCCGCGTACCGTCCTACGCGCGCGCTGCTGGTTTCCGGGCAGCCGGCGGCCCTGGAACGGGCCCTGCGCGCCGTGCCTGGCCTGGAGCTTACGGTGGTGGCCCCGGCCGAGTATCGGGGCAATGCCGCGGATTTGACCGTCTTCGACGGGTATCTGCCGGCGGTCTGGCCCTCCGGCGGCGTGCTGGCCATCCATCCGCCACGCGACACGACCCTGCTCGCCGCGGGACCTCCCGCGCCGGCTTCCGGTGACGTGGCCATCACCCCGGCGGGGGCGGCTCTCTTTGAGGGGATCAGCCTGGGGGCGGTGGAGTTCGGTCCGGCGACGCCGGTGGCCCCTCCCGCCGAGGCCGTCACGCTGCTGAGCCGCGCCGGCCAGCCGTTGATCTTCCGCTGGCGCGCCCCCGGTAGCGCGATCACCGTCTGGACCTTCGACCTCGCGCAGGGTAACCTGACGACGCGGCTGGCCTTTCCCCTGCTGGTGGCCCGCACCGCGCGCGATCTGATCCCGCCCGCAGCGCCGGGTTCGGTGGTGGCCGGGGCGACGCTGAGCCTGCCGGTGGATCCCCGGGCGACCACGGTGGAGGTGACGGCGCCCGATGGTGCCACAACGCCGCTAACAATCGGCCCGGAAGGTCGCGCGCTGGTCACCTTTGACCAACCCGGTCGTTACACCCTGGTGGAACTGGCAGGCGCCCAGCGGCTGTACACCGCCCAGGTCGGGGTGAATGCCGGAGCGGCCTTTGAGTCCGATCTGCGACCCCGACCCATGCCCGAGCCGGTGGCGGCGCCGCTGGCGCGTCGCGAGCGTGATGACGCCGCGCAACCGCTCTGGCCGTGGCTGGTGGGGGTCGCGCTGATCGTGATCCTCGCCGAGTGGGTGTATGTGCATGCCCGCCGGTCACGGGGTTTTGCCGAAAGCTGAACGCGGATGATCCTCCGTAATTCCCAGTTGCTCTGGCTCCTGCTAACCCTGCCCGCGTTTGTACTATTCTGGCGCTGGCACGGTGTGCGCGTACCGGCGATGGCGCTCGCGCTGCGCCTGTTGACCGTGACCCTGCTGATCCTGGCCCTGGCCGACCCCCTCATCGGAACGGCCCCGCCCCCCGAGGGCGCGCTGGTGCTCCTGGTGGATCAGTCGGACAGTCTCTCGGAAGGCGCGCGCGCGGCGCTGCGAACACAGGTCGCGGAACTGGTACAGAGCGCCGGTTCCGGGGTGAAGGTGCTGTATTTTGGCGCGAACGTGGTCAGCGCCGGAGAGGAGGAGGGCGCAGGGCCATCCGCGGCCCTCGATCCGGGCGGCAGCGACCTGGCAGCGGGTCTGCGCGCGGCGCGGGCGCTGTTGCCCGGCGGCGGCCAGGTCATCCTGGTCTCCGATGGCCTCGCCACCTCGCCGGATGCGCTGGTCGAGGCCCGCCTGGCGGCGCGGGCCGGGGTGCGGGTGGACGTGGCCCACGTGGCGCCCGCCGTGGCGCCGGAGGTGGCGATTACGGGCTTGAACGTACCGCGTACCCTGCGCCTGGGGGAAACGTATCCGATCGAGATCAACGTGCGCTCCACCGGCGCGCAGGTGAGCGGGCGCCTGCGTCTGTGGGAGGGCGAGGTCCTGCTCGGTGATGAGGAGGTAGTGCTGACCCCCGGCGAGGAAGTCTTTTCCTTCTCGCACACCGCCGGGGCGGTGGGCGTCGTCCGGCTGCGGGCCGAACTTGAGGCCCCGGCGGGCGACACCTTCGGCGCCAACAACCGCGCCGCGGCCGTCGCTCAGGTCAACCCGCCGCCACAGGTGTTGCTCGTGGCCGCGAGCGACGATGAAGCGGCCTTGCTGGGCGACGCCCTGCGGCGGCAGGGGATCGAGACGCGCCGGGTGCAGCCCGCCGAGATGCCCTCGCGCCTGGTTGACCTCGCGGCCTACGACGGCGTGGTGCTGGTGGATGTAACCGCCGCGGCCCTGAGTCTCGACCAGATGGCCAGCGTTCGCGAAATGGTGCGCAGCGAGGGACGCGGGCTGGTGGCGATTGGCGGGCGCAACTCCTTCACCCTGGGGGCCTACAAAGACACGCCCCTGGAGGAGATACTGCCGGTGACGATGGAACCGCCGCCGCGCCCCCGGCGCACCGAGATCGCGCTGCTGCTGATTGTGGACCGCTCGGCGAGCATGACCGCCGCGGTGGGAGTTAGCAAGTTCGATATGGCCAGGGAGGCCGCCATCATGGCGACCGAGAGCCTCAAGCCCGAGGATCGCATCGGCGTGCTGGCCTTCGACACCGGGCAACTCTGGGTGGTGCCGTTCCAGCAGGTGGGAGAGGGCGCCAGCCTGGCGGCCATTCAGCAGGCCATCCTGGATCTGCCCAGTGGCGGCGGCACCGACATTGAACTGGCCTTGACCGAGGGCCTGCCGGCCCTGGCCAGGCAACCCTCCAGCCTGCGTCACGCCGTGCTGCTGACCGATGGGCGCAGCTTTACCAACAACATGGCCAACTACGAGCGTCTGGTGCAGACGGCCCGTGATCAGCAGATCACCCTCTCCACCATCGCGATTGGCGAAGACGCCGATACCGCCTTGCTCGACCAGTTGGCCCGCTGGGGCGCCGGGCGCTACTACTTCGCCGATCGTCCCGAGGACATCCCCCGGCTCACCCTGCTGGAGAGCGAGATTGCCCGCTCGGCGCCCGTGGTCGAGGGCGTGGTGCCGCCCACCCTTGACCACCCGCATCCCATCGTGCGCGACTTCGCCCCCGCCGAATTGCCCGACCTTGCCGGCTATGTGGCTACCACCGCCCGCCCCGTGGCGGATGTGGTGCTGCGCTCGCCCGAAGATGACCCGCTGCTGGCCGTCTGGCAGTACGGGCTTGGGCGCGCCGTGGCCTGGACGCCGACGGCCGGCGAGCCGTGGGCCGCGGCCTGGACGCGCTGGGAAGGCTTCGAGCACTTCTGGGCGCAGACGGTGCGCTACACCCTGCCCGAACCCGACAGTGGACCGCTCCAGGTGCGGATCGAGTCCCGTTCCGGCGGGGCGCGCCTGGTGGTGGACGCCTTGCAGCCGGGGGGCGCTCCGCTCGACCTGGCTACGGTGAACGCGCGGGTAACTTTGCCCGGGGGCGGGCAGCGCGCCTTCGATGTGCCGCAGACGGCGCCTGGTCGCTACACGCAGGATCTGGTGCTGCCCGCGCCGGGGGCCTACCTGGTCTCGGTGGCGCTGGTCCACGAGGGCCGCCTGCAACAGCGTGACGTGGGCTTCGTGCAGCCCATCGCGCCGGAGTATCGCCAACAGGGTGACCTCGCCGAGGGCCGGGCGCTGCTGGAGTCCATCGCCGCGGCTACCGGCGGCGCGGTGCTGGCCGATCTGAGCCAGGCGGGGACACCGGCCACGCGGGCGCTGGAGGCGCCCGAGGGACTGTGGCCCTGGCTGCTCGGTCTGGCGCTCGGGCTGTGGGTGCTGGAGATCGCCGTGCGGCGCGGGGTCTTCGTGCGACCGTGATGCAGGCCGAGATCGACCACCTGATCCACCGGGCCATCGCCGGGCAGATTTTTCCGGGCGCCGTGGTGCTGGTGGCCCGCGAGGGGGCGCGGCTGCACCACGCCGCCTACGGCGCCACGATGTACGCCGCGCCGGGGTCGCGCCCCCTGTCTCCGACGGACATCTTCGACATCGCCTCGCTCACCAAGGTCTTCACGGCCAGCGCCGCCCTGGCGCTGCACGATGCCGGGTTGCTCGACCTGGAGGCCCCGGCGCGGCGCTACCTGCCCCACCTGCAAGCGGATCAGGTGCTGGTGCGCCATCTGCTGACGCACACCTCGGGGCTGGACGCGCGGCTCTCGGTGCTGCGCGCCCTTGGCCCGGAGGGCATTCGCGCCACTGTGTACGGGGTCACACCGGCGCGCCCGCCCGGAAGCGTGGTGGCCTACACCAACATCAACAGCTTCTTGCTGGGTGAAGTGGTGAGCGCGCTGGCCGGCATGCCGCTCGACGCGGCCATCGGCGCGTTGATCCTTGAGCCGCTGGGGATGCGCGAAACCGGCTTTTGCCCGCCCCCGGCGCTACGGGCGCGCATTCCGCCGACGGAAGTCGAGCCGGACTGGCGCGGCCTGGTCCATGGGGTGGTGCACGACGAAAGCGCCTATGCCCTGGGGGGCGTGGCGGGCCATGCGGGGTTGTTCAGCACGGTGAGCGACCTGGAGCGGCTGCTACGCATGTGGTTGCAGGGAGGCGCGTGGGAGGGGCGACAGGTGCTGCGGGAGGCCACCGTGGCCGCGGCGCTGCGCGACCATACCGGGGGCTTGCCGGCATTGAGCGGCGCGCCGACGCGGACGGGCCTGGGCTGGATGCTCGACCGGACGAACTTCATGGGCGCGGCGCCGGCGGGGAGCTTTGGCCACACCGGCTTCACCGGGCCGGCAATGGTGGGCGTGCCCGCGCGAGGACTGGCCCTGGTGGTGCTCAGCAACCGCACCTACCCCAGGCGAACGCCGCCGCCGTACCGGCATCACGCGGTCACGGCGGCGGTGCTGGAGGCGGCGCTAGAGTGCAGATGAAATACGTTCCGGCCCCTTTGGAGGGGCGTGGGGAGGCGTAGCCTCCCCGCAAGCCGCTCTTTCGCCCGCGGCGGATACGCGCCCTGGCGAAGCCAGAACAAGTCTGCCGCCGCGGGCGAAACGATCGCGGAGGACTACCCGAACCGCCCCGAGATATACTCCTCGGTACGCTTATCCTTCGGATTCTGGAAGATGTTATTGGTCGTATCGTACTCGATCAACTGACCAGCGCGGTCGTCTTTGTCCATGAGGAAGAAGGCGGTATAGTCGGAGGCGCGGGCGGCCTGCTGCATATTGTGGGTCACGATCACGATCGTGTAGTTCTGACGGAGTTCGAACATCAACTCTTCGATCTTAAGGGTCGAAATCGGATCGAGAGCCGAACAGGGTTCGTCCATCAAGATCACTTCGGGTTCAACGGCGAGGGCGCGCGCGATGCAGAGGCGCTGCTGCTGACCGCCGGAGAGGGCCAGGCCGCTCTTCTTGAGATCGTCCTTGACCTCGTCCCAGAGGGCCGCGCCACGGAGGGCCCGTTCAACCAGTTCGTCCATCTCGGCCTTGCTGCCCTTCCAGCCATTGATGCGCGGGCCATAGGCGATGTTGTCGTAGATGCTCTTGGGGAAGGGATTGGGCTTCTGGAACACCATGCCGATCTCGCGCCGCACCTGTACGGCGTCCACGTCGGGGCCGTAGAGATTCTGGCCGTGGTAGAGCACCTCGCCTTCGGTGCGGGCGCCGGGAATAAGATCGTTCATGCGATTGAACGAGCGCAGCACCGTGGACTTGCCGCAGCCCGACGGGCCGATGAGGGCGGTGATCTTATTGCGTTGGATCCCAAACGTAACATCCTTTACGGCGCGAAAGGCCCCGTAGTAGATGTGCATATCTCGCGTTTCGATCGCGTATTTCGTGTCATGAGCTACACTTGTCATAATGAGACCCTCTTGGAACGGAGGTAATTACGCAGCATAATCGCCGCCGCGTTCAGTGAAAGCAGGAGGATGAGCAGGACGATAATTGCCGCCGCCGCGATGGCCCGGAACTCCTCCTGGGGGCGCGAGGTCCAGTTGTAGATCTGGAGCGGCAGCACGGTAAACTTGGAGAACAGACCGCTCGGATCGGTCACGATGAAGGTAGAAGCGCCGATCACGATCAGGGGGGCGGTTTCTCCGATGGCGCGGGAGATGGCCAGGATCGTACCAGTGAGAATACCGGGCAGGGCATTGGGCAGCACGATCTTCCAGACCGTCTGCCACCTGGTGGCCCCCAGGCCGTAGCTGGCCTGGCGTAGCGAACTGGGGACGGCGCGAATGGCCTCCTGAGAGGAGATAATCACCACCGGCAGTACCAGGAGCGACATGGTCAGCGCGGCCGAGAGGATCGTGCGGCCATTGGCGGTCCCACCCTCGTTAACTCCGAAAACCGCGCCACTGGTAACTGGTTCGAGCGCGCGCACGAAGATCGCCAGGCCGAGGATGCCGTAGATAATCGAGGGTACACCCGACAGGTTATAGATATTGGTTTCGATCAAACCGGTGGTGCGTTGAATGGCGCGGTTGAGCCAGCGACCAACCGGTGAGCGTTCGTCGAACGGCTTGTCGGTATTGTACTCTTCAAGATAGATAGCAGCGCCGACTCCCAACGGAAAGGCGATCAAGATGGTGAGGAAGAGGAGGAAGAGCGTGCCGAGAATGGCGGTGCGGATGCCAGCCTGGAGCGGGTTGCTCGACATCGGGCTGGTAATGAAGTTCCAGTTGAGCCAGTTCTTGAACTGCAATTCGGCCCGTGGGAAGGCCTCGGCCAGTTCGGCTTCGATAGCGGGGCGGTTGAAGAGGAACTCCGAGAGCGGGTAGATGGCCACTACCTCGGGCTTGATGATTTCCTGATTAATAATATCAATCAGCTCGTCATTGCTGCGCTCGGCGAGCGGGCGCTCCCGTTCGAGGTTCCGCAGCACGCGCGAGCGCAGGTTCGTTTCCAGGATGCCGACCAGTTCTTGTTGGGACAGCGCTTCCAACGGGCGGCCATCGATCAATTCTTCCTCTTCGATGACCGACTGCACGGCGATGCCGCCAAAGGCGTCATTGATGATGTTGAAGGCAAGCATCACCAGGATCACGATGCCCACCACGGTGCTGGCGAACAGCACCACCTCCCAGACCCGTCCGCGGCGCTGGCGCTGGGCAACGTTCTGGCGCACCGCCTGGCCCTGCGGGAGCTTGCCGGTGGAACGCTCTCCCGACGCGTTGATCTCTGCGCTCATCAGTCGTATACCTCCCGGAAGCGGCGGACGATCTGGCGGCTGGCGATATTGAGGCCAAGGGTGATGAAGAAGAGCACCAGGCCGATGGCGAAGATCGACTTGTAGTCAATACTGCCGTAGCTCAGATCACCGCCGGAAATGCGGGCGATGTGACCGGTCATAGTCTCGGCGGGTTGGAAGGGGTTCCAGGTCAGATTGGGGCTGGCGCCAGCGGCCAGGGCCACGACCATGGTTTCCCCGACCGCACGCGACATCGCAACGATCGAGGCCGCCAGAATGCCGGACAGGGCGGCAGGCACCACAATGCGGATCGCCGTCTCCCACCTGGTGGCGCCCAGGCCGAAGCTGGCCTGGCGGAGCCGGCCAGGCACGGCGCTCAACGCATCTTCGCTCAGGGTCGCCACGATGGGGGTAATCAACAGGCCTACTACCAGGCCCGCTGACATCACGTTGTAAATCGAAACAACCTCCTGGCCGAAGACCCCGCGCAGAATAGGGGTGATAAAGGTCAGGGCAAAGTAGCCATAGACGACGGTGGGAATGCCGGCGAGCAGTTCGACGACCGGCTTAAGAATGGCCCGCGCCCGCTCGGAGGCGTATTCGCTCAGATAGATGGCCGTGCCAAGTCCCAGCGGGATCGCCACGCACATGGCAATGAAGGCGACCATCAAGGTCGCGTTCACCAGTGGAAGGATGCCGAACTGCTCAATCTGCGGCTGCCAGACCGTGTTGGTAAAGAACTCGACCAGCGTGACCGCGGGATCGGCGAAGAATGCAAGGGACTCCTCGAATAGCACGAACACGATTCCTATGGTGGTGAAAATCGAAATAAATCCGCAAATAAAAAGTGTTGTCTGAATGATCGATTCGCCGATCCGCGGACGTTTCCGTAGATCGATTACACGCTCGGCGCGGCTGGCAGCAACTGCGCGTTGCGCACTGGCCTGTACCTGATCTGCCATGAACCTTTCCCCTTAGACCATTGCCCTGCGTTGCCCACGCGACTATCACACGCTACTGGGACAAACAAGGGATTTTCTGGGAGAGTTGTACCCTCCCAGACCCTCCCACAGACAGCAGTGTGGGGAACCCCCCCACACTGCTGTCGGGCAGGCTACTACTTTTGAGCATCGAGCCAGTTCTGCTTGGCCTTGTTGAGCGCCTCGACACTGGCAGGGAAGTAGCCCACATCGCGGATCTCGTCGTTAACGTTGGTCAGGTAGAAGTTGATGAAGGCGGCCACCTGCGGCTTCTCGGCCATAATGTTGGCGGCAGAGTAGATGAAGAGCGGGCGCGCCACCGAGTAGGTGCCGTTCTCGACATTCTCTTCACTGGCCTCGACCCCGTCAACCTTGAGGATCTTCAGACGGCTGCGGTTCTCCTGGTAGTAGGCGTAGCCGAAGTAGCCAATGGCATAGGGCGAAGCCTCGATGCCGGCCACGAGGACGTTATCGTCCTCGGAGAGTTGCGGATTGGCGCCGAGAATGGGGGCGGGATCCTTCTCGAAGAAGTGCTCGACGAAGTAGTCGAACGTGCCCGAGTCAGTGCCGGGGCTGAAGAGCTGGATCGGCTGATTGGGGAAGCCGGGATCGACCTCGTTCCAGGTCTTGATCTTGCCCGAGAAGATATCGGCGATCTGAGCTTCGGTCAGATCCTCAACGAAGTCATTCTCCGCCGACACGACAATTGCCAGGGCATCGGTACCGACGCGGAACTCGATCGCCGGGCGACCGCTGGCCTCACAGGCGGCCTTCTCCTTGTCGTTGATCGGGCGTGAGGCATTGGAGATATCGGTCTCGGCGGCGGTGCAGAAGCGCTCGAAGCCGGCGCCGGTGCCGATGCTGTCAATGGTGATCTGGCCGGTGTAGCCATCTTCCTTGAAGAGTTCGGCCATGCGCTCGGTGAGGGGGAAGACGGTGCTCGAGCCGGCGATGATGATGTTTCCGGTCACTGTGGCCGGATCAATTTCCGGGAGGGTAACCGCCGCTCCACCGGCGGCGGTAGGCGGGGGCGCGGCGGTCGGCGCCGCAGTAGGAGCAGGGGCGGCAGTGGGTGCCGCGGTGGGCGCCGGTGGCGCCGTAGGCGCCGGAGCTTCTGTAGCGGGAGCAGCAGGAGCGGTGGTCGGAGCTGTGGCAGCGCCGCCGCCACAGGCCGCGAGGATGGGCAGCAGCAGCGCAAACGCCAGCAGTGCCGTCAGAGTGCGAACACGAGACATGCCGATAACCTCCACTAAGCTTGCCATTGCGGAACACCCCGGTGGTGTACCGCACGCGTAGCGTGAGGATGCCTGACCAGAAAGCAGTCTGCGCTGGCCTTCAAAAACCTGTCTCTCAGGGACATAAGCAGCGTGACTTTCTGATGAGTGCACCTGCGCTAACGTCAGCATCTTAGCCGTTTGAGATTAAATGCTGAGCAAGTGTATGTTAATTTTGTATTAAGAGTTATCCAGATATCCAGAGGTCCAACGACGATCTATGAGAGTGCAGCCATCCCAGAATCTTCCTGTCGGCGGGGAAACCCTCTCAACCGCCAGCTTCATACCCCATACACTGGATCACCAGCGCCGCTGCGGTAGGCATAGGCCATGCGGCGGGTGTTCCAGGCCAACCCGGGCCGGCCATCGGGCGTGAGGACGATGCAACCGCCGGCGCCGCCGGTAACGCGGCGGTTGAGGATGCGCACTGCGGCTTCGGCGGCGGCCTGGGGCGGCAGGCCCCGTTCGAGCATGTCAACCACGCGGCGGGCCAGGGCGACGCGCACGATCGCTTCACCCCATCCGGTGCATATGGCGCCGCCGATCTGCGCGTCGGCGTAAAGGCCGCAGCCGATCAACGGCGTGTCGCCGACCCGTCCGGGGAGCTTGAAGGGCGTGCCGCCGGTTGAGTTGGCGGCAACCAGGTTGCCGCTCTGGTCGAGAGCGATGGCGCCCACCGTATCGCCTCTGCCCAGGGCGTGCTGCGCGCCGCTATTGGCGGTCGCGGCCTGGCTGGCGCGCCACGCTTCCCACAGCTTGCGCTCGCGTTCGACCACCAGTTCGCTATTGTCGCACAGGGAGATACCCTGGGCGGCGGCGTAGTGTTCTGCGCCTTCGCCGACCAGAAAGGTGGCCGGACCTTGCAGCAGACGGTGCGCCAGGCTGATCGGATTGCGCACGCGGCGCAGGTTGGCCACGGCGCCGTAGAGCAGACTTTGCCCGTCCATCATCGCGGCGTCGAGTTCAACCGTTCCCGCGGCGGTGAGGTGCGAGCCGGCGCCGGCGTCGAAGGTGGGATCATCTTCCAGCAGGCGCACGGCGGCTTCGCAGGCGTCACGCGCCGACCCGCCGCGTTCGAGGATGGCCCAGCCGGCGGCAAGGGCGGCACGGCAGCCTGCCAGATGGGCCTCCACCTGCTCGTCGGGAATGGCCCAGGCGCCGCCGTGGACGATCATCGCGATGCGCATGTGCTTCTACCTTGAGTCTGCAATGCTACCAGCGCTTAATCTATCACAATGCGGCGTAGGGCGCAAAGGGTTGATTGCGGATTTTAGAACGCTGACCGCAATGCTTGATCCACTGAGGAGACTGAGCGGTGTGGCTCGCTGCACTCGTGCCATCGTCATTGCAGGTCAATCTCTTCGAGAAACGCCATAGCTTGCGCACCAGGCATGTTGCCGCTGGATACGGCGCCGTCGGGCTGATGCGCGAAGAGGAAGAGATCGTCTGGAACCGCGCCAGGATCCGTTGGCATCACCAAGCACGGACCATGCAAAGAGCCGCCGCACATCTATGCGACGGCTCTCTTCGGTCTGGTGGAGCCAAGCGGGCTCGAACCGCTGACCTCAACACTGCCAGTGTTGCGCTCTCCCAACTGAGCTATGGCCCCGACCCTGTGGACGCACGGGGATTCGAACCCCGGACCTCGACAGTGCGATTGTCGCGCTCTCCCAACTGAGCTATGCGCCCGCAACATCAAAAAGTATACCACCCTGAGTGGGGGATGTCAAACCACGTGAGACCTGATAGTGTTCACATCTACCGAACACGTTCGCACCGCAGAGGGCGCGGAGGGCTTTCAAAACCTTCATCCTCTGCGCGCTCTGCGGTAAATCTGAACAGGTACTGAGACCTGAGGAGGGCGGTTGCGAAGTCTTTGGGGCTTGCCCCAAACCCCGGGTTTTCCCTGGTTTTGGCAGCGTAGCCGCCAAAACCAAAATCCTGTGGGGCGGCGCAGCCGCCCCACACCCCGCTGTCGGAGACGGATGTTGCTTAAGCCCTGGCTTCAGCCGTTGGACACGACACTTGTGAACGTGTTACACTATTTCTTAATACCCTGCGTCGCAAGACGAACGGCTCTCCAGCCGGCAGGGGCATGAGACGAGACGCGGCGTAGCCGCGTTCACATTAGAAAGGACTTGCCTGTGTCTACACCTGGCAGTGAGCTTCGCCGGCTTGGCGCCATCCTTCTTATGGGCGTGGTTGCGGGCGCCGCCGCGCGTCATTATATCGAGAGCCGCACACGCAGCGAGAGCTACCGCCCGCCGCGGCTGATTGACTGGGAGCAGGCCCGCGATATGGCCCTGCGCGTGGCCCAGTGGGAGCAGGCCCCGGTGGTGAACCGCGCCTATCGCCACGACCAGTATTTTCGCCTCGTGAAGCGCAGTGAGCCGTTGATCGCCGAGTACCTGGGGGTGCAATTGCCTCAGCCGATCAGTCGGGTCTACGTCCATGACCGGCGCGAGTGGCTGGAAGCCAACTTCGCGTCGTTTGAGCAGTTGTTCCGCCCGATCGAGGAGATCTACGAGCAGAACGGTGGAGGACGCGGGATGAGCGCCGTGCTCTTCGGCGAGTTGAATGGCAGGTTCCTCGGTGCGCAACTGGGCTTGCTGCTCGGCTACCTGGCCCGCCGCGTGCTGGGCCAGTACGATCTGAGTCTCCTCTCGCCCGATCCCGCTGCCCGGGGCGCGCTCTACTTCGTCGAGCCGAACATCGCGCGCGTCCAGCAGCAACTCGGCCTCAACGACGAGGATTTCCGCCTCTGGATCGCCCTGCACGAGGCGACGCACGTGTTTGAGTTCGAGGCCTATCCCTGGGTGCGCCAGCATTTCCGCGATCTGCTCCAGCAGTATTTTGATCAGCTCAACCTGCAACTGGAACGGTTCGACAGCGGGTTGCCGCAGTTGCTGGTGCGCATCGCCCAGGGCCTCACCAGTGGCCAGCACTGGATCGAGACCATGCTTACCCCCGAGCAGCGGCGGATCTTCGCGCAACTCCAGGCGCTGATGTCGCTGGTCGAGGGCTATGGCAACCACGTGATGAACGTCGTGGGCCGGCAGTTGCTCCCCAGCTTCGAGCAGATCGAACAGCGCGTCGCCCAGCGCCAGGCGAATAAGACCGTCCTCGAGGTGCTGATAAACCGGATTACGGGCATGGATCTGAAGCTGATCCAGTACCAGCAGGGCGAGGCCTTCGTCAACGCGGTGACTCAGACTCGTGGGGTGGCCTTCGCCGCCCGCGTCTGGGAGCGGCCCGAGAACCTGCCTACCCTGGAGGAGATCCGCAATCCGGGGGCCTGGATCAGGCGTATGGACCGGCAGGGATAATTGGATTTTGGATTGCCAGTACGGAAATCCAGAATCCAAAATCCAAAATCGCCTTACTCTTCCACCGCCAACTCCTCCACCAGTTGCCCGGCGGCGGTCCAGGGGTCGAGGGCGTGGCCGCGGTCGAGGGCAGCCGCCAGGGCCTCCGGGTCGAGCATGGCGCGCAGGGTTGCCAGGGTTGCGGCGCGCCGGGGGGCGATCAACTCCGAGGCGCCCCAGAACGGCCCGGCGGCGTCGAGGGCCTGCGCCTCGGCGGCGCGCTCCGGACGCCCCAGCGCCAGGAGCAGCGCGGCAGCGTTGGTGAACAGCAGGGCCAGCACCAGGCGGTTGCGCCGCTCCAGCGCGATCCGCAATGCCTCCCGCGCCCAGGCCCGCGCCCGCCGCGGGTCGTCGTGTGCCACGCCGCTCCGGGCGGCCAGGAGCAGGCCCAGGGTCGTGGTCAACCCGTGCCGGCGACAGAGGCTGATGCCGGCTTCCAGGCTCGCGCCGGCGGCCGCGAGGTCCCTCGCGGCCCACTGGCCCAGCCCCAGGGCCAGGAGCGCCTGAATAGCCTCGCCGACCTGCGCGCCTCCCGCAACGGCGCGATGGGCACGCTCCAGACCCTCCGCGAGCCTGCCCTGGTGGAGCATGCAGAGCGCCAGGCGGCATTCGGCCAGCGCCAGCGGCGCCGGCTCGTTCAGTTCCGCGTAGAGCGCCAGGCTGGTGCGTAACTCTGCCTCTCCCTGTCGGAGGCGCCCTTCCAGCTTGCGGACCGGCCGGTTGCCCCTCCTGTGTTTGGGGGTCGGAGGGAGGGACCGCTCGCCTTAGATGTTGCCGTCACCGGCGCCGATCAGCGCCAGCAGGCCCGCTTCGTCGAGCACGGGCACGCCGAGTTCCTCGGCTCTGGCCAGTTTGCTCCCCGGATTGGCCCCGGCCACCACATAGCTGGTTTTCTTGCTGACGCTGTCGGTGACCTTGCCGCCGTGGGCGGTGATCAGCTCGCTGGCCTGATCGCGGGTCAGCGTCGGCAGGGCGCCGGTGAGCACGAAGGTCTTGCCGGCGAGATTGGCGCCGACGCTCGGGCGCGGGGCGCCGCCGCTCAACTGCACCCCCGCGGCGCGGAGCTTTTCCACCACGCGCCGCTCCTCCTCACGACTGAAGAAGTCCACCACGCTGGCGGCCACCACCGGGCCGATGCCGTCAATGGCCTGGAGTTCCTCCTGACTGGCGGCCATGATCGCGTCGAGGCTGCCGAAGTGGGCCGCCAGGGCCGCGGCGGCCACGCTCCCGACGTAGCGAATGCCCAGGCCGATGATCAGCCGTTCCAGGGGCCGCTGCTTCGACTCTTCAATTGCCCGCAGCAGATTGGCCACCCGTCTGGGGCCGTAACCCTCGACGCCCTGGAAATGCTCCGGCCTCAGGCTGTAGAGGTCGGCCACATCGTTGATCCAGCCCAATGTCACGAACAACTCGGCCTGGCGCTCGCCAATGCCGGCGATGTCCATCGCCCCGCGACTGACGAAGTGCTCGACCCGGCGCACCAGTTGGGCCGGGCAGATGCCGAAGTTGGGGCAGCGCCAGGCCGCCTCGCCGGGCTGCCGCTCCAGGGGCGTGCCGCAGGCCGGGCAGTGGGTGGGGAAGACCCAGGGCCGTTCGGCGCCGGTTCGCAGGTGCAGCACCGGCCCTACCACGTAGGGAATGACATCACCGGCCCGCTGCACAACCACATAGTCGCCGATGCGGATGTCGCGCTCGGCGATGTAATCGGCGTTGTGGAGACTGGCGTTGCGCACGGTCACCCCGCCGATGACCACCGGCTCCAGTTCGGCGTTGGGGGTCACCACCCCTGTGCGGCCCACGTTAACCGTAATGTTGAGCAGGCGCGTGACGGCCTCGCGGGCGGGGAACTTGAAAGCCACCGCCCAGCGCGGCTCGCGCTGCACCGCGCCCAGGGCGCGCTGCTGCTCGAAGTCGTCCACCTTGATCACGATGCCGTCGGCCTCGTAGGGGAGCTGGTCGCGGCGGGCCATCCACTCGCGACAGTAGGCGATGACCTGCTCGAAGTCCTCGAAGTGGCGGGCATCGGCGTTGACCGGGAAGCCGAGGGCACGCAGGTAGTGGAGCGTCTGCCACTGGCCGGTCAGGGCGACGCCCTCGAAGGGGCCGACACCGTAGGCGAAGAAGCGCAGGGGCCGCGCCGCGCTGATCGCGGGGTCCTTCTGGCGCAGGGAGCCGGCGGCGGCGTTGCGGGGATTGGCGAAGGTCTTCTCGCCGGCGGCGGCCAGGCGTTCGTTCAGGGCCTCGAAATCGGCGGTGCGGATGTACACCTCGCCGCGCACCTCGATCAGACTGGCCAGGGGCAGCCCCGTCTCCCGGGGGTCGCGCAGGCGCAGGGGGATGTCGCGCACGGTGCGCAGATTGGCGGTGACATCCTCGCCCACCTCCCCATCGCCGCGGGTGGCCCCCTGGACGAAGACCCCGTCGCGGTAGGTGAGGGCCACCGCCAGGCCGTCAATCTTCGGCTCGACGACGTAGGTGACGGCAACGCCGGGGCCGAGCAGTTTGAGCACGCGGCTCTCGCGCCACTCGCGCAGTTCGGCCTCGTTCATCGCGTTGCCGAGGGAGAGCATGGGCTGGGGATGGCGCACTTTGGCGAACAGGCCGCTGGCCTCCCCGCCCACCCGTTGCGTGGGCGAGTCGGGGGTGATCAACTCGGGGTGGGCCGCCTCGAGGGCGCGCAGTTCGCGCATCAGCGCGTCATACTCGGCATCGCTCAGGGTCGGAGCGTCGAGGACGTAGTAGCGGTAGTTGGCCTCTTCGATGGCGGCGCGCAACTCGGCCGCGCGCCGGGCGGGATCGCTGTGGTCCATGGTGGGTGAAGCTCCCTGGGCGCAACCCGGAGGGTTACGCTACGATTGGTTCCCTCAACAGCCGGGGGAAAGGGGAAACCAGGTTTCCCCAATGCCTGTCAGAGTGACGGATTTCACGCATTATGACGCATCGTTCGATATAATTGTTCAATCCACACCCCTTGCTGGTTGTATTGTACCTGTGGAGGAGGGCCAACGATGGACTTTCTGCAAGCGCCCAGGCAAACAACGACGCAGCAAGCGACAACGGATGCGGTTGATCTGAGCCGCAAGATCTTGACGGATCTGTTCGGTCCCCCGGAACGGCGCGCCTTCGCCGTCGCCTTCTGGGATGGCAGCCGTGAGGCGCCGGGCGACCGGGCGCCCGAGTTCACCCTGGTGTTGCGCCGTCCCGATGCGCTACGGCGCATGCTTCTCCCCCCGTCGGAGTTAACCCTGGCCGAGGCCTATCTGCGGGGCGACATCGAGATCGAGGGCGATCTTGGCGCCGGCAGCGGGGTGGCCGATGACCTCGGCGCGTTGCTGGCCGCGCCGGGGCGTCTGGCGCGGGTGATGCCGCGCCTGCTGGCCCTGCCCGCCGCCGATGAACCGCCGGTTGCCCGGACGGACGGGCGGTTTCCCCACCAGGGGCGGCGCCATTCGCTGGAACGCGATCGCGCCGCCGTGCGCCACCATTATGACCTCGGCAACGACTTCTACGCCCTGTGGCTGGACCGGCGCATGGTCTACTCCTGCGCCTACTTCCCGACGGGCGGCGAGACCCTCGACGAGGCGCAGGAGGCCAAACTGGAGCTGATCTGCCGGAAGCTGCGTCTGCGCCCCGGCGAGCGGCTGCTCGACATTGGCTGCGGTTGGGGCGGGTTGATCTGCTACGCTGCTGAACGTTATGGCGTGGAGGCCCTGGGCATCACCCTGAGCCAGGCGCAGGCGCAGCTTGCCCGTGAGCGCATCGCGGCGGCGGGCCTGAGCGGGCGCTGTCGAGTGGAGATCTGCGACTATCGTGAATTGCCGCCCACGGAGATGTTCGACAAGGTCGTCAGCGTGGGCATGGTCGAACACGTTGGCCGGGCGCAGATGCGCGCCTACTTCGAGGCGGCCTTTCGCCATACCCGCCCTGGCGGCCTGTTCCTCAACCATGGCATCGTCCTGGCGGCCCCGCAACCCCGGGGGGCGTTGAGTCGTCTGGGCGCCAGGCTGTGGGGCCAGGGGGCCTTCATTCAACACTACATCTTCCCCGACGGCGAGTTGTTGCCCGCCGGGGAGGTGCTGAGCCATGCCGAAGCGTGCGGCTTCGAGCCGCGCGACCTGGAGAGCCTGCGCGAGCATTATGCCCTGACCCTCGACCACTGGCGGCGGCGCCTGGAGGCCCGGCAGACCGAGGCAATGGCGCTGGTGGGTGAGCAGTTGTACCGCGCCTGGCGGCTCTACCTGGCCAGTTCGGCCTGGCGCTTTCGCGTCGGGCAGATCGGCATTGTGCAGATGTTGTTCGCCCGGCAGACCGCCCGTGGCCGGGTCGAATTACCCCCGACCCGGGCCGATCTGTACGCCGCGCGACCGCTGGAGCGCAGTGTAGGGGCATAACCCCGAGGTTGGGCCACTTGTCCACCCTCGGGTGGGAGGGGAGGTGGGGAAACCTCTCAGGTGCAGGGTTTTTCGAGCGAGATGGGGTTTTCGGCGTTCCAATGCGCTTGCGATCCTCACCCCCTGCCCCCCACTCCACCTACGGTGGAGTGGGGGGAGTTGGGCGTCCCGATGCCCCGGATGGCGAATGTGACGCGAGGATGGGCCGGAAAACCCTACACCTGAGAAGGTGGGGCAACGCGGTTTCCCCGCCCTCCAACCGGTGGTGGGCCGCCTGACCCCCCAACACCGCCTGGCAGCCAGTGAAGCAATCTCAACTTGAGCGCGGCGGCGCGATCTGGTATAGTCCCATTTGTGATGGATGCCACGCAAAAAAGGGGAGCGCCTCCCCACCGTCGCGCTGGAACGCCTCGTATGCCCGGCTATGTTGCCTGGAGCAGCGGCGCGGCGCGGCGCTGGCTGCCGCGCGCCCTTGGCCTGCTGATCGCTCTTGAACTGGGCCTGCTCGCGCCCCTCGCCTGCGTGTTCCACTGCTTCCTGGAGGCGCGCGCCGAACGACCGGCAATCGCCTGGTTCCTCTGCGGCGCGCACCACGCTCGGGCGGCGACGATCGCCGGGGCCGACGCGCCGACAACGATCTCGCCTCGGGCCTTCTTCGAACTCCTTACCCCGGCGCCGTGGCCGTTACCGCTGGCCGCAGCGTTGGCGCTGACCCTCGCCCCGCGCTCCGCGCGGCATCACCCCTCCCCACCGTTCCCACCGCCGACACCCCCACCGCGCCCCGGCATCCCCTGATCAGGATGGGGACAGCCTGGAGGGTTGCGCTCCGGGCTTCCCGACGAGCCGGGGTACGAGAACGCCCGGTTTCCCTGACTTTCCTGACCCGCTTCGGGGTAGCCGAAGCTCTTACCCGAGCAGGGGCATGGGGCAACCCGGTTGGTTGGCCTGACCTCCTCCCATCGGCGTTCAGGGGCGGACAGCACGCATGCGCGCAGCTACGGTGGATGGCATGGGGGTGCGCCGGTTCACCCTCACCCCCTGCCCCGCTCCCGCAACGCGGGAGAAGGGAGAGTGGAGCCGAGCGGTGAGGCGTCCTGATGCGATAGCGGCGGTATTCGCTCGGATGTTCGGTCTGCCCCTGAACCCATCGGTGTTGGGGCGGCTGAAGCTCTCCCACGGGCAAGCCCTCCTGGAGCGGCCCGGTTTCCCTGCGCGCCACGCGGAGGGAAGCGCGATGGCGCTTCCCCGCGGGCAGGGGTGTGAGGAAACCTGGTTTTCCCAATGTTCACAACAGCGGCCGGATTACCGCATTCTCTATGCAGAGGAGCCGAAATCATGCGACTGGCAAACGTGCTCGTGCTCATCCTGGCGAGCCTGGCCTTGCTGGCTGGTTGTGGCGCGTCGGCGCCGCAGATCACCGTTAACGAACCCTGGGTGCGTGCCGCCACAATGACCGGCATGGGCGCGCAGGGCGCGATGGGCGGCCATGGCGGCCACGGCGGCGCCGATATGACACCGGCCGGTGGCACCAGCGCCGCCTACATGGTGCTGGTCAACCGTGGCGGCGCCGGCGACCGGCTGGTCTCCGCCAGCACCGACGTGGCCGAAGTGGTCGAGTTGCACGAGAGCAAAATGGTGGATAATGTCATGCAGATGGCGCCGGTCGTGGGCGGCATCCCCGTCCCGGCGAACGGGCAGGTCGAGTTGAAGCCCGGCGGCCTCCACGTGATGCTGATCGGATTGAAGCGCGACCTGGCCGCCGGCGAGACCGTGCGGCTGACGCTGAAGTTCGAACGCGCTGGCGAGGTGACGGTGGACGCTCCGGTGCGGATGCCGTGAGACGAGCCCTGAGGTCTGGGAGGGCATAGCCCTCCCAGACCCCTCCCATCATGGAGGGACGTAGGGAAACCTGGTTTCCTGGATTACAACCCGGAGGGTTGTACGACAACTGACTGGAAAAACCTATGCATCGTCTGGGATCGTTGTTCATTATTTTTGTCCTGGTCCTCCTTGGCGGCTGCGCCCGACCGGCGCCCGGCCCGGCTTCCGAGTCTTCAATGGAGCAGGGCACGCGCATCGAACCCCCGGCGCAACTGAGCGATTTCACCCTGCCCAGCAGCCTGGGCCGCGATCTGAGCCTCAGCGAGTTGCGCGGCAAGCCCGTGGCGCTCTTTTTCGGCTACACCTTTTGCCCCGACGTTTGCCCGATGACGCTCTCCGAGTTGAAGCGGGTGAAGGCGGAGCTTGGCGCCGACGGCGAACGCTTGCAGGTGGTGTTTGTCAGTGTCGACGGAGCGCGGGACACCCCGGAGGTGCTGGCGCGGCACCTGGCGGCCTTCGATCCTGATTTCATCGGCCTGCAGGGCGACGACGCGACCCTGCGGCGCATCGGCCCGGAGTACGGGCTGTACTACAAGCGCAACACGCCCGAAGGCACCAGCGCCGCCTACCTGGTGGATCACAGCTCGGCGACCTATTTGATTGACGCCGAGGGGCGCCTGCGTATCGTGTACAGTTTTGGCACGTCCCCCGAGGTGATCGCCGCGGGCGTCCGGGAGTTGTTGAAGGAAGGCTGACCGTGCGTGCAGGCAGGCCCCCGGCGCCCGTGCCGGGACGTGACGTTCATCGCTGTGGGGCGGGTTGGCCGCTCAGGGCGAGCCGGTTGTGGTCGGCGCGGGGCGCCTGGCGCGCTCTCGCCCTTCTCGCGGCTCTGGCGGCGGCGCTTATTGTCGGCGCCTGTGGGCCGGGCAGCTTGCCGCCGCTGGCCCCCGACCAGGTGCGCGCCCAGCAGACGGTCAATGGCATGACCATCACCCTCGATACGCAGCGCGATCCGCAGATCAACCAGCCCCAACGCTTCCGAATAACCCTCACCGACCGGCTGGGGCGGCCCCTCGACGGAGCGAATGTCTACCTCGATCTGGACATGAACATGATCTGCCTCAGCGGCGCGCAGCCGCTGGCGACCCCGGTGGGCCCGGGGCAGTACGAAGCCCGTTCGGTCTACCAGATGGCCGGCGAGTGGGAGATTACCGTGTACGCCCAGGTGAACGGCGAATTGCGCCAGGCTTTGTTCCGTATTCACGTTGCCGACCCTGAGGGGTCGCCGCTGGGGTAGGCGGGGGCGCGGGGCAACCGGGTTGTCCCGTTCAAATCAAGAGAGTTCCTGGGAGGGCGAAGCCCTCCCAACCCCTCCCCGGGCAGGGGCCGGGGGCGGCCCGGTTGCCCCGGGTTTGATGCAGAAAAGTTCCTGGGAGGGCGAAGCCCTCCCAACCCTCCCCGGGCAGGGGCCGGGGGCGGCCCGGTTGCCCCGTGGTCATCAGGTCGAAAGGTGCGCCATGCAAAACCAGCGCTCAAAACGCGAGATGGCCGAGCGGCTGGAGGGGCGTCTCGGGTTGAGTACCGAGCAGTGGTTGAAGGTGATTGAAACCCTTTCGGCCATCCTGCTCTCGCTGGCGGCACTGGGAACCTCCTGGAGCGGCTATCAGGCCGGGCTCTGGAACGGGCAGATGGTGACGCGCTATAACCAGGCAAGTGCGCTGCGCGTCGAGTCGGTTAGAAACAGCGGGATTGCCAGCCGGAATGTTCAGATCGACGTGCAGTTGTTCACCAACTGGCTGGGGGCCATCGCCGCGAACAATCAGGCGCTGGCGGACTTTTACCGGACGCGCTTCCGGCCCGAGTTCGTGCCGGCGTTTGAGGCGTGGCTGGCCAGTCGCCCCCTCGAGAACCCGCAGGCCGCCTCCAACCCGTTCGAATTGCCGGAGTACCGGCTCGTCGCTCAGGAGGAAGCCGCTCGGCTGGAACGCGAAGCCGGTGAAATGTTCGACCAGGGCATCGCCGCCAACCAGATCAGCGACCGGTACGTGCTCAACACGGTGATCCTCGCCCTGGTGCTCTTCTTCAGCGGCCTGGTCTCGAACTTCAAGCTCCTCTTCGTGCGCATGACCCTCATCGCCATCGCGCTGGCGCTTCTCGCCTATGGGGTGAGCAGGCTGCTGGTGTATCCGGTGCTTTGAGAGCCGCAGGGGGACGGGTCAATCTTCCGCGAACGTGGCCAGCCAGGCGCGGGTGTGTGGCGCAACCGTGGTCGGGGCTGCGGATAGCTCCGCGCGCAGCCGCGCCAGGTCGGCGGGGGTGTCCACGTCGTACCAGCCGGGCAGCAGCGCGGCGCGCAGACCGAGTTCGGCAGCGATTGCCAGGGTGTCGCGCAGCACCGTGGGCGTGCTCATGGTCACCTCGCGCAGCGGGCGCGGGTGGGGGCGGCGCATGCCGATCAGGTAGTAGCCGCCGTCGTCGCTGGGGCCGAGCACCAGGTCATGCTCGCCGAGGAGCGCAAAGGCGCGATTGACGTGAGCCATGGGCAGGGTGGGGATGTCGGAGCCGATCAGCACGGCGGCGCCCTGGCCAGCGCCCAGCACGGTGGTGAAGCAGCGCTCCATGCGTTCGCCGAGGTCGGCGCCCTGTTGGGGCAGCAGGGCGAAATCGGGGGCCAGGGCGGCGAAGTAGTCGGCGGCCTCCTCGGGCTGGTAGACAATCACCCGTGACGAGGCCGGGACCTGCCGGGCCAGCGCCAGGGTGTCGCGCAGGAAACAGGCGTACAGCTCCGCCGCTGCGGCGTGGCTCAGGGGAGGACACAGGCGGGTCTTGGTCCGACCGGCGACGGGTTGTTTGGCGAAGATGAGCAGGGTCTGGCGCATCATCACGCAGTACCTGTTCAGATTTACCGCAGAGTGCGCGGAGGAACGTAGAGGGTGAACGTTTTAAGCCCTCCGCGCCCTCTGCGGTGCGAACGTGTTCGGTAGATGTGAACACTATCATCACGCAGTTGCGGCGCGGGCGGCGCTGTGCTAGAATAAGGTTGCCTTACGGCGACGTAGCAAAGTGGTAATGCAGCGGTCTGCAAAACCGCCATTCGCGGGTTCGATTCCCGCCGTCGCCTCCAATCCGGTTCGCCCCGCCGCCGAGCGGGGCGTTTTGCGTTCCGGCACGCCTTGTCAGGCGCCGTGCGCGTCGGTATAATGCCGAAGTCTGTAAAGTGTATCACATGAATATGGATGAGTACGGGGAAACCCGGTTTCCCCGTACTCCCCGCAGGGGAGGGTCCGGGAGGGCGAAGCCCTCCCAGGATAAACCTTGTTCATACCGTGTGCCTGACGAGTAAAGAGCGAGCTATGCGGATCTTGATCACCGGCGGCGCCGGGTTCATTGGATGCAATCTGGCCCACCGCCTGCTGATGCGGGGGCACCGCGTGACGGTGTTCGACAACCTCTCGCGGCCCTGCACGCCCCACAACCTCGACTGGCTCGAACGCTTCGCCGATGATGCGCCTGGCGCGCTGGATTTTATCCGCGGCGATGTGCGCGACGCCCGCGCCGTAATGCTCGCCGCCGCCGACGCCGAGGCGATCGTTCACCTGGCCAGCCAGGTCGCCGTTACCACTTCGGTGCTCGATCCGCGCACCGATTTTGAGATCAATGCCCTGGGCACCTTCAACGTGCTCGAGGCCGCCCGGCGCGCCCCCGCCCGTCCGGCGGTGCTCTACGCCTCGACCAACAAGGTCTACGGCGGCATGAGCGACCTGCCGATCGTCGAAGAAGAAACCCGTTATCGCTACCGCGATCTGCCCTACGGGGTGCCCGAAACCTACCCGCTGGACTTCTATTCGCCCTATGGCTGCTCCAAGGGTGCCGGCGACCAGTATGTGCGCGATTACCACCGCATCTACGGCCTGCCCACGGTGGTCTTTCGGCAGTCGGCGATCTATGGCCCGCGCCAGTTCGGCGTGGAGGATCAGGGCTGGGCGGCGCATTTCGTGATTGCCGCCCAGACCGGGCGCCCGATTGTCATCTACGGTGATGGCAAGCAGGTGCGGGATATGCTCTATATTGATGACCTGGTGGATCTCTACGAACTGGCGCTCGCCCGCATTGACACCGTCGCCGGGCAGATCTACAACGTCGGCGGCGGCCCGGAGCATACCCTCTCGATCTGGGCCGAGTTTCAGCCGCTACTGAGCCGCCTGGCCGGCCGCCCGGTCGAGGCCGCCCGCTTCGGTGAATGGCGGCCCGGCGACCAGCGCGTCTGCGTGCTCGATATTCGCAAGGTCGAGCGCGATCTGGGCTGGCGCCCCCGTGTCGGTCTCGAAGAAGGGATGCAGCGCCTCTGGAAATGGGTCGCGGAACATCGCGAGTTGTTCCGGTAATGCGAATCCTCTGCGCCCTCACCTACTACCGCCCCTACATCAGCGGCCTGACGATCTACGTCCAGCGTCTGGCGACCGCGCTGGCCCGTCGTGGGCACGCCGTGACCGTGCTCACCTCGCAGTACGACCCCAGCCTGCCCCTCACCGAGTGGATGGACGGGGTACGGGTCGTGCGCGCCCCGGTGGTGGCGCGGGTGAGCAAGGGCGTGATTATGCCCACCTTCGGCTGGTTGGCCACCTCGCTGGCGCGGAACCACGACGCCATGAGCCTGCACCTGCCGCAGTTCGACGCCCCCGGCCTGGCCCTGCGCGGGCGTCTCTTGCGGCAGCCGGTGGTGCTGACCTACCACAGCGACCTGCAACTGCCCTTCAGCATGCTCAACACCGTCGCCAACCGGGTGGTGGACGTCGCCAACCTTGCCGCCGGGGTCCTGGCGACGCGGATCGTCGCCTACACCCAGGACTTCGCCGACCACTCGCCTTACCTGCGGCGCTTCCGCGAGAAGATCGTCGTCATCCCCCCGCCGGTGGAGGTGGCCGAAGCCACGCCCGAGGAGATCGCCACCTTTCGCGAACGCTGGAACCTGCGCGGCCCGGTCATCGGCATGGCCGCCCGGCTCGCCGCCGAGAAGGGCGTCGAGGTGCTGCTCAAGGCCCTGCCCCGCGTCCTGGAGGTCTACCCTGAGGCGCGGGTGCTCTTCGCCGGCCCCCACGAGAACGTCCTCGGCGAAGAGGCCTACGCCCAGCGCCTCAAGCCCGAGTTCGCCCGTTTCAGCCGCCACTGGACCTTTCTGGGCACGCTCGGGCCGCGTGAAATGGCCGCCTTCTTCCCCAACCTCGACGTGATCGTGGTGCCCTCGTTGAACTCCACCGAGACCTTCGGCCTGGTGCAGGTGGAGGCCATGCTCTGCGGCGTCCCGTCGATCGCCAGCGCCCTCCCCGGCGTGCGGCAGCCGGTGCACCAGACAGGGATGGGCGAGGTGGTGCCCGTCGGCGATGCGGACGCCCTGGCCGCGGCCATCCTGCGGGTGATCGAGTTGCGCGAGCGCTACGTGCGCCCGCGGGCCGAGATCGCCGCGAAGTTCTCCACCGAACGGACCGCCGCGGCCTACGAACAGCTCTTCGAGACACTGCGGGGACTCGGCTCGACCTGCATGCCCCCTCGATAATGGTACCTGCCCATGTCCACTGTCCCACCCCCGCGGGACTACCTGCGGCCCCACCTGCTGACCCTGCCCATTCACCGGGCCATGATCCGCTCGGTCGAAGCGCGCCTGTTCGCCGAACTGGCCCCCGATCTGCCCGAGCCGATCCTTGACATCGGCAGCGGTGACGGTACATTCGTGCAGATCGCCCTGCCCGGCAAAACCATCTTCGGCATCGATCCGTTGCTGGCCGACACGCGCGAGGCCCGCGCGCGGGGCGTCTACGCCGGACTGAGCGTCGCCAGCGGCGCGGCCCTGCCCTTCCCCGACGGCTGCTTCGCCAGCGCCATCTCCAACTGCGTCCTGGAGCACATCATCCCTCTCGACGCGACCCTCGCCGAGACGGCGCGGGTGTTGCGGCCCGGGGGGCGCTTCGTGGCCTCAGTGGTGGGCAACCGCTTCCCCGAGGACCTGCTGGGCACGTGGCTGCTCAACCGCCTGGGCCTGGACGGATCGCGCTACGGGCGCTGGTTCAACCGCATCTCCTACCATTTTAATACGTTGAGCGCGGACGAGTGGCGCGCGCGCTTCGAGCGGGCCGGCTTCGAGGCGCTGACCTGGCGCCCCTACCTCAGCGCCGCCGCCCTGAAGCTCTTCGACCTCAGCCACTACTACGGCGCCCCCTCCCTGATCACCCGTCGGCTCACCGGGCGCTGGCTGCTGGCCCCGCCCTTCACCCCCAACCTGCTCTGGGAGCCGCTGCTGCGGCGCATCTACGACGCTCCGCCCGGCGACGACGGGCCGTACTACTTCTTCGTGCTGCGCAAACGGGGGTAGGGGAGGGTGGGGAAACCGGATTTCCCCACGCCCCTGCCCGAGGGGAGGGTCTGGGAGGGCAAGGCCCTCCCAGGAACTCTCGTCCTTCCACTTCCCCAACGCAACCCCGGTTACACTCTGGTTCGCGCAACACCTATACTGAACCGGGCTGCATTTCTGGTGAGGTATTTCACAAGTTTTTGCATGCGTAACCGCGGTCCCCGGCGACCTGTTCGGGCAGCGCATACGCGCCATCCCGCCATGGCCCCCAATTTCCCTCCCGCCAGGGAGAGGCGCCTGACGCCCTGCCTTCAGTAAGGTTTGGCGACGAGAGAACGGGCGCAGCCGCAACGTATTGGCCCTCATGCTAGTATCCGAAAACATCAGTGAATGCCAACAACAATCCACGATCCAAAATCCAGGAGGTTCTGCTATGCCCGGCGCCACTCCGCCCGCGCCAGCGTCTTCCCCGCCCCTGCGGGTTCTCATCGTAGACGATCACGACCTCGCCCGGGCGGGGTTGCGCGCGCTGCTGGCGACGGAACCGGGGATCACCGTGGTCGCCGAGGCCGGCGATGGCCCGCAGGCGCTCGAAGCGTGCCACAGCGAACGGCCCGATGTCGTGCTCCTCGATGTGCGTATGCCCGGCATGGATGGCCTGACCACCGCCCGGGCGCTGAAACTGGCCCATCCCCACATCCAGGTGCTGATGGTCAGTTTGCACGCCAATCCCGAGTACGTGCTCGAGGCCTTTCAGGCCGGCGCCGCGGGCTATGTGCTCAAGCACGCCTCCCGTGGCGAGCTGGTGGAGGCCATCCACCGCGCCGGTCGCGGTGAAAGGCTGCTGACCCAGGCCCTGCTCATCCAGACCCTGGAGCAGTTGGGGACCATCCCCGCGCCGGCCCCCGCTGGCCTGGCCGATCGGCTGACGCCGCGCGAGCTGGAGGTGCTGCGCTTGCTGGCCCAGGGACGCACCAACCGGCAGATCGGCCAGTGCCTGGGGATCAGCCCGGGCACGGCCAAGAACCACGTCGAGCGCATTCTTACCAAGCTCGGCGTGAGCGACCGCACCCAGGCCGCCGCGCGCGCGGCGGAACTGGGGTTGCTCAGGTGAGCGTGGGGAGACGCGGGTTTTCCAACCACGGGAGGTGTCCGGGAGGGCATTGCCCTTCCGGACCCTCCCGTCGCGCGAAGCCTCTCCACCGTAGGTGGAGAGGGAGGGGATGCCGCGCCAGCGTCAAACTGTTATAATGATCCTCAGGAGGGCCATTATGACAGACATGACCGAAACTACCGACGATGTGACCGCGCTGGTTTCCGAGGGGAACGCGGCGCTGATCGCCGGAGACACCTATACCGCGCGCCAGCGTTTTCGCGCCGCGCTGGAGCGTGATCCGCGCCGGGTGGACGCGCTGATCGGCATGGCCGGCAGCGTGCGCCCCTACCGCGAGAAGCGCGAGCACCTGCTGCGCGCCCTCGAGATTGACCCCGACAACGAGCACGCTCGCGCCGTGCTGGAGCAGGTCGAGGCGCGCCTGGCCGCCGGCGAGGTGCTGGCCCCCGGCGGCGTCCGCGAGCGCGAGCCGCAACCCGCCCCGGCCCCCGAAGCGCCCCCGGCGCCGCCGCCCGAGGCGACCGGCGCCCCAACCGCCACCCAGGCCTGCTACCTGCACCCCGACCGCGAGACCGGTCTGCGCTGCACCAGTTGTGACCGGCCCATCTGCGCCGATTGTGTGCGCCCCGCCGCCGTGGGCCAGCTCTGCCCCGAATGCGCCAGAGCCCGGCGGCCGGTTAACTACCAGGTCTCCGCCGTCGAGAGCGCCATCGCCGGCGCCACGACCCTGGTGTACAGTGTCCTGGTCTCGACCTTCGCGCTGCTGATTCTTGGTAGCATCGGCTTCTTCGGCCTGCTGGTCGCCTTGCTGCTGGGACCGGTGGCCGGCGATCTGCTGGTGCGCCTGACCGATCGCTTCACCCGCGGCAAGCGCGGCCAGTTGATGCAGTTGAGCGTGGGCATCGCCTACGTCGCGGGCTTTCTGTTGATGCTGGGCGGGCTGGCCGTGGCGCTGACCGGCGCGCCTTCGCTGGGGGCCATCGGGGCGCTGTTCTTCGGGTTGCCGCTTGGCTTGCACCTGTTCAACGTCATTACGATTGTGTCCGCCGTGGTGCGCCTGCGCTGAGGGGCATCGCCCCGTCCTGTGGGGCCGAAGGATTGGCTGCACCAATCCTTCGGCCCTACTCTCCCTCCAGGCTACGGCGCCGTACAATGGGCATGCTACAATCGTGGCAGGCGATGCCCGAGGCAGTGTCAGCCCTCCTGGCGCCGCGCCACATAACCGAAGAGGCGGTATGACAGAGAAACACCGGGGTATGACGCGAGCGGTGCGGGGCCACGCAAACCCGCTGGACCTGGTCGAGCGCCGTTTGCGTGACGAGATCTTTGGCCAGGAACGAGCCATCGAGAGCGTGATCCGCGTGCTGAACCGCGCGCGTTTTGGCTTTTCGGCGGGGAACACGCGGCGCCCGCGGGCCACGCTGTTGTTTCTCGGTCCCACCGGCGTGGGCAAAACGGCCACGGCGCGCGCCCTGGCGCAACTGCTCCGCCCCGATGGCGAGGCGTTCCTGAAGATCGACTGCTCGCTCTTCAGCCAGGGCCACGAGGTGAGCGCCCTGGTCGGCGCGCCCCCCAGTTACGTCGGGCGCGACCAGAAGCCTCTGCTCAACCCCGAGATTATTGAACAGGAAAATAGCGTTGTTCTCTTTGACGAGATTGAGAAGGGCCAGCCGGAGCTGTGGAACCTGCTGCTCCAGGTGATGGAAGATGGCGAGATCCTGCTGCTCAACGGCGGTCGCCGGGTGAGCTTCCACAACAGCATCGTCGTGTTTACCACCAACGTTGGCGCCAAAGAGATGGTGGACTATCTCGACCGCCGCACGATTGGCTTTCGCACCCCCCACGGCGATGTCGAGGCCACGGGCCAGCAGATCTATCAGATTGGCTTTGAGGCGCTGCAAAAGGTCTTTCAGCCGGAGTGGATCAACCGCCTCGATGAGATTATCGCTTTCCGCCCGCTCTCCAGCGATGTACTGCGCCAGGTGCTCGAGCGGATGCTGCGCGAGTGCAATGAGCAGTACCTGCGCCAGGCCGTTCAGGTGAGCGTCACCACCGAAGCGCGCGAGTATCTGCTCAACAAGGGCTTCGACTCACGCTTCGGCGCGCGCCCCCTGCGCCAGCAACTGCTCAAGTTGATTGACGCCCCGCTGGCCGATCTCATCGCCTCTGGCGGCATCCCCGCCGGCAGCCATGTCGTGGTTGACTATACCGGCGTGGATAAGCACGGCGAGGCGCTGGAGTTTTTCTACGAGGCGGCTCCGGATCTCCTGCGCCAGGCCGAAGAACTGCGTATGCAGGAGGTGGGCCGGCTCCACATTGCCCCGAGTGATGGCCCGCAGCCCCCCAGTATCAGCCTGACCAGCGAAAAGGCCAATACGGCCGAAGGTGGCGCCGGTCCGCTTGGCGTCCGCGGCCCTCGCGTCCATCCTCGCCGCCACGAGGGTCGTTCGTAGAACGACGGGCCATACTATTACGGGAGAGTGTGGGAGGGGTACGCCCTCCCAAAATCGTTTCCCCTACAACGATACTACCTGTGGTCCGGTTCCGCCTTCGGACGGCTGCGCCGGAGGCGGTGACTGGCCCTCGGGCTGCGCCGGCTGTTCGCGGCGCACCACCGAGAGATCCGGTTCGGCGTCTCCTTCCAGGGGGCGCTTGAAGATCAGGTAGACCCGCCCCGGCATCGTGTGCTGTACGCCGCTCAGTTCCCAGCCGTCGGCGCCAAGGGTGTTGAGAAAGCGCCGCCCGAAGGCGCTGCGCCGCTCACCCTTCTCCGGGCGCGTCTCGTGCCCCTCCACCGAAACACGCTCCCACTGCTCGACAAAGGCGACTTTGTATTCCCACTTGGCACTCATCTGATACCTCCTCATCCGCCGCCGATCACCCGGCGCGGGGCCGCGGCAACCGGCCCCGCCCCCCGGGCGCTTCCTGTGGGCGTCACGTGGTGAGTCTAGCACGCGGCCTCGCCGGGTTCACGGGTCATTTGACCGGTTTTGGAAGCATCACTGACCTGCCCTTTCTTCCGGGTTGAAAAGCCGGGCAAAGTGGGTTGCCCCTTGCCCCTGCCGTCCGGGAGGGTGCGGGCGGGCGCGGCCCTCCCACGAACTTCTCTACCTCACCCCTGGAGCGGGCAGCGCAGCCGCATGGAACCCAACCCGGGTCCAGGGAATAAACAAAGTATTTCCCTTTTTTATTGACAAAACCCCCGGAGGCTGGTAGACTACACGCTAGTAGTTCGGAGGATTGCGACTATGCTTGTGATCGGCTACTCCGCCAGCAGTGCGGCCGGGCAGATACTGCAGCATCTTCAGCGCGCCGGCGAGGCCACGGTCAAGGATCTGGCCACGCTCCTCGGTGTGAGCACCACCGCCGCGCGCGACCATCTCATCCATCTGCAGGCGGAAGGTCTGGTGTCGGTGCGCGCCGAGCGCCACGGCCCTGGCCGCCCCCGCCTGGTCTACACCCTCAGCGACGAGGCGCGCAGCCGCTTCCCCAAGCAGTACGATCGTCTGATCACCGGCCTCCTCCGCGAGTTGATCGCCCTGGAGGGCGCCGACAAGGTCGAGGTGTTGCTCGAACGGGTCAGCCGGCGGCTCGCCGAGGAGTACGCCGATCGTATGGCCGGCACCGAGGTCAGCGAGCGGCTGAATGAGTTGCGCCGGTTGCTCGAGCAGCGCGGCGTGCCCGCCGAGGTGGCCGAAGGCGGCGATGGCATCCGCCTCTTTGCCTGCCCGTTCTACGACGTGGCCCAGGATCACCCGGAAGTGTGCTCGATGGAGCGGCAGATGATCGAGTATGCCCTGGGCGAGAAACTGGCCCTGGAGAGCACCATTCGCGCGGGCGCCCATACCTGCCGCTTCGTGCTGAGGAGTGGGGATATCCCCCTGACCCCCCTGACTCCCGCCGCTCCCGCCAGCGCGCGAGACGAAGGGTGAGTCTGTGTGGGAGGACCTGCCCCTCGAGTGTGGCGGGCGGCCCCTGAAGGGAGGGTTTCAGCGAGGGCCCGCCCTCCCAGAGAAACATCCTTCCACCCTATGAAATCGGGAAAGCGTAGGTTCAGGTACTCAACCAAGAAAAACAGAGGAGCACATGAGCAACGACCTGGTCATCAAGGATCTGCACGCGCAAATCGGCGACAAGGAGATCCTCAAAGGAGTCAACCTGACCGTTCAGGGCGGCACCATCCATGCCATCATGGGGCCCAACGGCAGTGGTAAGAGCACCCTGGCCAGCGTGATCGCCGGCCATCCGGGCTACGAGGTCACCGGCGGGGAGATCTGGTACAAGGGCCAGAACATTCTGGAACTGGAGCCCGATGAGCGCAGCAAGCTCGGCCTGTTCCTGGCCTTCCAGTACCCGGTGTCGGTGCCCGGGGTAACGGTCGCCAACTTCCTGCGCGCGGCGATCAACGCCCACCGCGCCGAGGAGGGCAAGGATCCCAGGGAGACCGCCATTCCCGTGGCCGAGTTCCGCAAGCAACTGCGCGAAGGGATGAAGCTCCTCGAAATGGACGAGAGCTTCGCCCGGCGCTACCTGAACGAGGGTTTCAGCGGCGGTGAGAAGAAGCGCCTGGAGATCCTCCAGATGACCATGCTCAAGCCGAGTATGGCGGTGATGGACGAAACCGACTCGGGGCTGGATATTGACGCGCTGCGCATCGTTGCCGAGGGTGTCAATCGCCTGGCCGGTCCCCAGATGGGTGTCCTGGTGATCACCCACTACCAGCGGCTCCTCAACTACATCAAGCCCCAGTTCGTCTCGGTGATGATGGACGGGCGCATCGTGCGCGACGGCGGCCCCGAACTGGCGCTCGAACTGGAGGAGAAGGGCTACGACTGGCTGCGCGAGGAACTGGCGGGAACGGCGTGATGAGTTGAAGGGCCAGAAATACCTATGACATCGCTTACCCTGAAAGAACTGAGCGCCGACGCCATCGCCGCCAGCTCGCGGCAACGCGGCGAGCCGGCCTGGCTCACCGAGCGCCGTAGTGAGGCCTGGAGCTTCTTTGCCCAGTCCGGCCCGCCCGAGTGGCGCCGCACCGACCTGAGCGGGCTGCGGCCCGAGGAGTTGGCGCCGACCACCGGCACCGCCCTCACCCTGGAGTGGGACGAGGCGCTCGCCGGGCAGGGCGTGACGCTCAAGCCGCTGGGCGCGGCGCTGGCCAGCCACGCGGAACTGATCAAGGCGCGGATGGACACCGCGGTGGCCCCGCTGGAGCATAAGTTCAGCGCCATGCGCGCTGCCCTGTGGCAGGACGGGGTCCTGCTGCATGTGCCGAAGAACGTGGCCGCCGAGGCGCCCATCCGGGTGCGCTACGGTCTGCCCGCCGGCAGCCGCGCCACCTTCCCCCGCACGCTGGTGATTGTCGAGGATAATGCCCAGGTGACGCTGATCGAGGAGTTTATCTCCGGTGATCAGTCCGCCACGGCCCTGGCCGCCCCCATCACCGAGATCTTCGCCGGCCCCGGCAGCCGCGTGCGCTTTGTCAGCGTCCAGCGGTGGGGCGACGGCGTGTACCACATCGGCGGGCAGAAGGTCGTCCTTGAACGCGACGCCGACCTGGAGTGGACCAGCGTGGCCATTGGCGCGAAGGTGCAGCACATCGAGGCCGAGACGACGCTGAAGGGCGATGGCTCGCGGGTTAACTGGCTGGGGGCCACCTTCGCCGGCGACGCGCAAAAGTTGCTCACCGCGCCCTGGCTGCGCCACGTCGGCCACCACGCCGAGAGCTACATGGAGTTCCGCACGGTGGTCAACGACACGGGGTATTCGGTCTTCGATGGCATGATCAAGATCGAGCGCGAGTCGACCGGCACCAGCACGCGGCTCGAGGAGCACGCCCTGCACCTCAACCCCGGCGCCCGCAACGACTCGATCCCCGGCCTCAAGATCGATACCAACAGCGTGCTCAAGGGCGGTCACGCCTCGACCAGCGGCGATGTGGACGAGGAGCAACTCTTCTACATGCAGTCCCGCGGCATCAGCAAGACCGAGGCCAGGCGCATGATCGTTATGGGCTTCTTCGGCCCGGCTCTCGATACCATTCCCGTCGAGGCGCTACGCGCGGAACTCGAAGCGGCGATCGAGGTCAAAATCTGAGCTGAACTTCGAGAGGTTCCGGGAGGGTACAGACCTCCCGGAAAACCTCTCTTTTCACATCATTACGGCGCGCGGATCGTGGATCGGCGCGCCACCCGGCCCGTACCGGCTAGCAGGTTCGCTATGTCCATGCTCTCCCAGTTTGATGTGCTCGCCATCCGGCGCGAGTTTCCCATCCTCCAGCAGGAGATCAACGGCAAGCTCGTGGCCTTCCTCGACAGCGCCGCTTCGTCGCAGAAGCCGCGCCAGGTGATTGACTGCCTCGAAGACTACTACCGGCGCTACAACGCCAACGTGCACCGGGGCGTCTACAAGTTCAGCGAAGAGGCCACCTTCGCCTACGAGCGCGCCCGGGGCAAGGTGGCGCGCTTCATCGGCGCCGCCTCGCCGCGCGAACTGGTCTTTACGCGCAACGCGACCGAGGCGGTGAACCTGGTGGCCCGCGCCTGGGGCGATGCCAATCTGCGCCCCGGCGACCGCATCCTGCTCACCCTGATGGAGCATCACTCCAACATCGTTCCCTGGCAGATGCTCGCCGCGCGGGTCGGCGCGCAACTCGATTACCTGTCCCTCGACGGCGAGGGCCGGCTGGCGCTCGAGGAACTGGATACGAAGCTCACCGAGCGTACCCGCCTGGTGGCGGTGACGCACCAGTCGAACGTGCTGGGCACGATCAACCCGGTGACCTACCTGGCCGAGCGGGCCCACGCCGTCGGGGCGAAGCTGCTGGTGGACGGAGCGCAGAGCGTGCCGCATATGCCGGTGAACGTGCAGGAAGTGGGGTGTGACTTCCTGGTCTTCAGCGGCCATAAGATGTGCGGGCCGACCGGGATCGGCGGACTGTGGGCGCGGCGCGAGATCCTCGAGGCCATGCCGCCCTTCCTCGGCGGCGGCTCGATGATCAAGGTCGTGGAACTCGACCACAGCACCTACGCCGATGTGCCGGCCCGCTTCGAGGCCGGCACGCCGGCGATCGCCGAGGCGATCGCCCTGGGCGAAGCGGTGGACTTCCTCAACCGCGTGGGGATGGAGGCCATCCGCCGGCACGCGTTTGAGTTGCTCGGCTACACCCTGGAGCGCCTGGCCGAGGTGACGGGGTTGACCCTCCACGGGCCGCACAGCACCGAGCAGCGCGGCGCCGTGTTTAGTTTCACCCTGGCGGGCGTGCATCCCCACGATGTGGCCGCGGTGCTCGACAGCGAGGGCGTCGCGGTGCGGGCGGGGCACCACTGCACCCAGCCGCTCCACCGGCTTCTCGACGTGCCGGCCACTACCAGGGCCAGTCTCTACATCTACAACACGGCCGAAGAGATTGACCGGCTGGTCGCGGGCCTGGAGAAGGCCAGGCGCCTGTTCGCCTGAGGTGTGGAATGGATGACATCTATCGCGAGCAGATCCTCGAGCATGCCCGCTACCCCCACAACTTCGGCACGCTCGAACACCCGACCGTCAGCCACGAGGAGTACAACCCCCTCTGCGGCGACCGGGTGCGCATTGATCTGCTGATTGAAGATGGGGTGATCGCCGATGTGCGCTTCAGCGGCAAGGGCTGCGCCATCAGCCAGGCCTCGGCCTCGATGCTCACCGACGAGATCAAGGGCATGAATGTCGAAACCGCAAAGGCGTTCAGCAAGGACGATTTGCTCGCGCTGATCGGCATCCCGCTCAGCAAGAACCCCACGCGCCTGAAATGCGCCCTTCTGTCGCTCAAGGCGCTCAAGGCCGGACTGTATGGGGTGGCATCGGTGGATGTTGACGACGAGTAGGGCCGAAGGATCGGCGCAGCCGCTGCTTCGGCCCTGCCGGGACGTCACAGACGACAATCATCCGGTGTGTACACCGAACAACGGATAATGACGTATAACCATTACGAGGAGGACATGCATGGTCGCCGAGGCAGTCAATCTCCAGTTTGACTATAGCAAGTACGGGTTCCGCAACGAAGAGAACTACCTCTACAAAGCGCCGAAGGGCCTGAACGAGAAGATCGTGCGCGAGCTTTCGGGCATGAAGGGCGAGCCGGAGTGGATGCTCAAGCGCCGGCTGAAGGCCCTGGAGATCTTTAATCAGAAGCCGACCCCCCTCAGTGGCATGTGGGCCAACCCGGAACTGGCCGAGTTGAACTACGACGAGATCCACTACTACGTGCGTGCCGGGGAGCGCCCGCAGACCGACTGGGACGCCGTGCCCCAGGAGATCAAGAACACCTTCGAGCGCCTCGGTATTCCCGAGGCCGAACGCAAGTTCCTGGCCGGCGTGGGCGCGCAGTATGAGTCGGAGGTGGTCTACCATTCGTTGCGCGAGGAGTGGTCGAAACTGGGGGTCGTCTTCCTCGATACCGATACGGCGCTCAAGGAGTATCCCGAGCTGGTCAAGCAGTACTTCGGCACGATTGTGCCGGCTGCCGATAACAAGTACGCCGCGCTCAACACCGCGGTCTGGTCGGGCGGCTCGTTCGTCTACGTGCCCGCTGGCGTCAAGGTGGATATTCCGCTCCAGGCCTACTTCCGCATCAACGCGGAGAACATGGGCCAGTTCGAGCGCACGCTGATCATCATCGAAGAGGGCGCCGAGGCCCACTACATCGAGGGTTGCACCGCGCCGATCTACTCCACCAACTCCCTGCACTCGGCGGTGGTGGAGGTGATCGTGAAGAAGGGCGGCAAGTTCCGCTACACCACCATCCAGAACTGGGCCAACAACATCTTCAACCTGGTCACCAAGCGCGCCGTGGCCTACGAAGAGGCCAGCATGGAGTGGGTGGACGGCAACATCGGCTCCAGGCTGACGATGAAGTACCCCTCGGTCTACCTGATGGGGCGCAAGGCCCGCGGCGAGGTGCTGAGCGTGGCCTACGCTGGCAAGGGCCAGCACCAGGACGCCGGGGCCAAGATGGTCCACGTCGCGCCCGAGACCACCAGCCGCATCACCAATAAGTCGGTGAGCAAGGACGGCGGTAAGACCACCTACCGCGGCCTGGCCAGGGTGGCCCCCGGAGCCTACGGGGCGAAGATCAATGTCAACTGCGACGCGCTCATCCTCGACGAGCGTTCCGCCTCTGACACCATCCCCTTCATCGAGATCGAGGAGGACCGCTGCACCCTGGCCCACGAGGCCACGGTGGGCCGCATCGGCGAGGAGCAACTCTTCTACCTGATGAGCC
>DAOUDA010000100.1:0-34908 GCA_034431835.1 Chloroflexaceae bacterium | reverse complement strand
CAGCATTCTCAGTACGGAGGTGGGCGAGCTCGTCACGCAGCGTCATAGCGCCAGGTATACCAGACCGCCAGGAGAAGTGTGAACACTTACGCGAACCACAGTACAGCTTGTGCAACGTTCGCCTCCGGCCGCGGGGTTTAGGGTTTGGGGCGACCTGGTAGACCCCTCCCAACCTCCCCCCGTTGGGGGGAGGCGCCGGACTCCCTACCCCGGCGGGGGAGGGTTGGGGAGGGGGCGGAGTTACCAAAAACCCGGTTCACAGACTAATAACGGCCGTGCGCGGCATCTGGTATGATACTGGCAGGGCAAGGGAAACCTGCCCGCCCCTGGGGAGCCTGCATTGGGAGCCAGCCATGGGTTACGAACCTTCCGAGACCAGGCCATCCGAAGAGAGAAGCACAGAAGCACGGCCTGGCCAGGGTCCGTCCCGGACGAACGAGAGTCTGATCGAGCGCCGCATTCGCGAGGCCGAGGCCGCGGGGATGTTCGAGAACCTGCCTGGCGCGGGGAAACCCCTGCGCCTGGACGACGACGCCAACGTTCCGGAGGATCTGCGATCTGGCTATCGCTTGCTCAAGAATGCGGGCTACGCCCCCGCGTGGATCGAACTGCAAAAGCACATCCACGCCGACCTGGCCGATCTGGAGCGCTGGCTGGCCCGTGTCACCGAGCGTTGGACGAGGACCGGCCCGCTGGAGCGGGAGCGCCTGCGCGCGGAGTACGCGCAGAAGGTGCGTGACCTGAACCGGCAGATCACCACCTACAACCTCATCGCGCCACCCGCGGCCGGGCAGTTGCCACTGCGTCGGACCGGCCGCGAATTGGCGGAGTAAACGCCTTTCCGGACAGAGGGGCGCGGGGAAACCTGGTTTCCCCACGCCCCTGCCTGAGGGGAGGGCGCGGCCCGCCCGGACCAGCGCACTTATGCCGCGCGCGCGGCGGCCGGCTTGAGTTCCTCGGTGCCCTCGGCGGCGTTTTCAATGCGCGCCACCGCCTCCCGCGGCATCACCGTCCAGAAGAGGTTGCGGTAGTTCTCCCATCGGGCGAGGATTTCGGCGCCGCGGGGGCTGCCGGTCAACTCGACGTGCCGGCGGATCAACTGCTGCACACGAGCCTCATCGCGGGCGCTCATGGGCCGCAACTCGATCAACTGGGGGTTGTAGCGCCGCTCGAAGCTGCGGGTCTCATCCAGCACATAGGCGACGCCGCCGGTCATACCGGCGCCGAAGTTGCGCCCGGTCGGCCCGAGGATGACCACGGCGCCGCCGGTCATGTACTCACAGCCGTGGTCGCCCACGCCCTCCACCACGGCGACGGCCCCGCTGTTGCGCACGGCGAAGCGCTCACCGACCTGACCGGCGGCGTACAGTTCGCCGCCGGTGGCGCCGTAGAGCAGGGTGTTGCCGGCAATCACGTTCTCGTGCCAGGCGAAGCGCGCCTGCGCGTCGGGGGCAACCACGATCACGCCGCCGGCCATCCCCTTGCCCACGTAGTCATTGGCCTCACCGGTCAGCCGCAACTCCACTCCCGGCGCGTTGAAGGCGCCGAAGCTCTGACCGGCGCTCCCCCGCAGGTGAATGGTGATCGTCCCGGGGGGCAGGCCCTTGTCGCCGTAGATCTGGCCGATCGTCCCGGCGAGACGTGTGCCGACGCTGCGATCGCGGTTGCGGATCGGGTAGCTCAGGCTCACCGGACCGCGGGCGGCCAGGGCGCCGCGCGTGTCGAGCATGATCCGGTCGTTGAGGCTCTCCTCGGCTGGCAGAAGATTGCCCCCGCCAGCGTGGCGAATCTCGTGACCGCCGACCATACGCGCCGCGCCGAGGACGGGGGTCAGATCGAGATCGTCGGCGCCGGGATGCCCCGTATGGCGCTGCCGCAGCAGATCGGTGCGACCGACGGCCTCGTCAAGCGAACGCAGGCCCAGCGAGGCCAGGATCTCACGGATCTCCTGGGCCAGGTAGCGGAAGAAGGCCATGATCATCTCGGGCTTGCCGGGGAACCTGGCGCGCAGTTCGGCCCGCTGGGTGGCGATGCCGACCGGGCAGGTGTTGTTGTGGCAGGCGCGGGCCATAATGCAGCCCTCGGCCACCAGGGCCGCCGTCCCGAAGGAGAACTCGTCGGCGCCGAGGAGCGCGGCCATCACCACGTCGCGCCCCGTCTTCAGGCCTCCGTCGGCACGGACACGCACCCGCCCGCGCAGCCCGTTCAGCACCAGGGTCTGCTGCGTCTCGGCCAGGCCAAGCTCCCAGGGCAGACCGACGTTCTTGATGCTGCTGAGCGGCGCGGCGCCGGTGCCGCCGGCGTGGCCGCTGATCAGGATAATATCGGCATAGCCCTTGGCGACGCCAGCGGCAATGGTGCCCACTCCGGCCGTGGCCACCAGCTTCACGCTGACGGTGGCGTTGGGGTTCACCTGCTTGAGGTCGTAGATCAGTTGGGCCAGGTCCTCGATACTGTAGATATCGTGGTGCGGCGGGGGCGAGATCAGGGCCACGCCGGGAACGGTATGGCGGATGCGGGCGATCTCCTCGTTGACCTTATGGCCGGGCAGTTGCCCGCCCTCGCCGGGCTTGGCCCCCTGGGCCATTTTGATCTGCAACTCGCTGGCGCTGGCCAGATAGGCCGGCGTCACCCCGAAGCGCCCCGAGGCCACCTGCTTGATGCGGCTGTTGCGTTCGTCCTTGAAGCGCTCGGCGTCCTCGCCACCCTCGCCGCTGTTGGCCAGGCCGCCGAGGCGGTTCATGGCGATCGAGAGGGTCTCGTGGGCCTCTTTGCTGGTTGAGCCGTGGCTCATCGCCGCGGTGCTGAAGCGCCTGACGATGGCCTCAACCGGCTCGACCTCATCGAGCGGCACGGGAGGACCGGCAGGCACGTACTCCAGCAAATCGCGCAGTTCCGTCGGCGGGCGCGCATGCACCAGATCGGCGTAGGCGCGGTAGAGAGCGTAGCCCTCGGGGCTGATGCGGTCGCGGCTATCGCCGTTGAGCGCGTGAGGGTTCTGCACGGCGCGGTGCAGGGCGTGGATGACCGGCGGACTGAAGGCGTGGTACTCCCCGTCCTTCTTGAACTTGTAGAAGCCGGGATGCGGCAGGGCCGGGGCGGCATCGCCGAAGGCCTTGCGCTGGCGGGCGCGCACATCGTGCTCCAACTTCTCCAGGCCCACGCCGCCGATGCGCGACGGCGTACCGGTGAAGCATGCGTCGATCAGTTCCTGATCCAGACCCACGGCCTCGAAGATCTGCGCGCCACAGTAGCTGTCGAGGGTGGAGATGCCCATCTTCGACATCACCTTCAGCAGGCCCTTCTCGAGCGAGACGATCAAATTGTGCTCGGCCTCTTCGGTCAGGGTGCGTGAGCGGGGATCGTCGTGCACCTTCTCGACCGGAGCGTTGGCCGCCTTCTGACGCAGGGCCTCGCGCTCCAGGGCAAGCTGGCGCACGCTGGCAAGGGCCAGGTAGGGGTTGACCGCCTCGGCGCCGTAGCCGGCCAGACAGGCCAGGTGGTGCACCTCGCGCAGTTCGCCGGTTTCGGCCACGATGCTGCACAGCGTGCGCAGTCCCGCGCGGATCAGGTGATGGTGGACAGCGCCGACGGCCAGGAGCGCGGGAACCGGCGCATGCGAGGGGTCAACGCCGCGATCGCTAATGATCAGGATCGACGCCCCGGCGCGCACGGCCTCGGCGGCCTCGGCGCGCAGGCGCTCCAGCGCCTCGGCCAGGGTCTCATCGGGGCGCAGCAGGGCCATCACCGTGGCCGCGCGCAGGGCCGGATCGCTCTGCGCGCGGATAGCGGTAATCTGCGCGTCGGTCAGCACCGGCGAGGTCAGTTGTAACAGATGGGCGTGCTCGGGTGTTTCGGTGAGCACATTACCGCGCCGGCCCAACCCGACGCTGAGCGACATCACCATCTCTTCGCGCAGCGGGTCAATTGGCGGGTTGGTGACCTCGGCGAAGCGCTGCTTGAAGAAGTGGAAGAGCGGACGCCCCAACTCCAACTGTGAGAGCACCGCGGCGGGCGTATCATCGCCCATCGAACCCACCGGCTCGTGGCCGGTGCTGGCCATGGGCTTCAGAATAACGCTCATCTCCTCGGACGTATAGCCGAAGGCCATCTGCAAGGGCAGCAAATCAGCGCTGTGGACGTCGGCGTCCGCCCCCTCCGGCGTCTCCGGCTGGGAGGGCGGCAGCACGCGCAGATGCTGGCCAACCCAGGCGCTGTAGGGCCGCAAGCCGGCGAGGTAGGTCTTCACATCTTCATTGGTAAAGAAGTGGCCGGTAGCGGTATCCACAGCGATCATCTGCCCGGGGCCGAGCTTGCCCTTATGGACGACCCGGCGATCGTCTACGCTGACGGCGCCCACCTCGGAGCCGGCGAACACCAACCCGTCGTCGGTGACAATGTAGCGCGCCGGGCGCAGGCCGTTGCGGTCGAGGGCCGTACCCACGATGCGCCCGTCGGAGAAGGTCAGGGCAGCGGGGCCATCCCAGGGCTCGACCAGGCAGGCGTGGTACTGGTAAAAGGCGCGCAGGGCCGGCGGCAGGTCCGGCACTTTCTCCCAGGCCTCGGGGACGAGCATGGTAAGGGCATGGCGAATATCGCGCCCGCCGATCACCAGCAACTCGAGGGCATTGTCGAGCATCGCCGAGTCGGAGCCGCGCTCATCGAGCACCGGCGTCAGGGCCACGGGGCCGTCCACCGGGCCGGCGGCGAGGAAATCGGGGGGCAGGTGCAGCACCGCCTGGCGCGCGCGCATCCAGTTGGCATTGCCCTGGATGGTGTTGATCTCGCCATTGTGCGAGAGCATGCGGAAGGGCTGGGCGCGTTCCCAGGTGGGAAAGGTGTTGGTCGAATACCGCTGGTGATACACCGCGATGGCAGTGGTGAAGGCCGGGTCGCGCAGATCGAGGTAGAAATTGGCCAGATGGCTGCCGAGGAGCAACCCCTTGTAGACGATGGTGCGGCTCGAAAGCGAGGGCACGTAGGCGGCGAGGTTCTCGCGTTGGAAGGCGGCTTCGATGGCCTTCCGGGCGAGGTAGAGGGTGCGTTCAAAGGCGACATCATCGAGGCCGGCAGGACGCGCGATCAGCGCCTGGCGGATCGAGGGCATGGCCGCGCGGGCGCGCTGGCCGAGGGCCCCGGGGTCGACCGGAACGTCGCGCCAGGCCAGGAGTGTGAGATTGCGCTCCGCGAGGGCCCGGGCGACGATGGTACAGGAGGCGGCGCTGGCGCCCTCGGCCTGCGGCAAAAAGAACATCCCCACCGCCAGATCCGCCGGCTGCACGGTGATGCCCTGGCGACGCAACTCGCGGAGCATCAACTCGCGTGGGATCTGGGTGAGCACGCCGGCGCCATCGCCTGTTTTCGCATCGTCGGCGACGGCGCCGCGATGCTCCAGATTTCCGAGAGCCTCAAGGGCCATGGAGAGGATCTCATGGCCGGGTTGGCCGCTGATCCGGGCGACAAAGCCGATCCCGCAGGCGTCGTGCTCAAAACGCGGGTCGTACAATCCGTGAGCGTCGCGCACAGAAAGTTGCATCGTTACCACCTTACACTCTAGCGAAAACAGACAAACGCCCACCGTACCCTCGGCCCTTCGAGGGTGTGGCGGGCATCATTGGCGTCTCGGTTTGCCGATACCGGCGGATACGTAAACCGCCCCGTAGCGCATCATTGCGCCAACGAGGCCGGGCGGGCTGAGGACCTTGGCCCGAATGGAGCGACCCTGTGTTCTCGCGAGAACCTGCCAGACGAGCCGGGGGGTGCGCAAAGCTGCTGGACCCATCCATTGAGTTACCGGCAGCGCCTCACTGCACCGCACAGATGGGATCGTTAATTTCGTGTTATGTAGGACTATACAATGTTCTGCGGGCACTGTCAATATCACTGTCCAATCATCGCGGCGGGATTTTGTGCGGAAGATCCAAGTAGCTCACACCGGGGGCAAACCTGTGCTACACTGGCGGGGCCATGCAAGCACCGCGCATCGCCTACTGTTCGCCCGTGAACCCGGCGGCCTCGGGCATCTCCGACTACAGCGAGGAGTTGCTGCCCTACCTCGGCCAGTACGCCGAGATCGTGCTGTTCGTCGAGGATGGTTTGCGCCCGGCCAACCCCCGCCTGACGCAACACCTGGAGGTGCTGCCGCTGCGCCGCTTGCCGCGCGAGTTGCGGCGACGACGCTACGAGGCCGTGGTGTACCACATGGGCAACAGCCCGGCGCACGGGGCGATCTGGGACGCGGCCCGACGGCTGCCGGGCGTTGTCGTACTGCACGATTTTGTGCTGCACCATTTCATGCTCTGGTACGCCGCCAGCCGGCTGCGGGACGTGCAGAGCTACGTTCGCGCTATGGAAGCGCGCTACGGCGCGCCTGGCGCGCATATGGCCCAGCTCATGATCCGCTCGCGGTTCACCGACGCGGCCTTTGACTTCCCCTGCTGCGAACCGGTGCTGGACAGCGCCATCGGGCTGATCGCCCATAGCCGCTACGTGGTCGAGCGCGCCGCCGCGCTGCGTCCCGACCTGCCCATGGCCGTCGTGCCCATGGGCGTCCCGCTGCCGAATGTGCCCTCCCGCGAGGAGGCGCGCGCGCGTCTCGGCTTGAAGCCTGAGGTGGTGATGCTGGCGAGTTTCGGCCACATCAACGCCTGGAAGCGGGTCGAGCCGGCGCTGCGGGCGCTGGCCGCGCTGCGCGCCGAGGGCCACGACGCGCGCTATCTGCTGGTGGGCAGCGTCTCGCCAAACTACGATCTCGCCGGGCTGATCGCCCGCTCGGGGCTGGGCGACGCCGTGACGGTGACGGGCTACGTGCCCCGCGCTACGTTTGAGGCCTACGTTGCCGCCGCCGACATCTGCGTCAACCTGCGCCACCCGACCGGTGGCGAGACCAGCGCCAGCCTGCTGCGGCTCCTCGGCGCCGGGCGCCCGACCCTGGTGAGCGCCGTCGGGGCCTTCGCCGAACTGCCGCCCGGCGTGGCCGCCCAGGTGGACCCCGGCCCCGCCGAGGGCGATCAGGTCCTCGCCTATTGCCGGCTGCTGCTGACGCGCCCGGATCTGGCAACAACCCTGGGGGCCCGGGCGCGGGCCTACGTGGCCGCCGAACACACCCTGGAACGGGCCGCCGCGGGGTATGCCCGCTTTCTCGCTCGCCTGTACGGCTGGCCGGTGGTGCGCAAGCTCCGCTCAGCGCCCCTATGGCTTCCACACCTGGAGGAGGGAGAAGCGGCCTCTGCCGCCAGCGCCCCGCCAACAACGCCCGCTACGCCAGCGGTGGCCACCCTGCCTCTCGTTGCCAGCGCGGGGCGCGCCCTGGCGGAGATCGGGCTGACCGGGGAGGACACCGGCGTGCTGTCGAACGTAGCGCAGCGCATCGCCGAACTGAGTTGATGGAGGAAACCCGGTTTCCCCACACCCCTGCCGGACGGGAATCGCCCCGGAACCGCTGCTGATGACGGCCGCGATTGCCGCCTCGACCGCCTTCGCCACCCCGGTGGCCTCGCCCGTCAACACCCTGGTGCTGGCGCCCGGGGGCTACCGCTTCGGCGACTACGCCCGTGTAGGCGTTCCGTTGCAGGTGCTGGCGCTCATCGTGTGCGTGGCGGTGACGCCGCTCCTGTTTCCGTTTTGAACGTCCGGTTACGGCCCCCCGGGCCAACCGGAGACGGCCCCCCGGGCCAACCGGAGACGGTCCCCCGGGCCGTCTCTTCTGGCGCTGGCGCCGCATCGCCTGCGGTGCTACTATAGCGCGGTACCATCGCCAGGCAGGGGCGCAGCCAGGCATGTTCCGGCATGGTCAGGGGAACCTGCCCTGTCGCGCCCCACCGTTGTTACCGTTGTTACCGTTGTTACCGTTGTTACGAGAGGCAACCAGCAATGGCCATACCAACGCAGGCAGGCAAGACCCGGGCCGGGTTCGGCCTGCCTGTCACCGATCTGACGATGATTGCGGTCGTGATGATCTGGGGCCTGAACTTCAGCGCCATGAAGATCGGGCTGCGCGAGATCCCGCCGCTGGCCTTCGCCGGGCTGCGCTTCGCCGGAGCGTCAGTGCTGCTCTGGTTGCTGCTGGTCTGGCGCGAAGGGCCGCTCCGCCTGCCGCGGGGCACGCTGTGGAAGTTGACCTGGGTGGGGCTGGTCGGCAATACGCTCTACCAGCTCGGGTTCACCTACGGGCTGCGCATTACCACCGCCGCCAACGCCTCGCTGCTGATCGCCACGACCCCGGCCCTGGTGGCCTTCTTCGGCGCCATCCTGGGCATCGAGCGCCTGCGCCGGCACACCATCGCCGGCATCGTTCTGGCCTTCCTCGGCGTGGCCCTGGTGGTCGCTTCGGGGCAACTCCACTTCACCACCGAAAGCGTGCTTGGCGACCTGCTGCTCTTTGGCTGCGCGGTGTGCTGGACGATCTACACCCTGGGCGTGCGCACGCTGGTCCAGGGCCTCTCGCCCCTGGCGATCACCACATGGACGACGATCACCGGCGCGCCGGCGCTGCTGCTTATGGGTATCCCTGACCTGCTGCGACTGGACTGGGCCGGAGTCGGCGCAGGGGCGTGGGCCAGCCTGGCCTACGCCACGGCGATCGCCCTGGTAGTCGCCTACGCCCTCTGGAACAACAGTGTGCGCGTCGCGGGTTCGGTGCGCACGGCGATCTACGGCTGCGCGATCCCCTTCTGCGCGGCGCTGCTGGCGTGGCCGCTGCTGGGTGAACAACCGACCTGGAACCAGGCGGCTGGAGCGGTGCTGATCGTGGCCGGGGTGCTGCTGACCCGCCGGTGGTAGTATGAGCGTTGACCTCACCCTGCAATCTTCCTGGTCGATCGAGCTTGCCAGCGACCACCCGACGGCGCTGCTGTCCGCCGAGGAGTTGCGCGGGAGCCTGGCGCGGATGGGTGCGCCGGTCCTGCCGATTACCGCGGCGGCGCAGGGGCCGCGCATCGTCCTGTCGCACGGCCGGGAGGGCGACGGCTTCATCCGCGCCCCCGACGAGCATGGTCTGAGCCTGCGTGGCGCGGGGCCGCGGGGCCTGCTCTACGCAGTTTACGACCTGCTAGAGGCCCTGGGGTGTCGCTGGCCCGCGCCGGAAGCGGGCGCCGAGCATCTCCCCCGCCCCGCCCGCATCACCCTCCCGGCCAGCGCCGTCGCCGACCGGCCCGGCCTGGCCCACCGCGGGCTGATTATCGGCCACGACCTCTTCCTGGCCGAGGCCGAACGGTGGATCGTCTGGGCGGCCCGCAACCGCCTCAACACGATTTTCATCCACACCACCATTCGCGCCCCGGCGCTGGGGGCGTGCCGGCTGGACGCCTGGCGCGCGCGCCGCGCCGCGCTGCTGCCGCTGATCCGCCAGCGCGGGTTGCGGATCGAACTGGGGGGCCATCACCTGCGCGACCTGGTGCCGCGACGCCTGTTTGGCGCGCGGCCGGATATGTTTCGCCACAACGGGCGCCGGCGCACCACCGACCACAACCTCTGCGTAAGCAATCCCGCCGCGCTGGCCCAGGCGCGGGAACTGGCGGCGGCGTTCTTCGCCGCCTACCCCGAAGCCGAGGTCTACCACCTCTGGCCGGACGATCTACGGGCGGGCGGCTGGTGCCACTGCCCGAACTGCGCGACCCTCGGCCCTGCCGACCAGGCCTTGATCGCCGCGAACGCGCTGGCAGAAGCTCTGCCCACCGGTCGCCCGCATGCCCGGGTATCCTTCCTGGCCTACCACGACACCGAAACCCCGCCCGCGGCAACGCGCCCACACCCCCGCGTGACGCCGATCTTCGCGCCGCGGCTGCGCAGCTACGCCGAGGGCATGGACGGGCCGGCCAACACCGGGGTTGCCGGCAGGTTGGCCCGCTACGCCGGGGAGGGCGCGGGGAACGAACTGACGATCTTCGAGTATTACCTGGACGGCATTCTGTTCAAATCCTCGCCGCCGCCGCTGCCCGAGGTGATCGCCGCCGATATGCGCCATTACCACACCACGGGAGCGACCGGGGTGCACGCGCTGCTGACGGGCGACCGGCCCTTCGTGGCCACGCCGCCCAACGCCTACCTGTTCGCGCGGCTGGCCTGGGCGCCCACCGCCAGCGCGGAGGATACGCTGGCCTGCTATGCTGCGGCGCGCGCGCCGCGGTGCAGCGCGGCTCTGGTCGAGGCCCACCTTGCCCTGAGCCGCAACTGGCGCCCTGCGCTCGAACGTGACCCGGAGCAGAACGAGGGCATGAGGGCGCGCCGGTGGCGCGACCCGGTGGCCCACCCGCCCGCCGATGTGCTCGACCAGCTCATCACCGGCCCGCGACGCGCCATGGAACGCCGTCTGGAAAACCTGCGCCGCGCCGATGAGGAGGTGCAGCGGGCGGCAGCAGTCTGGAACGCCACCCTCTCTGACGCAGGCCTGGCCGCCGAACGGGCCGAGTGGGAACTGAGCGTCGCGCTGCTCCGCTTCCTGCGCCTGCGCCAGCAACTGTACGTCCTGGCGGCCCGCGACGCCGACGCGGCGCTGCTCGGCGAGGCACTGGCCGAGGCCCAGGCCGCCCTGGACGCACTGCTGGCCTGGGCCGATGTTCACGTGCCCGCGGCGGCGCGGGCCGGGCACCGGCTGCTGCGCGCGGCTTTTCAGTTGCACCTCGACCACATCGCCGACGCGCGGCTGCTGGGGCCGCTGGCCCGCCTGGGCCTGCGACTGCGCCGCGCGGGAGACGCGGTCCGCTATGCCGCGCAACTTGATTGGCGGTAAATTGACGCCATCGCAAGATCGGGTAAGATACGCAAAGCTCGGGGAGGGAATGTCCGCAAGGGGATATGGGGAAACCAGGTTTCCCCATACCCCCGCCTGAGGGGAGGGTCCGGGCGGCCCGTGCCCTGCCAGAAAGAAATCGGAGCTTATCCGGATAGGCCTTTAGCCGAACGCACAACGTTATGCATCCCAACTTCTTCGTCTACCAGCGCCGGGCGTTGCAACCGCTGCTCTTCTGGGGCATTATCAGCAGCATCCTGGGGGCGCTCATGCTTCCCTTCGGCGGCTTCGCCCGCCACTTCGGGTTGCAGGCGGCGGCCTGGGGGGTGATTGACGTGCTCCTGGCCATGGCCGGGCGCCGCAGGGCGCTGCTGAAAGCCGAGGCCCTGGCCGAGCACTCCCTCGACGAGTCCGCCGCGACCCACGAGGCCGAGCGTTTTCGGGGCATCCTGTGGTTCAACGCGGGGCTGGATGTGCTGTACATCGTCGCGGGGCTGTTCACCGCGCTGCGTTTCGCCGACCGGCCCGATCGCCGCGGCATGGGCGTGGGTATCACCGTGCAAGGGGTGTTCCTGCTGCTCTTCGACGCCCTCCTGGCCCGTGACGTGGAACGGAAGTTCCTGGCATGATCCCCCGCGAACTCTTTCCGCTGCTGCAATGCCCGACCTGCCGCTCGCGCGACCTCTACGTTAAGGATGACGGCGTCCACTGCGGACGGTGCGGCGCCGCCTACGCCTTTCGTGATGGGTACGTTGACCTGATGCCCCAGCATGTCGCCTACGGCTACGTCTCGAAGTACGTTACCGATGAGGCGGAACTGGCCGAGGAGCTGGACTACCGCGAACTGGCCCCGCCACTGCTCGCCGCCGGTGTGCGCGACCGGGCGCTGCGGCGGCTCCTGCGCTTCCGGCCCACCGATGTGGCCCTCGACAATGGCTGCGGCACGGCCAAACACGCCGTCTGGAACGCCCGCCGGGTGCGCCTGATGATCGGCAGCGATCCGGCCACGCTCTTCGCCGACCAGGCCCGCGAACAGGTGGCCCTTGCCCGGGCCGACTCACGCAGCCTCCCCTTCGCCGACAATTCCTTCGATAAGCTGTTCGCGATTGACATTCTCGAACACTTCCCTCTGGAGGTCATTGATCAGTACCTCGCCGAGAGCGCCCGCGTGCTGCGCCCTGGCGGGCGCATGCTGGCTTTTTCGAACACCCGTGAGCGATCGCCCATCCAGCCGGTGATCGACCTCAGCCGGCGCCTGGGGCGCGTATTCGTGCGCGCCGGATGGTACGATTTCTCCCGCGAATCCCGCCGCAAGTCCGACCACGTGAAGGCCCTGGAAACCTGGGAGGACGTGCTGGCCGCCTTTGAACGCGCCGGCCTGCGCCCGGTGAAGGTGGTATTCTGGAACAGTCTGTTTACGACCCTCGTCGAGCACGTGCTGATGAAGCTGGGCGAGGCCGCGCTGGGCCGCGGGCCGGCGCCGCGCGATGACGCGGCAGAAGGACGTTATCCTGCCACCGGCGGGCCGCCTGCCAACGGCGTCGTTCGGGAGATCCGCGCCCGGCAACGCATCCGCCGACGCCTGCGCCCCGGCAGCCCCGTCCATCTAGCGTTGCTGACCGTCACCCTGGTGATGGAACTGGACCTCTGGCTGTTCGGCTGGATGCGTTGCGGCAGCTATTTTCTTGTGGTAGAGAAACCGGGGTGTACATCGTGCTGACATACCGCCCGCTCAGCGAGGGAGATCTCGACCAGTTCATCGCGCTGGAACACTACGCCTTCCCCACCAACTACGTCAGCCATGTCTCGACCGACGTCGCCGCGGATCGTCTGGCGCGCCTGCGCGGCGTATTCGTTGGTGAGACCCTGGCCGCGCAGTTGGAGATCATTCCTTTACGGGTGCAGGCCGGCGCGGGTGAAATTCATGCCGCCGGCATCGGGTCGGTCGCCAGCGCCCCGCAGTTGCGACGGCGGGGCCATGTGGCCCTGCTGCTCCGGCGCCTGGCCGACGAACTGCGCGCCGGAGGCGTGCCGCTGGCCATTCTGTACCCCTTCAAGCCCTCGTTCTACCGCCGGTACGGCTGGGCGACCTTCTTCGAGCGCCGGATGTACAGCGGTCCGCCGGAGCGTTTCGCCAGCTTCCGTGCCGCGCCCGGAGCCTGGCAGCAGGCCGGGGACGAGCAGATCGAGGAGTTCGACCGGATCTACCGTGGCGCGTTGCGGGGGCGCTTTGGCCCCATCGCGCGCGACGCCGACTGGTGGCGCAACCGGGTGCTCAACATGCACGGCCGGCCACGCCAGGCCTATATCTGGCGCGATGAACAGGGCCAGGGCCGCTCTTACCTGATCTACCACCTGCGCGACGTCGACGGCGGCCGGCGCATGGAGTTCCGCGAACTGGTCGCCCTCGATCCCACGGCGCGCGCCCAGCTCTTCCACTTCATCGCCGGCCACCAGGACCAGGTGCAGCACGTGCGCTTCCGCGCCCCCGCCGATGCGCCGGTAAACCTGCTCTTCCCCGATCCGCTGGAATGTTCGGTCGAGCCGGACTTTATGCTGCGGCTGCTCGACGTGCCGGCGGCCCTGGAGGCGTACCCCTTCGCGCCGGGGACAAGCGGGCGCCTGACCATGGCGGTACACGACGACTGGATCGCGGAGAATGACGCCGTGTTCGCCCTGGAGTTCGCCGCTGGTCGCTGCCAGGTGACGCGCCTGCCCCCCGGCGCGCCCGCCGATCTGCGCTGTGAGGTGGGGACCCTCGCCCAGATCTCCAGCCGTTACCTGCGCCCGCGCACGGCAGTCGCCTTCGGCGTGCTTGAGGCCCACCGGCGCGAGGCCCTTGACCTGGCCGAACAAGCCTTTGCCGGGCTGGCGCCGTTTAGTTCGGATTTTTTCTAAGGTGAAGATAGCTGGTCCTCACCCTCCCCCTGCCCCCTCCCTCTCCACCCGCGGTGGAGAGGGTGAGGAGAGGGCCACACGCTCCTGCAAACAGCCCTGTGGAGCAACGCCATGCGTCGAAGACAGTTTCTGGGCTTGCTGGCCACCAGCGTCGCTGCCGGAGCAGGATGGACGGCCGGGCGCCGTTCCGCGCGTACCGCGGTTGAGCGCTCGACGTGGTGGCGCCCGGCACCTGGCAACACCCTTCCGCCGAACCGGGTAGTGCTCGAGTGGCGCTATCTGGCCGGACGGATCACTGCCGGAGCCGAGGACTTCGGCTTCGTCGTCTCCCTGGCCGCTTTCAACTCGCCCCTCAACGACCCGCCCCAGTTGCTGGTCAAGCGCCAGGATTTCAGCGGCGCCGGCGAGCATCGATCGCGTGTCTACACTGGTTTCCTGGCCTACGAGAGCGTTACCGCCAGTTACACCTTCGTCGCCACGGATGGCGCAGCCACCGTCACGTGGCGCTACGATGCCGCTAATCAGACATACACGCTCAACCTCGTCAGCCCCGAGGTAACTCTGGCCAACATGACCCTCGTCCCCCAGGGCGATCTCATTCCGGAGGGCGGCGGTGGCGAGATCGCTATTGCCACATTCGGCAGTGTTGATGTGCGCTCCGACTACTACGCCGACTGGGTGGCGATCCGGCAGGGTAACACCGATGTCGGAACCGGGCGACTGGACATGCAGACCATTCGACCCACCGGCTTCGTCTTACCCACGGGTTTCAGCCATCACTGGTTCGCGCTGGCTGCTGAGGTCTCCGGCGCACCCGTCTGGATCAGCGCCTGGCGCCTCGTCTCCGACCGCGCCTTCTGGGCGGTTACCATTGCCAGAGGCTCGGGTGCGACCTGGAACGTTGAGGCGTTCACCGAAACAAGCACCGGGGTCGCCTACCCTCTGACGGTGGAACTCCTCACCCGCCAGCAACAACCTGTCCCGATCGGCATGCCGCCCCGACGCACGGGTCGGCGCTGGCGCCTTACAGCGGGACGGAACGCGCCCGGCGACGTGCTCGATGTGACGCCAGGCGTACCGGAGGGCCAATTCATCACCGGGGCGCGCGTCAGTTCCAGCCTGGCCATGGCGCCGCTGATGCAGGAAGCCATCGGCGACGAATTTCGCGGCGTCGTGCAAGGGCAACCGCTCAACCGACCGCGTCTGATCGTGGCCGAGTCGACATTCAGCGAACCCGCAAACACCTGGCTCCCACTGATTCGAAGGTGAGGGAAGCACACGCGCTTGCCGTTAGGGTACATGGCATGACGATCCGCCCCCTGTACATCTCGCCGGTAGGGCGAGGCGGAGTGGACTTCGGCATTCAGAACATTACACGTGCCGTGCGGGCCGCCGGGCTGCGCCCCGAACTGTTGCGCCTGCCCGAGATCTACAACTTCCTGCCGATGCTCATCCCCAGGGCCATGCGGGCAGGTTGGTGGCGCGGCTTCGATCTCGTCCAGGGACGCTCGCGGGTAGCCTTCAGCTTCGGGGTAACCGGGCTGCCGGTGGTCACCACCGTGCATCATCTGACCACCGACCCTGACTTGCAGCCATACAGCTCCTTCGCGCAACGCCTGTTCTACCATCTGGTCGAGGCGCGCTACGATGGCCTCTCGATCGCCTACGCCGACGCCGTGGTCTGCGTGAGCCGCTTCACCCAGCAGCAGGTCGAGCGCACCTACGGCCGCGCCGATAGCATCATTATTTTCGACGGTATTGACACCGACGTGTTCGTACCCACGCCGGGGCTGGCGCGCCGCGACGATGGCGTGCCGCCCTCGGCGGCGCGGGTCAGGCTGCTCTTCGTGGGGAACCGCACCCGGCGCAAGGGCTTCGATCTGTTGCCCAGGATCATGGACCGGTTGCCGCCGGACTATGTGCTCTACTATACCGGCGGCTTTCAGGGGCGCGACAAGGGGCCGCCGCACCCGCGCATGATCCCCATCGGCTCGCCCGACCGGGGGGGCCTGGTGGCGGCGTACCAGAGCTGCGACCTGCTGCTCTTCCCCTCGCGTCTGGAGGGTTTTGGCATCGCCCCCGCCGAGGCCCTGGCCTGCGGGCGGCCCGTGGTGACCACCAACGCCTCGGCCCTGCCGGAGGTGGTAGACGATGGACTGAACGGCTTCCTGGTGGCCCGCGACGACGTGGCCGGTTACGCCGAGAAGGTGCGGATACTGGGTGAGGACCCGGCGCTGCGCCGCCGCTTCGGGGAGCACGGGCGCGCGAAGGTGGTGGCCAGCTTCGGCTACGATCAGCTCGGCGGAGGCTTTCGGGCGCTCTACTCGCGCTTGCTTGGCAACTGAGGCAAGAATATCCTCACCCACGGAGCATCTGGCGGCTTCGCCGCAAACCTACGGGATGCAAAGCTCCTGGGAGTGCCGCGCCCTCGCCTCCCTCGCTCACGATCCTAACACCTGCCCCGCCAGGTAATCGGCAATGGCGTAGACATTGGCGTAGTAATCGTTGCTGAGCACGATCACCGTCACTCCCTGGTCGGGATAGCGCCCGAACCAGGTAGCGGCGCCGCTCATCGAGCCGGGGTGGTAGACCAGGCGGTGCGGCCCGCGCTGCTCGATCTTCCAGCCCAGGCCATAGCCGCCGTGGCCGGGAGTGGTCATACGCGCCACGAGATCGGGGGGCAGCACCCTGCCGGCGTCGAGGGCCTGGGCCAGTTTGAAGAGATCCTCGACGCTGGAATACAGATCGCCAGCGGCGAAGAGGTTGCTCACATCGAGGGGAATATCCAGTTGCCCCCCGGCGTAGCCGCGCGTCCCGTTGAGCGGGCCAAAGTCGCCGGGGTCGAGACCTGTATCCTGCATACCGAGGGGCTGAAACAACTCGCGGCGCAGAAACTCCTCGTAGCTCACGCCCGCGACCTGTTCGATCAAGCGGCCCAGGACCACGTAGTTCGAGTTGGTGTAGTGGTACAGCGTTCCGGGAACGAAGCCGAGTGGCAGATCGCGAAAGCGGGCAATGGTTTGATCCGGCGAGGAGGGAGACAGTTCCACATCGGCGAATTCGGCAAAATCGGTGTAGTTTGCCAGGCCCGAGGAGTGGCTGAGGAGATGGGCCACCGTGATTGGCCCCCAGGCCGGCGGGCAGGTATCGAGGTACGCGCAGACCGAAGCGTCAAGGTCCAGCTTCCCGGCCGCTGCCAGGCGCAGTACGCCGAGGGCAGTGAGCGGCTTGGTCACCGAGGCCAGACGGTAGCGGGTGTTTGCCGTAGCGGGGATGCCCTCCTCACGGTTGGCCAGACCATAGCCCCGGCTCAGGATAACGCGCCCCCTGGCCGCCACCAGCACCGAGCCGCTGAACGCGCCCTGCCGGGCCAGCGAAGCCACATAGGCGTCCATCTGCGCGGCGCGGGCGAGCAGGTCCTCTGGAAGGGGCGCGCCGTCACCGGTACGGGCGGATCCCTTAGGCGCACCTTGCGCAGGTACGCCGCTATGGTCCTCTGGAAGGGGCGCGCCGTCACCGGTACGGGCCGGCGCCAGCACCGCGGCCAGTGGCGGCGCCGCGGGCGGCTCCAGGGCCGGGGTCGCGGCCGTCCCTGGCGCGGGGGTGACGGTGGGTAAGACGGTGGGGCCGAGAACGGTGGTCGGAGCGGCGATGAAGGCCGCCACTCGCAACCCGCGCCCGCTGGTAAAGGGGAGGCTGCACGTGGTCAGCAGGACCAACAGACAGGCGGCAAGCCCGATCAGGCGGGCGTAGTGACGCATGGCTCCTCCCGGGGCGCGCAGAGCCGCGGTAGCCTGGTAGATAGGCGCTACGAAGATTATACACTATTATCGAACTTAGCGCGACAGGAGAACCATGCCCGGCGGGGGATGTAAAACGATGACCGGGTGACAGATGGGCATTGTTCACCCCACCTCTGTCACCCGGTCGCCGGTTCGCCCCGGCGCTGCGAGGGGTTACGTTCGCGCCAGGGTGATGATCGTCGGCACCTGGTCGAACATCCAGAAGCTGATCGGCAAGCCGATAATCACCGCCGAGAGCGCCCAGGCGATCGAGAGCCACACGGCGCTCAGCCACCACCCCACCAGCAGGAACCACAACGCCCGCACCAGGAACGGTCGCTGCGGAATGTTCTTCCGGTAGATCTCGCCGCTGGCGCTCACCACCAGGTCGCCCCGCTGCGGGCGCAACGTGGTGACCTGCGGCAGACGGTTGAGCATCCACAGGCCCAGCGGCAGTCCAATGATCGTGACGCAGAGCACCCAGGCCACCGCGGCCCAGATCGCGCTGAACCACAATCCGAACACCAGAAAATAAATCGCGCGGAGGAGCAGGTTCACCCCGCGCTCCTGACGTACTATCGTTGTCATTGTTCCATCATCCTCTCATGAACCCGGCTCACGCCACGCGAACCGCTCTGCCGGTTATGACGACCGGTACGCGGGAAAGGTTGCGTGTTGGGCCGAAGCATCGGCGTAGCCAACGCTTCGGCCCTACCTACGTAATGGGCGCGTAGCGTGACCGCGCCGCGGCGGCGGCCGCCAGTTCATCTTCGCGCCAGCCCGCGGGAGCGAGGACCACGCCGTGCCGCTCGGCCAGGGCGCGGGCGAAGGCGGCGACGATGCGCTCCGGGGGCGGCGGCTCGGGCAGGAGATCGGCCAGTCCCGCGACCCTCCCGTCGAGGAGCGTTGCCAGGCGCTCGCGCCCGGCGGGGGGCAGGCGCAGCAGGGCCGCCAGTTCGCGGCCCGGCCAGCGGGTGTAGAGCCCCACCTGCAGCAGGGCGCCGGGGCGCCGGCGGATCTGCGAGAAGCCCACCACTTTCCGCTCGCTGGCCAGCACTTCGTAGGGCGACCAGCCGCCGAAGCAGGCGAGGCGGGCCAGGGGATCGAGGGTCCGCGCGTCGGCGCGGGCCTCGGGGAGGCTGACCAGCCGCGCGGCAATGCCAAGCTCGCGCAGGGCGGCGACCCACACCTCACCGAGCCAGCGGTACGACTCGCTGACATCCTGCTGGTGCAAAGAATGATCGGCAGGCAGAGCAATGTCCTGCATCAAAAAGCCCGGCGCGAACAGCACCGCCGCGCCGCCGGAGGCGCGTTTATGCAGGGTGACGCCGGTCGCCGCCAGCGCCGACTGATCCACGTCAGCGAGCCGCTGGCCCGAGCCGATCACCAGGGCCGGCTGGCGGGCGCCGTACCAGCGCAGCGCCGGGCGCGGCGCACGCGACAGGCCGGCCAGCAGCGCCTCGGCGGCAGCCAGTTCGACCTCTGGAGGGTCCTCGCTGTAAGGCAGGAGGCGCCAGGGGGTGGCGGGTGTGCGGCTCGTCGCCGGTTGGAGAGGTGGGGCCTGGTTCACGTAACATACCCGAGGTGGGCCGAGATCCGCTGGGCGGTTGCAACCACCAGTTCGATAACCTGAGGGATATTCGCGGCGCCGATCCGCTGTTCGGGGCCGGCGGCGCCAATCGCGGCGACAACCTGGCCGCTGCGGTCGTAGAGAGGCGCAGCGGCGCAGAAAATGCCAGGCACGGTTTCGCCGTGATTGAGCGCGTAACCATGGGCGCGAATCTGAGCAATTTCGGCCCGCAGGCGCCCGGGGTCAACGATCGTACAAGGCGTAAAGGCCTGCAACGGGCCGGCAAGAATGCGCTCGATGTCGCTTTCCGGCAGCGCGCTCAGCAGCACCTTGCCCAGGGCGCCGCTGTGCAGCGGCCAGCGTGACCCGAGGGTCACGTCGGTGCGAATGGCCTGTTCGCTGAGAATGGTGTCAATATACACGATGTGGTCGCCATCGCGAACCCCCAGAAAGACCGTTTCGTGCGTCGCGCGCATCAGGTCAACCAGGTGCGGGCGGGCAAGTGATGGCAGCCCGGCGTTGTTCAACTGGCGCATCCCCAGCTCGAGGGGTTTCAACCCCAGCATCCAGTGGCGTGTCACGGTATCCTGACAGACATAGCCACGCTCCTGCAAAATCTGGAGCAGGCGATGGCACGTGCTTGGGCTCAACTCGACCCGCTGGGCAAGATCGCGGATGCCAATCGGGTGGGGTTGCGCGGCAAGAAACTCCAGAATATCCAGACCGCGCTGCAAGAGGCGGCTGTGGCGATCGTCCTGGATTGTCATAGCTGCACCGGCGAAAGGGTCCGTTCCGCGAGCGCCGCGATGGGTAAATCGGCGACCAGCATATGGCCCGGGGCGTGGGTGATCATCAGAGAAACCCGGCTTTCCAGCGCTACGGCCTGAGGGGTCACACCGCAGGCCCAGAACATGGGCACGTCGCCGGGTTGGGCGATAACCGGCTCGCCCCAGTCTGGCCGGTTCAAATCGGCAATGCCCAGCGCTTCGGGATCGCCGATCTGGACAGGAGCGCCGTGGAGCAGGGGATAATGGGCGCTGATTGCTACGGCCTGCTCAACGAACGTTGCCGGCATCGGGCGGTAGGTCACCACCAGGTTGCCCCGGAACGGCCCGGCCGCAACGCAAGGACGATTCGTGCGAAACATCGGCACATTGCCCCCCTGTTCCACGTGGCGCACCGGCAGGCCGGCGGCCAGCAGGGCGCCATCGAAGCCGAAGGAGCAGCCGAGCAGAAACGCGACCAGATCGTCACGCCAGAGATGGCGCAGGTCGTCAACTTCCGCAACGAACCGACCTTTCTGATAGATCCGATAGCGCGGGATGTCAAAGCGGATATCGGCATCGGCGGCCAGCGCCGCCGGCACGCGCGGATCACCAGGGGGCAGCACCGCCAGCACCGGGCAGGGTTGCGGATTGCGATCGCAAAACTCTTGAAAAGCGGCTGCCTCATGAGCGGGTAACACGACCAGGTTCGCCTGGACATAGCCAGGCGACAGGCGCTCGGTCGAGCGACGCCACGCGCCGTTGCGGATGGCCGCGCGAATAGTCGCCGGTCTGGTTTCGGGGGTGTACTCGAGCATCTGATGATTGGACATAACCCTCCCAAACCGTCCACTCGGGCAGGAGACAAGGGGGGAAACCTGCTTGCCCTGCTCCGTGCTCTGAACCAGGGTGTTACAATCCTAGATACGCCCGGCGCACCAGATCGGATTGCAGTAAATCGGCGCCGGCACCCGTAGCGACGATCTGACCGACCTGGAGCACGTAAGCACGATGGGCCAGGGTGAGCGTCTCTTTTACATTTTGCTCAATGAGTAAAATAGTCATACCGCTCGTGCTCAGGGTGCGCACTACATCGAAGATCCCTTCCACGACCAGGGGCGCCAGACCGAGGCTCGGCTCGTCGAGCATCAACAGACGTGGGCGAAGCATCAACCCGCGTCCGATGGCGAGCATCTGCTGCTCGCCGCCCGAAAGCGTGCCGGCGGACTGGTGCAGACGTTCACGAAGGCGCGGGAAGAGCGTCAGCACCTCCTCCAACGTTTGCTGCTCGGCGGATCGCGCCGCCTGCGTATACGAACCCAGCAGCAGGTTCTGCAACACGCTGAGCCGGCTGAAGATCCGGCGACCCTCGGGAACGTGAGCGACTCCCAGGGCAGTGATGGCGTGGGGCGGCAGGCGATTGAGCTGGCGGTCCTCCAGCCGTATCGAGCCGCTATCGGCAGGAACAAGACCGCTGATCGCTCGCAGGGTTGTGGACTTGCCGGCGCCATTGGCCCCGACCAGCGCGACCACCTCGCCGGGATGCACCTCGAATGAGACGCCGTGGAGCGCCGGAACGCCGCCATAACTGACGCGCAAATTCTCCACGGTCAGCAACGGCGCGCCGGTACGTTCAGGACGGGTTTGCATAACTGGACCCCAGATAGGCCGCGATGACTTCCGGATTGCGGGTGACGCTATCGGGCGTTCCTTCAGCGATCTTTTTACCGTAGTTTAACACTAACACCCGATCCGATAGCGGCAGCAATACATCCATAACGTGTTCAATCATCAAAATGGAAATTCCTCGTTCCTGGATGGCGCGCACCAGGGCGACCGCTTGCTGGCGTTCCTGGGCATTGAGGCCGCTCATAACTTCATCGAGCATGAGCAGCCGTGGCCGCGTTGCCAGCGCGCGCGCCACTTCGAGGCGTTTCTTGTCGGCGATGGTCAGATTCTTGCCAGGAGTATGGGCGCGGGCCTCAAGGCCGGTGAAGGACAGGACTTCTTCCGCAATTCGCTGCGCTTCGCGCACGGCGCGAGTGCGCAGAAAGGCGCCCACCATCACATTTTGCAGCACGCTGAGATCGGGTAAGGCGCGGACGATCTGGAAGGTGCGCACCAGCCCGCGCCGGCAGATGCGATCAGGGCGCATCCCGGTAATGTCTTCACCGGCACAACGCACCTGTCCACGAGTAGGTTTCAGGAAGCCGGCGATGCAGGCGAAGAGCGTAGTCTTGCCGGCGCCATTAGGCCCGATAATGCCCAGCACCTCACCCTCGTTCAGCGTAAAGGAGATCCGGTCGTTGGCTACCAGGCCGCCAAACGCCATGGTCAGGTCTGTAACTTCGAGCAGGCTCATGAGCGGACGCTCTCTTCCATTTGCGTGTCGGCAGGAGCGGCAGGGGCTGTCGGCGCGCGCTGGCGGGGGCGAAAGCGCGCGGGAAGGCCGGCCAGCCCTGCGGGTTGAAAGACGGCGATCACCATGATGAGCAACCCGTAGATTACCAGATCGAAAGCCGTTCCTCGCCCGCCAAGCTGGCTGCGAGTCGCCTCGGCGAGGGGGATGAGCACCACCGCGCCCAGGAACGGCCCCCAGAGACTGCCCGCGCCGCCCAGGATCGCCACCAGGGCGATTAACACCGAGAGCGACAGACCAAACACGGTTTCCGGATCGACGAACAGCAGGTACTGGGCATAGAAGGTTCCGATCAGCGCCGTACAGGCCGAGCTGATCAACAGCGCGATCAGCTTATAGCGCGCCACCGGTACGCCAATGGCCGCGGCGGCGGTCTGATCGTTCTTGATGGCTCGCAGATAGAACCCGATCCATGAACGGTCGATCAGCGCGGCCACGACCTGTACCAGGCCCAGTATGCCCAGGGCCAGATAGACATATGGCAGTTTACTGCTGTTGAATTGCAGCATCCACCACGAATCGGTCGGGCGGCCCTGCAGATCGCGTGTGATTGGCAGGGAGATGCCTGCGGCGCCGCCCACGAACTCGAGATTCTGGAAGACCACCAGGGCGATTTCTGCGAGGGCAATAGTGGCAATGGCCAGGTAATGGCCGGCCAGACGAAATACAGGGTACCCAAGCAGCAGCGCCAGCGTCAGCGCCAGCGCTATGCCTGCCAGAGCGCCGAGCCACGGTGAGAGCTGGGCGCGCGCCAGCAACAATGATGAGGTGTATGCGCCGATGCCAAAAAAAATAGCATTACCCAGGGAAATTTGACCGGCGAAGCCGCCCAGAATGTTCCATGCCTGAGCCAGCGCGGCATAGATGCCGATCAGGATCAGGGTATGGTGGAACACATTGTTGTTGATCAGGAGCGGCGTGGTCACAAGGATGCCGATCACGACCGCAAGGGCGGTCAGAGTGAGCGGTGCAGGCAGGCGACGGTCGAGCATGGTCGCCCCTTTCAATAGCGCCCAAACAAACCCTGGGGGCGTACTAATACCACCAGCAGGTAGAGGGTGAAGACCAGGGCATACTTATAGGCCGAAGGGATGCCGAGCAGCAGCGGCGCGACAATTTCCACCAATCCTACCATGATACCGGCAATAAGGGCGCCGGTGATGCTGCCAAACCCTCCAAGGGCTACGATGATGTAGGCCAGGAGGGCGAAGGTCACCCCTACGCTCGGATAGATGTAGTAGAAACTGGCCAGCACTGCGCCAGCGATCCCTACGCATGCCGCGGCAATACCCCATCCCAGGTCGAACATGTGCCCGGCGGGGATGCCCATCAACGCTGCGGTGCTGCGATCCTCGGCGACGGCCTGGAGCGCCAGTCCAAGCCGCGTTCGTCCAATCAGCAGACCCAGCAGGGCAAACGCGACTGCGGCAATCACTGCTGCAATCAGTTGCGGAACTCCGATGAACACGTCCCTGCCAAGGGCGATACGTCCACCGGCGATCTGAGACAGGAAGGGATCCTGGATCGAGCGGAAATCGGCCGTCCAGAGATACTGGGCGCTGGCGCGTAAGAAAAGGCCCAGGCCGAAGGTAGCGAAAATCTGCGCCAGGGCCGGGGCGCTGAGCACGCGCATCACCAGGAGCCGATTGGTCAACACGCCGACCCCGAACATCAGCGCGGCGGTGATGGGCAGGCTGGCCAGCGGATCAAGCCGCCAGAGTTCCCACATCCAGAACGAACTGAACATCGCCAGCATGAGGAACTCGCCATGAGCGAAGTTGACGATCTCCATCAACCCGAAGATCAGTGAGAGACCCGCGGCGATGAGGGCGTAGATCATACCGATCAGGACCCCGGATAGCACCGCCTGTACGATCGTGGCATCCATAGCCGGCTCACCTGACGCTTCTCTGCCCCGGTCAGACAACCCTCGTTCCCTACAGGGCAACCTGGAGGGTTGCCTGCCCCGGTGCAGTACGGTGGGGCGCGGGTCCCGCAAGGTTTCCTCGCGCCCCATAGCCTTCACTCACCGATTGGCCCACGCGACGCCGGGGAAACGCACCTCGGACGAGGCAAACTCGAAGGGGTAGACCGTCACATACGCGCCGTTCTGGCGTTGCACGAGGATGGCCTGACCAAGGCTGTTCTGCCCCTTTTCGTCAAACTTGATCCCCTGCCAGGGCATGATCAACTGGTCAGCGGGAATGTCAGTGGCGGCAAGCGCGGCGCGAATGGCCTCGGGATCGGTTGAGCCTGCACGGTTGATCGCTTCGGCCAGGGCCATGAAGCCGGTAAAGGAGCGCGCTGGCGCGTCGGTGAGCGGGCGATCGTGACGCTGCCGGTACATCTGGTCGATCCGCGCCGCCAGATCTTTGGCCTGGGTAATGTCGGCGGCATAGGCCGCGCGCGAAAGGATGCCCTCGGCATCGGCGCCGGTGGTTTCGAGGAAGGCGTTGTCGAGGTAGCCGGCGTTCTGGGCGATGATCAACTGTGGCGCGAAGCCGAGTTCGCGGGCCGTCTTCACCGTCAGAATAGCATCATTGACATACGACGAAGGCAGCAGCACGTCGGCGTTGAAGAACTTGAGTTGCTGGATCTCGCCGGTCAACGCGGCGCTGCCTGAGCGATACTTCACTTCACCCAAGACCGGAATGCCGTATTCTTCCGCGAAACGCTTCTGGGCAGTGGCGCTGTTCACGCCGAAGTCGGTATCCTCGTAGAACAGGGCCACGCCGTTGAACGTCACGCCCTGGCGCTCCTGAAACTCCTTGAGGAACGCAAACATGACCCGCGAGAAGTCCAGGTCGGTAGGGGAGGTGCGGAAGAACCAGCGGTAGCCGCGCTCGGTCAGGTCCGGCGACGAAGATTCGCCATTAACGAAGGGGATCCCGGCGCGTTCAGCCACACTGCTCGCAGTTTTGGTCACCGCACTGTTGTACGCGCCATAGAGCGCCACCACACCCTGGTTCAACAGTCGCTCCGCCTCGGACTGACCAATGTCAGCCCTGGCCTGCGAGTCGCCGAAGATCACCTCGATGGTTGCGCCGCCAAGATTGGGCAGGCCCGTGCCTGGCGCCAGGGCGAACGGGAGATCGCCCATATCCTGGTTGATAATCGCCAGCGCCAGCTCGATTGCCGCTTTCATGTCGTTGCCCGTCTGCGCCTGCGGCCCGCTCAATGGGTAGATGACCCCGATCTTGATGCTCGTGGGTGGAGCGGGGGCCTGGCCGGTCGGTGCAGTTGCAGGGGCCTGGGGAGTGGCTGCGGATGGAGCGGACGTGGGGGCCTGCCCGGCCGGTGCGCCGCCGCAGCCGGCCAGCGCCGTGATCAGAGCCAGGGTCAGCAGCCCGATGAGTTGCCTGGTAACCGGTAGTTTGCCAATCACGGCCGGGTCCTCCTTCCATATGCCGCAAAAACCTGCGTAATTGCTCGCAGAGGGTATGCACCACTATCTCCAGAGGCATCCCTGCCCCGGGGTGAAGAGGAATGAGAGGGGCCGACCCTGGCCATGTTCCATCTATTGGAACATTGTTTTGATGGTTGGAACAGGTTTAGGGCAAGTATAGCACGCTGGCGATCTAGCGTCAAGCATCAACGGCTAGCAAGCGCCCGCAGCGGCGTCAGCAGATCGGTTCAGCATGGAGGCGAAAGGTCAGGGCCTGCCGCGCGCCAGCCTCACGGCGGCCTTGCCGCGGGCAAAGGCCAGGACCAGCGGTCGTACCCCGCCGGGGTAGGTGGCGATCGGGCCGAGCGGAAGGGCCTCGGGGCCGAGGGCAGCCAGGGCGGCGGCCTGGTGGGCGGCGCTGGCGTCACCCGGCAGCAGCACCAGGGCCGGCCCGTCGCCGGAGACAGGCGCGCCGGTGTAGGCCTCGGGCGGCGCGCCCCAGGTCAGGAAGCGCACCGTGTCGGTGCTGAGCAATTCCTGAGGAAGCAGGACGCGCACGGCCCGCACATCGCCATCGGCGCTTGCCGCGGGGGCCGCCGCCAGGCGCCCCATCGCCGTCTCTACCATGTCGAACTCGGTATAGACCCGCGGCTCCAGCCGCATGACGCCGAAATAGAGCCAGACATTGAAACTCAGACTGGCCAGCAGGGGCACGGCCCAGACGGCGGCGCGTCCCGGCGGGGCCAGGGCCGCCAGCCCCAGGCCGGCCAGCATGGCCGCCGGGGCCAGCATGCCCAGGGAGCGCATGGCGTGGGGCGCGTTGCCGCTGAACACGCCGGGGATCAGATAGATCGCCCCCAGAGCCAGGACCGCGGCCATACCCGCGCGCCGCCGCATTAGCGGCAGGGCCAGACCGACGCCCACGGCCAGCAACAACCCCGCTACCGGGTCGAACATCGGCACGTCGGGCATATGGTGGCGTCCGTTGAAATCGCCGCGAACGTGGAACATCAGCAGGTAGCGCTCCAGATTGCCGAGGATCAGCCCGGCAGGGGCGCGGGTGGTCAGATTGCCGCTATCGAGAATCGAGACCCGGCCCACCCGCCGGTTGTAGCCCTGCTGGTCGTTCAGAATGTACAGCGCCAGGGGAGTGACGGTCAATGCGCCCACCAGGGCCGCGACGGCGAGGCCGGGCAGCGCCCGCCGCCACGCCGGCACCGACGCTCCCAGACGGATCGCCGCCACTGCCGCCAGGGCCAGGGGCGCGACGCGCCCGGTGTGGTAGGTGTACACCGCGAGGCCGCCGAGGAGGCCCGCCGTCGCCAGAAACGCTATCCGGCGTGGCGTGCCGATCGCTTCCTCCGGTGGCGCGAGGCCGCGCCAGAGGAAGCCGACCGCCGCCAGCACCAGCAGATGGTCGAGAGTGGCGGGAAAGGCCCAGCGGCTCATACTCAGGCTCCAGGAGGCCCAGGCGACCAGCGCCGCGGCGAAGAGCGCCGCGCGCCGGCCAATGAGCGGGCCGGCGGCCCAGAAGAGGGCCAGCGGGGTAAGGGCGCCGGCCAGGGCGCTCACCAGGCGCGCGCTCCAGGCGTGGGGGCCGAACAGGCCCACCACCGGGGCCATCAGGTAGAAGAGCAGCGCCGGCAGGTCGGCCCCGACGACCACGTAGATCGGGCGGTAGCCCGGATCGTTCCAGATCCGCAGCGCCTGCAGCCCATGGCGCGACTCATCGCGCCAGAGGCCCGCGGGCTGCCCATCGAGGTTCACGAAACGTAAACCAATGGCCAGCAGAACGATCAGTGCCACGGCGAAGGGCCAGCGGTGCGTGAGGCGCTCTCCGGGGAGCGTGTCGGTGCGTCCGGCCAGCGGCGCGAGACCTGCCCACACACCGGCGACAAGCAGGGCCATCCCTGGGAGCGGCGGCAGACCGAGGCGCATCAGGCCGAGGGCGACCAGGGCCACGGCCAGGCCGGCCCAGCCGATAGCGGGACGGCGCGCAAGACGAGCGCGGGTGGCCGCCAGACCGGCCCCGAGCCGGGGCCAGGCTGCCAGGAGGACCAGCGGCAGCACCGGCCACCAGGGCCAGCCGAGGGTAGGCAGCCAGTAGCCCGCGGCGGTTGGGAAGGCCATGGCCCAGCCGGCCAGCAGGGCCAGCAGCGCGCCAGACCCCAGCGCAAGGGATGCGGGCGCGCCCAGGCGGGTGAGCAGCAACCAGCCGATGAGCGGCAGGGCGAGGAGGTACAGGGCCCGCACGGGAGGCAACAACGGCCCGGTCGTGGCCGGCGTGGCGCGCGCGCTGCTCAGGGCCAGGCCAAGCTCGCGGGGGTCGCCGGGGGGCGTAAAGGGGCTGACTTGCAGCACCAGGGCGCTCTCGCCGATGGGATCGGTGGGGGTAAGCAGGTGATAGCGCCGCCAGTCGGGGGCGGCCGCGAAGGCGCCAGACGGCTGACCATCGCGTCGCACCTGTACCGCAACCGGGGCGGCACCGGGAGGACGGGGCGCCGCGAGGCGCAAGCTGAGGATCGCCGGGCGCCCATCGAAGCCAAAGAGCACGAGGGCGGAGAGGGGCTCGCTCCAGCGGTACGTGTCAGTTTCATTCCGCTCGGGACCGTGAAAGCGGACCAGCACCCGGCGCGCCGCCGGATCGGCGGCGCTCATGTCAATGCCAGGATTGGCGACCAGCGCGCCGGCCAGAAGTAAACCGAGCGTCAGCAGGGCCAGCAGCGCGGGTGCCGCCAGCCGTGCCAGGCGCGGACGATGGGCCGTGGCGGGGCGAGGGGCGGCCCTGCCGATGGCGAGCAACCTCATACGCGGTCCGGGGTCCATGGTTGGCATAGCCGGACCATTATACCCTGAAGGCAGAGACGGCCCGGCGGGTAGAGACGGCCCGGCGGGCCGTCTCTACCCGCCGGTTGGGGGAAAGGCGTCAATCGAGGTAACCGCGCAACTTCTTGCCCAGGTGGGGATGGCGCAACTTACGCAGGGCGACGGCCTCAATCTGGCGAATGCGTTCGCGGGTAATGCCAAACTCAACGCCAACCTCTTCGAGGGTACGGTAACGCCCATCTTTGAGGCCGTAGCGCAACTGAATGATCTTGCGCTCGCGTTCGGGGAGCTTCTGGAGCACCTCTTCAATCTGCTCACGGAGCATCGCGGCGGCGGCGGCCTCAGCGGGGGTCGAGATGCGCTCGTCCTCGATGAAATCGCCCATGCGACCCTCGCCCTCCTGGCCCACCGGCATCTCGAGCGAGAGGGGATGCATACTCGCCTCGAGGGTGCGCCGCACCTTGCCGGCGCTGATACCCATCGCCTCGGCGATCTCTTCGGGCGTCGGCTCGCGCTGCATCGACTGCTGGAGCTTATGGCTGGTACGCTTCACCTGGCTGATCGCCTCGCCCATATGCACGGGGAGGCGAATGGTGCGGCTCTGGTCGGCGATGGCGCGGGTAATCGCCTGGCGGATCCACCAGGTGGCATAGGTGCTGAACTTATGCCCCTTCTTATAATCGAACTTCTCAACCGCACGCATCAGGCCGATGTTGCCTTCCTGGACCAGATCCATCATCGTCAGGCCGTAGGAGGTGTACTTCTTGGCGATCGAGACCACCAGACGCAGATTGGCCTGGATCAGATGCTGGCGCGCCTCCTGGCCCTTGGCGAAGGCCCGTTCGAGGACGGCCTTCTCGTGACCATTCTCATACTCCTCACGTTCGAGCCGCTGGCGAGCCAGGTCGCCCGCTTCCATCGCCTGGGCCAACTCGACCTCCTGCTCCGCGGTCAGCAGGGGTACCTGGCCGATCTCCTGGAGGTACATCCGCACCGGGTCATCGAAGGCGATCTCGGCGAGATCGGGCAGTTCACTCAGCGCTTCCTCTTCCCCGTGGCCGGAGTTCTGCTCAAGGTCGGCGGCCGACTCAACCACCTTAATGCCCTCTGCCTGCAGGCGAGCATAGAGTTGATCAACCTCGGCGACATGCAGTTCCGGTTGCGGATAGGCTTCAAGAATGTCGCCGTAGGTCACAAAGCCACGCTGCCGCGCCAGTTCAAGCAACTGCTCGCTCATCGGCCCCGACTCCTGTGTGGATGCATTATTCTGCGGTACCATCCTCGTCATCAGGCACGCCTGACGGCCCTGCGCCGCGCCTCGGTGCAATTAACATAATACACCCACTGTCAAGCGTTTCCTGCCTTTTCCATTGAATACAATGGTCTGCTGCTTGCCAAAACTCGCTACTCTGTCCTTCGGGATACGAATATCCTGCGTAGCGAACGATAGGAACGTAATAGGGCCGGAGCGGATTCTGGATCGCTCAGGCCCTTCGCGCCAACCGGGTGTGTCGTTGCTGGCAAGAAGATGGGGCCGAGCCTGACAACTCAAACCCCATTTCGATTCACACCTTGGAGGGACGCGAACATGGCACCCCATTCACTTTGCCGCTGTTACTATAGCATTATGCAACGGTTAAAGTCAACCCCTCTCGGTGAAGAAACAGCCAATGTAACGCACTGTGGCGCGGTAGTACGTGTGTTCACAATTCGGGGCGCCTCCGGACGAGGTGGAGGGGGTATGGGGAAACCTGGTTTCCCCATACCCTTCTGTCATTTCGGGGTACAATACAGCGCGTCCATCGCTCAAGACGGGGTGGAGGTAGCGACAATGCTTTTGACGGAGCGGCAACGGGAGTTTCTCGAGGGACGGCACTACGCGGTCATCGGCACGCTCAACGCCGATGGCAGCATTCACCAGACGGTCGTGTGGTATCTGCTGGAGGGGGAGCAGATCCGCTTCAGCGTTGGCGCCGAGAGCGTCAAGGCGCGCAATCTGCGCCGTAATCCGACCATCGCGGTGACGATCGAAGACGGGGTGCGCTACCTTTCGCTGAGCGGGGTCGCCGTGGTTGAACCGGCGGACCCGGAGCTGCGCCGCCGGCTGGCGCTGCGCTACCTCGGCCCGGAACGGGTGGAGGAGTGGCTGGCCCGGCGCCCCGATGCCCCGCGCGCCTCGGTGCGCGTGACGGTGCGACGGGTGCATGGTCAGGGCGTGGCCTAGGGTGATTGTGGATTTTGGATTTTGGATTGAGCGCGGGGTAGCGTTCACATCTCAGGAACATGCTCTTGCCGTGGAGCAGGGCAGAGGGTCAAACATCCATCCTCTCTCCTATCCCTGGCGTGCTCTGCGTTGAGCCTGAACAACTCGCCGAGGCAAGCTGCTGTGGTCGTACCGGCCCATCAAGGCAGAGCCGAGAGATGATTACGACCCAAGAACTGGAACGGGCCTATCGGCGCCCGGTGGCCGAGGTGCTTGCGGCGCTGGGGGTTGACCCCGCGCGTGGATTGGACACCGCTGAGGCCCGGGCGCGTCTCGAGCGCTACGGGCGCAATGAGTTGCCCGAGGCCCCGCCGCCCCCACTCTGGCTGCGTTTTCTGGGCCAGTTTCGTGATCCGCTGACCGGGCTGCTGCTGGCGGCCACGCTGATTTCGTTCGTGGTCTGGCTCATCGAGCGGGCCGATCCGCTCCCCTTTGAGGCCCTGACCATCCTGGCCATTGTGTTGCTGAATGGCGTGCTCGGCTTCGTGCAGGAGAGTCGCGCCGAGCAGGCCGTAGCGGCCCTTCGGGCCATGGCCGCGCCTCAGGCCCGCGTGCTGCGCGATGGGCGCCCGCAGACCATCCCCGCCGCCGAGGTGGCGCCAGGCGACATTCTGCTGATCGAGGAGGGCGATACCGTGCCCGCCGACGCGCGGCTCATCGAGTCGATCGCCCTGCGGGTTGCCGAGGCCGTGCTGACCGGCGAGAGCGCCAGCGTCAGTAAGGACAGCGCCCCCATCCCCGCCGAGGTGACCATCCCCGACCGCCACAATATGCTCTTTAGCGGCACGGCGGTGGCTTCGGGCCGGGGTCGCGCCGTAGTGACCGCCACCGGCCCGCGCACCGAGATCGGCAAGATCGCCGGCGTCCTGCAACAAACCGAGAGCGAACCAACGCCGTTGCAGAAGGAACTGGCCCGGGTGGGCCGCTTCCTCGGCGGCGCGGTCGTCGCCATCGCCGTGGTGATGAGCGTGACGTTGATCCTGGTCAGCGGCGCCCGGCGCCTGAGCGACCTGGTGGATGTGCTCATCCTGGGGGTCAGCCTGGCGGTCGCGGCCGTGCCCGAGGGTCTGACCGCGATTACCACCATCGTACTCTCCCTGGGCATGCAGCGCATGGCCCGGCGGAATGTGATCGTCCGCACGCTCTCGTCGGTCGAAACGCTCGGCTCGACCACGGTGATCTGTACGGATAAAACCGGCACCCTCACGCGCAACGAGATGACCGTGCGGGCGATAGTGACCCCCAGCGGCCGGGCGGATCTCGCCAGCGAAGGCGAGGGGCTGGAAGGATCGCTGAAAATGGACGGCCGACCCGTGACCGATCTGGCGCTGCGCGAGGAGGTGCGAAAGGCGTTGCGCGCGGCGCACATGGCCAACAATGCGCGACTGGTCGAGGAGCACGGGCGCTACAGCATCCGCGGTGATCCGACCGAGGGCGCCTTGCTGGTGGCGGCGCGCCGGGTGGGCCTGACCGACGCGGAACTGGACGAGCGTTTTCCACGGGTGGCCGAGGTGCCTTTCACCTCCGAGCGCAAGTTGATGAGCACGGCCCACGTGGACCAGGAGAAGGAGCGGTTGATCGTCTTCACCAAAGGCGCGCCCGATATTCTCCTGGCCCGCTGCGACTACGAACGTGTCGGCCTCGACGGGGAGGTGCGCCCGCTGACCGAGGATCGCCGGCGCGAGATCCTGGCCTGTGTCGAGGAACTGGCCGACCAGGCCCTCCGCACCCTCGGGGTGGCCTACCGCACCCTGGCCCGCGACGCGGCCAGCGGCCAACTGAGCGAGGAGGTCGAGCGGTCCCTGGTCTTTCTGGGCGTGCTGGGGCTGATTGACCCGCTGCGCCCCGAGGCGCGCCCATCGGTGGCGCAGGCGAAACGGGCGAGCATCCGCCCGATCATGATCACCGGCGACCATCCGCGCACCGCCGCCGCGATCGCCGCCGAGGCGGGCATCGGCGCGCCCGGCCAGCCGGCGGTGAGCGGCGGCGCCCTGCAGCAGATGGACGACGCCGAGCTGCGGCGCGTCCTGGGCGCGTGTTCGGTCTATGCGCGGGTGGCGCCCGAGCACAAATTGCGCCTGGTGCGGGCGCTCAAGGCCGACGGGGCGATTGTGGCCATGACCGGTGACGGGGTCAACGACGCCCCGGCGCTCAAGGCGGCGGACATCGGCGTGGCCATGGGCATCACCGGCACCGATGTGAGCAAGGGCGCCGCGGATATGATCCTCACCGACGACAATTTCGCCTCGATCGTCGCGGCGGTGGAGGAGGGCCGCTCGATCTTTGCCAATATTCAGAAGTTTTTGCGCTACCTCCTTTCCTCCAACATCGGCGAGGTGCTGACAATGTTCGGCGGGGTGACCCTGGCGGCCCTGATCGGGCTGAGGCCCCCCGAAGGAGGGGGGCTGGTGGCGCCCCTGCTGGCCACGCAGATCCTCTGGATCAACCTGCTGACCGACGCCGCGCCGGCCCTGGCCCTGGGTCTCGAACCGGCCGATCCGCGGGTTATGGAGCGCCCTCCACGCGATCCGCGCGCTCCGGTGATCACCCGGCAGATGTGGTTCACCATCTTTTTCGTGGGGTTGATTATGGCCGCCGGCACCCTGGCGGTGATGGACTGGGCCTTGCCTGGCGGTCTGATTTCCGGCGCGCGGGATCTGGCCTATGCCCAGACCATGGCCTTCACCACCCTGGTGTTGTTCCAGTTGTTCAACGTGCTCAATGCCCGCTCGGATGAGCGGAGCGCGTTTTACCGGCTGTTCGGCAACCCCTGGTTGTGGGGCGCGGTGGCGCTGTCGTTCGCGCTACAGGCGCTGGTGGTTTACCTGCCCGGGTTGCAGCGGGCCTTCAATACCGTGCCGTTGAGCCTGAGCGACTGGCTGATCTGCCTGGTGGTCGCCAGCAGCGTGCTCTGGCTGGTGGAGGCGCGCAAGCTCATCGGGTGGCTTCGGCGGCGAGGGTAGCGCGCTCGACGCCAGCGAGGAAGCCAAGGAGCAGGCCATGAAAGGCGCGCGCCGCCTCGATCTGCGGGACGTGGCCGCAGCGTGGAAACACCACCAGGCGCGCGCCGGGGATCGCCAGCGCCCGCTGGCTGGTCTCCAGGGGAAAGACCCGATCGTGTTCGCCCCAGACCAGCAGGGTAGGCACGCGCAGTTCGCCGAGGCGATCGCGCAGGCCGGTGCGCCCCAGGTCGGTGGCGTCGTAGCGACGGCTGAGGGCGGTCAGGGCGCGGCGGTTATCGGCGCCGATGAGGGCCGCCCGGCCCCGTTCGAGGATCTCGGCGGTGACGTGGTGTTCGGGGGCGTAGAAGGCGGCGCTGAGCATGGCTCGCACCACTGCCGGCTGCGCGGAGAGCCACAGTAGCCCCGGACCAACCAGCGGCCAGCCGCCGGCCCGGGTCAGCGGCGAGGGTTCGCTGAAGCCGTCGCTATCTACCAGGGTAAGGCTGCGCGCGGCGGAGGGGTGCAGCAGGGCCGTGGCAATGGCGTACTTGCCCCCCATCGAGTGGGCCACGATGTGCGCCGCTCCGGCCCCGAGACCTTCAATCAGCCGGGCGTAGAGGCGGGCCGACAGTTCCAGCGAGTAGGGCGCGTCGGCGGGCTTGTCGGAGCGCCCGAAGCCCAGCCCGTCAACGGCGATGGCGCGGTACCCCGCGCGCGCCAGCAGCCGGCCCGTCGGGCGCCAGTCCTCGGATGAGCCGGCAAAGCCGTGGAGCAACAGCACGGCGGGGCCGTGACCGGCTTCGAGCAGGTGCAGCCGGTAGCCGTCAATGGTGATGGTGTGGCTGTGCATGGGTAAAGGCTTCGCCCTCCAGGGGCTGGTTTGATCTCACTGATGGGATTGTACCAGATGCTCATAGGGCCTCGCCTCCCAATATCTGGTCGAAGTGAGGCGTTCCTGGGAGGGCATAGCCCTCCCAGACCCTCCCCTCAGGCAGGGGCGTGGGGAAACCCGGTTTCCCCATCTTCACGTCAGATCCGCCTGTGCTACAATGGTCGTCATAACGCGCGAATGCACCGACGTTTGTGATGGACGACCTGATCGAAGTGCTCCACACGCTTGCCCGGCAGCGGGGCCGCGAGACCGCCCCGCTGATCGCCGTGCGCAGGTTTCCGGCCCGCGAGGGCGCGCGGGCGAGCCATCTGCCGGTTGATGCGCGGCTGGAACAGGCCTGGGTGGTGGCCACCGGCGAGCCCTTTCGCCCGCACCAGGCCCCGGCCCTATCGGCGCTGCGCCGCGGCGAACCGGTGGCGCTGCTCGGCGGCCCGCCGG
>DAOUDA010000099.1:0-1749 GCA_034431835.1 Chloroflexaceae bacterium | reverse complement strand
CCAGGGCGTCGGCCGAGGTGTTGCCGATCCCCGAGAGGAAGACCAGGTAGTGGCTCGGCGGGATCCCCGTGCCGGCGCCCTCGGGCGGCCCCGCCGGTTCCCGTCGCGGTTCGGGAGCAGGGCCAGGTTCGGACGCTGGCGCGTCCTGCTCACCGGTCCAGCCTGCCCACCACCCCAGGAAATTGAGCGGCGCGGTCGCGCTGACAACCAGGACGGCGAAGATCAGCTCCCTACCAGAAAGAGGATCTCGACGCCAAAGGTGAGGAAGAAGGCGACGAGACCTTCGTACAGCAGGAAGAAGATTTCCATTGGGGAAACCTCGTACCGTCAGGGGTAGTTCAACCTGCGTTTCCGTCTGGGGGGTTGCGGGGAGACGTAGCCTCCCCGCAACCCCCGTTCCGCCCGCGGCGGGCGAACCAGACGGAGGGCGCAGCCTACCTGCCGCGAACGCTTATGCAAAGGGCCGCGCGGCGCCCCCCTATTTCTGGCGCTGCAATCCCAGCGGCACGGAGGGCACAATGTCACGCAACTGGTAGTCAACCTCCTGCCCCGTAAGCGCCCGCAGCATGCGCCGGCTGATCAGCGTAACCGGGCCGGCGGTGAACCAGCGGAAGAGCTGGAAGAGCAGCCAGCCGCCGATGGCGCAGAGGGCCGCGCCGCCAAACGTCAGCGGGTAGACGATGGTAAGTGTAAGCGTGACCAGAAAGAGGCTGAGGCCCTGCAGGAGCATCAGCAGCCCCTGGCCGAGGTAGGGCGTGAAGCCCAGGAAGGCGAACAGCAGAGGCAGGAACCCGACCGCGACGGCGCGCAGGGAGACGCGAAAGACCTCATCGAAGCCGTAAAGGGCACTGATGACGAACGCCGTCGTGTAGGCCCAGACAAAGCCTCCTACGATGTAGGTCAGGGCGGTAAGGGCCAGGGCGATGGCGAAGGGCCGCCGCCCGACCCGGTTCAGCAGCAGCACCACCGCGCGGGTGCCGAAGCTCTCCGCCAGGCCGGCCAGGAAGAAGATCAGGACGATCGTGGGCAGCCAGAGCGGGCCCGCCAGTAGCGGCGCCCGGGCCGCGTCCGCCAGGCCCGCCTGGAGATCGCCCGGCGACTGGACCACGGTCCACAGGGCGATCAGCGACTGGATCAGCGGGCGCGTGTCGAAGAGCATGCTGTTCCCATCATGGCCCCCAACGGGCCGAGGTAGAGCCTAAGCATTGGCGCAGCCATTGGCCCCGGGCACAAGACGCTTGCAATACGTCACGGCCCCCCTCCCAACCCCCCCCCGCTGGGGGGAGGAGTTGCCCCGCGCTCCCTCCCCCAGCGGGGGAGAGCCGGGGTGGGGGCAAGAAGCTTATCTGAAACGTGTTGGCCTCAGGCACGGTTCAGAGCCGGGCGACCCAGCCTGACAGTTCGCCCACGCCCCCACACGGCGCTGTGTCAAACGGTGCGATCTCGCGGGGTGCGGCCCGGGCCGTCAGGCGCATGTGAACTATGACTTACGGGGCTGGCTGGAGTGTGAGCAGGCGAGCAACCTACCCCGGCGCCCCCGTCAGGCCCCCGTCGCGCGGGCCGTCGCCTCGGCCGCGCGCCTCTCGAAGACCCCCGTGTCGTAGATGAAATCGAGGATCACCTGCTCGACCACCTCGGGGTTGTTCACCACGATGATGTGGTTCGCCCCCGGCACGGTGATCAGCCGCGAGCCGGGCACGTGGCGCTGGATGGTTTTCGAGTCCTCGACGGTGAAGACGGTGTCCTCCT
>DAOUDA010000098.1:0-9336 GCA_034431835.1 Chloroflexaceae bacterium | reverse complement strand
TGGTACGGATGATTGGTTGGCGCCTGCATCGTACCGGACAGGTGTTCACGCCGGGGCAGCGGCTTGCCGCCGACTTTGCATCAGCCCTGCCTCTCGACGGGGGTGATCGCTCGGCGGCTGATGATCAAGGCATGGTTTCGCTGCGCGGCCCGTTACGTACCTGTTTTAGGGACGGTTGGGACGCCGCCTCGCCCCCGCCGCTGGCGCGGCGTTCTCGAACCGACAACCGCGCGGCCCGGCGCAGACAGATGCGCCGCCGGGCCATCTGGCGCGTCCTGATGCGGCAAATGCCATCTGTGGGGTCGTGTATCCCGCCACGGGCCGCGGTTGACACTACCCCACCTTTGCGGTACCATACGCCCTATTCCGCACCCCTGGCCGGCCTGTGCAGCCCGTACGCCGCACTACCGGCACAGGATAGGGTCTGGCTGCGCAATCGCCTATGTTATCGTTCAGGGGAGGTACGGTGAGCCTTCCCCGTGCCCCGGCCCACGGGAGGGTCCGGGAGGCGCGGCCCTCCTGGACCCTCTCCCTCTGGCAGTGGCATGGGGCCGCCTGGCTTTCACCGCCCTTCTTACAACTGCCTGTCAGCCGTTTTGCGTTCATCCCTTAGTGGGCAAGATAGGAACGTATGCAAGAGCAAGTCGATCAGTTTCTGGAGTACCTGGCGGCGGAGCGTGGCACATCCGCCAATACCATCGCCGCCTATCGTACCGACCTCGACCAACTCTGCGCCTATCTGCGCGACCAGAACCTGAACGAGTGGCAAAGCGTCACTTCGGATCACGTGCTGGGCTTTATGTTGTACCTGCGCGAACGGCGCTACGCCAATTCAACGATCGCCCGCCGTACCGCCGCGCTAAAGTCGTTTTTCGGCTACCTCACCGAGCAGCATATCATCACAAACGACCCCACCCGCCGCATCGACTCACCCCGGGTGGATCGCTATCCACCCAGGGCCCTATCCCAGCATCAGGTCGACGAATTGCTCGAATTACCCCTGCGCTCTTCCTCACCTGAGGGACTGCGGGATAAGGCGATGCTCGAACTCCTCTACGCCACCGGGCTGCGGGTCAGCGAACTGGTGGCGTTAAACGTCTCGGATGTGTTGCTCGAGCAGGGGTCCGTCCGCTGCGCGGGGCGGGCCGGCCGCGAACGGGTCCTGCCCCTTGGCGCAACCGCAGTGACCGCTCTTGAGGAATACCTGGACACGGCGCGGACGCGCCTGCTGCACAATGGCAACCAGCCGACGGAGGCGCTCTTCCTGAACCATCGCGGCAAGCGGCTCACCCGCCAGGGGCTGTGGCTCATTCTTAAAGGTTATGCCGAAGAGGTGGGGCTCCACGATCTTACCCCCCATACCCTGCGCCATTCCTTCGCGGCCCACCTGCTCGAAAACGGCGCCGAACTGCGCGAGGTGCAGGAACGCCTTGGCCATGCTTCACTCTCCACGACCCAGATCTACACCCAGTTGCCCGATGGTTCGCCTGCCCAACGCCGGCCCACGCGGCCGGGCGAACCCGGCCAGCGCAATGGCCAGCACTCCGGGGTGTACGAGGGGGTGCTGGTCGAAGAAGAGGAATAAGCGCCCCTCCTGATACCCAGGTTATCCAGTGACCTTCCGGGAGGACAAGGCCCTTCCTGACCTCCCTGCAGGCAGGGGCGCGGGGAAACCAGGTTCTCCCACATCGGTGACATGTCGCCTGGCCTGTGGTATACTTGTCGCATCAATCTGACGGCAATGATCCGGAGGAGTACCCCGCGTGCCGGCATCCAGCGAACCGGGAATGGTGCGAGCCCGGTGGCACGGTGCGGGGGAAAGGCGCCGGGGAGCCGCTGCTGGAGCGCCCCGCGCTCCTTCTGAATGAGGTGAGCGTGCGCCCGGTGCGCCGCTAACTGGGGTGGAACCGCGCGTCGCTGTGATGCGTCCCCAGGCGATGGTCAGTCGCCTGGGGTTTTGTGTTGCCCCGGGCCGAGGCGAGCGACCAGCACCGCCGCCTTCTCACAGGAGCAGATCGTATGACCGCCACCAGTCTGGATCAAGTTGTATCGTTATGTAAACGTCGAGGCTTTGTGTTCCCCGGCAGCGAGATCTACGGGGGGCTTCAGGGGATCTACGACTACGGCCCCCTGGGGGTTGAACTGAAAAACAACCTCATCGCTGAATGGTGGCGCGCCAATGTCTACGAGCGCGATGATATGGAGGGCCTCGACGCAGCCATTCTCATGAACCGCCTGGTGTGGAAATACTCGGGCCACGAAGAGACCTTCAACGACCCGCTGGTGGATTGTCGCGCCTGCAAGAGCCGCTGGCGCGCCGATCATATTCACGGCCGCTGCCCAAACTGCGGCTCGAGCGATCTGACCGAGCCGCGGCCCTTCAACATGATGTTCAGCACGCAGGTCGGCCCCGTGGCCGATAGCGGCGCCCTGGCCTACCTGCGCCCCGAAACCGCCCAGGGGATCTTCGTCAATTTCGCCAATGTGCTGGCAACCACCAGCCGCAAGCTGCCCTTCGGCATCGCCCAGGTGGGCAAGGCGTTCCGCAACGAGATTAACCCGCGCAACTTCCTCTTTCGCGTGCGCGAGTTCGAGCAGATGGAGATCGAATACTTCGTGATGCCCGGCACCGACGAGGCCTGGCACCAGCAGTGGCTCGAGGATCGCCTGCGCTGGTGGGAAAGCGTCGGCGTGCCCCGCGAGCGTATCACCGTCTATGATGTGCCGCCCGAGGAACTGGCCCACTACTCCAAGCGCACCTACGATCTGATGTACCAGTATCCCGACCTTGGCGCCCAGGAGATCGAGGGCATTGCCAACCGTACCGACTACGACCTCGGCTCGCATTCGAAAGATCAGGCCAGCCTGAACCTGACCGCGCGCGTGAATCCGAACTCCGACAGTACGGCGCGCCTGACCTACTTCGATCCCGAGCGCCGGCAACACGTGGTGCCCTACGTGATCGAGCCTTCGGCTGGCGTGGGGCGTGGCGCGCTGGCGGTGCTCTGCGAGGCCTATGCCGAAGAGATGACCAGGACCCCGCCCGCGGAGAAGGTGCGGGCCGTGGCCGACGCCCTGACCGCCTTTCTCAAATCCGTGGGCCGCAGTGAGAAACTCCCACCCGAGGCGCGTGACGCCTTGCTTGCCTATGGCGAGGCCATCGGCAACAACCTGCCCGAGCGCATGCCAGAGGTGGAGCCGCTGCTGGCCATGCCCGGCGTCGACGCCATCGAACCGGGCAAGAAGTTGCGTGGCCAGGCCCAACCGCTCATTGACGAGCACTTCCGCACCGTCCTGCGCCTGCGTCCGCGCCTGGCGCCGGTCAAAGTGGCCGTTTTTCCCCTCAAACGCAACCACGACGCCATGGTCGAAACGGCGCGGCGCATCCGCAGACATCTCCAACTGGAACTCGGCGCGCGGACGGTGTACGATGACACCGGCGCCATCGGCAAACTCTACCGCCGCCAGGACGAGATTGGCACGCCCTATTGCATTACGGTGGACTTCGACACCCTCGGCGAGGGCAAGGAGCCGGCGCTCACCGACACCGTGACGGTGCGCGACCGTGATACCATGGCCCAGGAGCGCGTGCCCATCGCCGACCTGCCGCTCTACCTGCGCGAGAAGCTACGCTAAGCGATGGACGAAGGACGCTTTGCCATTCCCACGCGGATCTACCTCACGGCGACGCAACGGGCCAGACTGTTGCGCTTGCTGGAGCATGCCGATCGCGACCTGGACGACCTGTTGAGCGAACTGGTCGTGGCCTACCTGGAGACGCAGGCGGAGCCGCCCACGCCGCCGCCCGAACCCTCCGACGCGCTCGATGCGGCCCTGCGCCAACGCAAGGCCGAGTTGCGCCGCCTGCGTCCAAAGCTCCACGATCCCCACAACCCGCCACCGGTCTGGCTTCGGCAAATGGCGGCGGATCTGGAGCAGGAGATCGCGCGCCTGGAGCGCGAACGCGCCAGCGTGGCCCCGCGCAAGCGCGAGGAATGAGACCCCGCCAGGCCGGGGGGCATGACCTCACAGCGGCGGCGTTTTCTGGCAAGCCCTACGGTAGCGGCAGCCATGGCAAAAACTCGCCTTGACCAACTCCTGGTCACGCGCGGACTGGCCGAGACGCGCAGCAAGGCCCAGGCCCTGGTCCTGGCCGGGAGCGTGCGCGTGGCGGGCCAGCCAGCAACCAAACCGGGCGTCCTGGTAGACGAAGACGCCGCCGTCGAAGTAACCGCGGCGCTCCCCTACGTCAGCCGCGGGGGCTACAAACTGGCTCATGCCCTCGACGTTTTTGAACTTAGCCCGGCAGGACTGGTAGCGCTCGACGTCGGCGCGTCCACCGGCGGCTTCACCGACGTCCTGCTCCAGCGGGGCGCCACTCACGTCTACGCCGTGGACGTGGGCTACGGCCTGCTCGACTACCGCCTGCGCTCCGACCCGCGGGTCACGGTGCTTGAACGGACCAACATTCGCCATCTGCAAGCCCTACCCGGTGGGGTCATCGCCGATTGCGCGACCATTGACGTCTCGTTTATCTCTCTGAAGCTGGTGTTGCCCGTGGTGCGCCGGCTCGTAGCCGCGACTGGCTGGATCGTGGCGTTGATCAAGCCGCAATTCGAGGCTGGCCCGGAGCAGGTCGGACGTGGCGGGGTCGTACGCGATCCCGCCGTCCACCGGGCCGTGCTCCGCGAGGTGCTGGCAACGGCCGCGGAACTGGGCCTGCCCCCACGCGGCCTGACCCGTTCCCCGATCACCGGACCGGCGGGAAACGTCGAGTTTCTGGCCTGGTTGCAGCCCGGCAGTGCGCCGCTCGCTGTAGAAGCGTTGGTTCGGGCGGTTACGACAGAAGCTGGATGAGGAAAACCGTCTGGGATAGGGGAGGTCAGGGAGGGCGGTGCCCTCCCTCGAAGACCCTTGTTCAAGCCGGGGAAACCAGGTTTCACCAGCCCGCTGCATCGCCCGCCGGTGCGGCCGGCTGAACCTCGGCGGCGCCGATGAAGGCGGGGCCGGTGTAGACCAGCCGATCGTCCTGCCATCGGGCCAGATCCACGGCACACAGCCAGGCCGCGATGGTATGCGCGCGCCGGCCAGCGGTGCTGGCGGCGAGCGGAGCCAGTTGTTGGAGGGCCTCGGCCAACCCGCGGCGATCCAGCCCGTCACACGCGCGCAGCCTGACGATGATCGAGCGGGTCGGCTCACGCTGGAGCAGCAAGCGGCGCAGGAAGGTGCGCTGCTCAACCCGATTGCTGCGAACGAAGCTCCGACCGAGGGTGGTAAGTTGCGGCGCTTCTCCGGGCTCACCTTCGGTCACCAGGCCGAGAATACGCGCCGCCTGGGTGTAGTAGTGCCCCTGGCGCGGCACCTTCATCCCAATGTACGCTGCGATCTCCTCAGTACTGTGGCGACCCCGCGCGATCGCCTCGGGCACCCGCGCCACGTCCCAGAGTTGATCTGCCTGGGGAATATCGGCCGTATCCAGGGTCATCCTCACCCTCCCGCCTCGAACGAACATCTGTTTGTATCTTAATCCGCCTGGAGGATTTGTCAAGCCCTGCCGTTACACGGTCAGGGCTAATGCAAAGTCTTTGGGGGCGAGCCCCAGATTCCGCATTGTTCGTTGGTTCTGGCGGCGTAGCCGCCAGAACCAACGAACAATGACCGTATCGGGTGGCGTAGCTGCCCCCCCGCCGGAGGCGGACCCTGCATCAGCCCTGGTTACACGGTTACACGCAGAGTCTGTGCGAAGTTCGCCTTCGGCGGGAGGGTGTGGGACGTCTATGCCCTCCAGGGATGGTTCTGGCAGTTGCGCTGCCAGAACCACTGAAGGAATCGGAGTTTGGGGTTTGCCCCAGGGACTTTGCACAAGCCCCGGGATTACGCGGAGACAGAATCCAACGCACTCCCGCGCGCCCCGGAGGCGCGCGGGAGTGCGTTACCGGTTCTGCCCCCGTTCTCCCTACCGGATCACAAACGGCGTTACGGCTGTAAACTCACTCCACAGGCCGTAGAAAACCATCGAGTAGGTCCCCGGCGGCAGATCACGACTGGTGAAGTTGACCGTCAAAGCCCCCTCATCATTGGCGCGGAGCGTGTTGACAGCAACGACGCGACCGTCAGGCAAGTTGTACCAGACTCCCACCGGCTCACGCGGGACGAAGATCGGGCTCGTGAACCTGAATACGGCGCCGGACGATCCCGCCGCTGGCTCGACCACCAGGGCATAGGTAGGACTGCTTTGCGCGGTAGGACCTACCGGGATCACGAAAAGATTACCCTGACTGCGACCGCCCCTGCCGCCGTCCGTCCAGCGGAGTTGCACCCGGCCCGTGATAGTATCCCCCTGTCGCGCATTCTCGCGTACGACGAAGCGAATGGTTCCTCGCGTGCGCCCGGAACGGGTGGCAAGCAGACCGCTGCGGATCACCAGCGAGTCGCGGTTGACGGCTGCCACCCACGTGGTTGGGACATCGAAGCTCGCATCAACCACCTGCAGGAGATCCGGATCGAACGGAAAGACGATCTCGGTGCTGCTAGCTGCACCTCTTCCGATGTTCGTGATCACGATCTCGAAGGCAATAATAGATCGCGGCGCCACGAACAGATTGAACGACGGACGGATGACAACCCAGACATCGGCTGGCTCCGGGGGCAACTCAAGCGCCGGTGGCCCAATCCCCACGTCTTCGGCCAGGCCAAAGGCTCCCAACAGGCTGACCGTCCCGCTGGCGCCAGGCGCCAGCACCCGGTCATATTGCAGACCGGCTGCCGTATCGTGGAAACTCGAATCGATCGTATTGTCGAAGCCTGGCCCAGGCGCGCCATTGGCGCCGCCGATCCGGCTCCAGAAGGTGCTATAGACAGCTTCTTGATAGGCGGTCGGCGGGGTTATCGGAATAAAGACCTGAACCGAGCGCTGATCCTGAGAGAGGGCGCCTACTGCGCCCGTGGGCGGATCAAAAAACCCAAAGCCGGAATCGAGGACGTTCCCCGGGAAGTTGAGGAAGAGATCAGCGCCATGAAAGATGCGCACGCTGCGGTTGGCGGAAGATGTGTTTCTGGCCGTGATCTCGACACGGTACCGTTGCTCCCCATTCACATAGGTCGTTACCTGTGAGACGCGCACGCCAGAGGTCCCGGCGTCCACCTCGGTTACGATCCTGAAGGGGTCGGCTGCCGTACCCGAGCCGGTCGCAGGAGTGTTGGATACCGGCGTAAACGGACGCGGGGCGAACGCGCCGCCCGCTGGCGGCGTATTGCCATAGACAATCCCATCTACTTGAACGAACGTGCCACCAGCGATGTCAGCGAAGAATTGCCTGCGCCCGTCAAAGTTCACCGCCATGGCCAGGTTATCCAGCACCGTTACGGTCAGGGGCGCACCGGTGATCGTCTGACCAGGGGCCTGCGCTGGAGCGAGGCCTCCATCGCCTTTGCTTTGCGCCATCGCCACCGGAAGCGTCAAGCCCGTCATCATTACGAGCAGCACCACCATCACAACCAGCGTCGCACGCCTGTACAGCATGATGAGTATCCGTTCCTGTCTGATCGCGGATCGAACGACACGACAAGCGCGACTCAGGCGCCAGACCGAATAGGGCTTCTCCTGAATGTTCAGATCGTCCGGCGAAACATCAGGTGCTGTTTGACCGATGGTGACCTCCTTATGCAAGTCATTTGCATGAAAGAATTGATACTCAAACTTAACAGAAGCTGCTTGATTTGTCAACAGATAAACAAGAATGTAGTAATCTTAGCAATCCTACACCATCTTTCAACAGCGACCGAGCGTAAGGACGCAGCGTGCTGCGTCCTTACGGGTATATCTGATACTCCAGGCTTCACAACCACCTGAAGAGGACTGCTATACACGCACCGCCGTCTTATTACAATCGAGGCGCGGAGTCGGTTGTGAGTATCTGGTCACTGGCATACCGTGTTGCCAGCATTAGCAAATTTTAGATCTGTTTACCGTACTTAGGAACTACGAGTTCTGACGCCTGGCTTGAACGTCGGGTCTTTTTTTCGTATACTACCCGTTACCGTATCTGTCTGCAGACAAAGAACTCGAACGGCACGGTCACCGCGGTGGTCACTGGCGACAGCGCCTGGGGAACCCATCCCCCATTCTCCTCCAACCAGGTATGTTCACGTCAGGCGCCACCTACGGCTTCGCCACGCAACGACAGGAGAAAAAGACCTTTCTCGGGAGAAAGCAGCCCTCCCAAACCCGCCCATCCACGGTCTAATGTCACATCAGTGAAGGAACAAAACCTATGAGCGAACTGGCGCTCGATGGAAGAGTGGTCATCATCACAGGGGCGAGTCGTGGCATTGGCAGGGCCACGGCGCTGGAACTGGCGCGCCGCGGGGCAACGGTGGTAGCCACGGTGCGCACCATGGAGGCAGCCGAGGAACTGGCCGAGGAACTGGCCCAGGTGAACGACCTGGGCTGGGCGCCGATCTGTGATGTACGCAGCTACAGCCAGGTACGGGCCGTGGTCGAAGGCAGCCTGGAGCGGTTTGGACGGCTTGACATTCTGGTGAACAACGCCGGGATCATCGAACCGATCGGCTTTCTCGACGCGGTCGATCCAGAGGCATGGGCCGCCGCGATTACGGTAAACCTGGTGGGCGCATTTCATGGCTGCCGGGCGGCGCTGCCGGTCATGGTGCACCGGGGCGGGGGAGTGATCATCAACATCAGCTCGGGCGCGGCAAGCACGCCACGAGAGGGCTGGAGCGCCTACTGTGCCGCCAAGGCAGGCATGGCCATGCTCACCCAGTCGATCCGGCTGGAATTTGGCGAACGCGGCATTCGGGCCTACGGTTTGCGCCCGGGCGTGGTTGACACCGACATGCAGGCCAGCATTCGGGCTTCGGGCATCAACGCCATCAGCCGGTTGCGCCGCGAGGACCTGGCCGATCCACGCATTCCAGCGCGGGCCGTGGCCTACCTCTGCCATCCCGCAGCGGCTGATCTGGCCGGCCAGGAAATCGACATCCGTGACGCCGCCTTTCGTAGCCGCGCCGGTCTCGATGAAACCAGTGGATCGTAGCCACCCATCGATAGTGGAGATGACGCCAGGACCTGCCAGGCAGGCGCACGGGCTATCCCGCTTCATGCTGCCGAGTCGTGGCGCCTACCCGGCAGGTCTCACATATCTGGCAGCTACTGGAGAGGAAGCGGCCCCCAGAACAAAAAAGGTCGGGGGTGATTGTATCACCCCCGACCCTATGATGGTAGCGTGCGTGGACCTACGTTCCCAGGGCTCAAACCCCAGTATCATCGGCGCTGCGGCGTTTCACGACCCGGTTCGGGATGGGACGGGGTGGGAC
>DAOUDA010000097.1:0-46768 GCA_034431835.1 Chloroflexaceae bacterium | reverse complement strand
TGGTACGGATGATTGGTTGGCGCCTGCATCGTACCGGACAGGTGTTCACGCCGGGGCAGCGGCTTGCCGCCGACTTTGCATCAGCCCTGCGCCGCGGGGGCGCGACGCAGGCGTCGGCTCGCTTAGAGTCACGATGAACTGGCCGTGACCCGTTCCCGTCTTAATCCGCCCCGCCCTCTCTTATCTCGCCCTTGCATGGCGCCTTCCGCTTTGATAAGGCGATGCGACGCGGGGGTCACGTCGTAATCAGGCTCCCCGGCACGGTGAGCGGCTCGATGTGCCAGGCCAGGATGCTCACGAGGTCGTCGCTGCGCTGGAGCATGCCGGTGACCCGCAGGGCGGCGTTGAGGTGCAGCAGGCCGCGGTAGCGCGCGGCGGTCGAGGGGCGCAGGACGACGTCAATCAGCCCGTGTTCATCTTCGAGGGTCAGAAAGGTGTGCCCCTTCGCCGTGGGGGGCGCCTGGCACGCCACCAGGATCCCCGCCGTTTCCACCCGCGTGCCGTCCTCCCCGGCGCGCAGGGCGCGGCTGCTCCGCAGCCCCTGCCGCGCCAGCCAGGCCCGCAGGGCGACGAAGGCGTGATCGCCCACCGTCAGGCCCAGCACCGCCTCGGACTGGCGCTGCATCTCCCAGTGGGTCAGGCTGGCCAGGTTGAGCGGCGGCAGGGGCGCGATGAGATCGAGTTCGTCGGCCTGGTAGCGCAGCGTCCCCGCCTCCCACAGCAGGTCGCGGCGGGGCACACCGAAGGCGTCAAGCGCGCCGGCCAGGATCAGCCGTTCGACCGCGGCGCGGGGCAGCCGGGTGCGCCGGCAGAGGTCGCGCAGATCGCTGAATGGCCCCCCGGCGGCCCGCGCCGCCTCCAGGCTGGCGCTGCCCTGCTCCCCCAGCCCGTTGACGAAGCGCAGCCCGATGCGGATGGCGCCGTCGGCCTCGATCACGCAGCGTTCGACGCTCCGGTTCACGTCAACGTTGTGAAAGCGCACCCCGTGGCGCTTCGCGTCGCCGACCAGCACCGCCGGCGGCCAGAAGCCCATGGGCTGGTGGTTGAGCAGGGCGACGAAGAACGGCGCCGGGGCGTAGCGTTTCAGCCAGGCGTGCTGGTAGACGAAGGTGGCGAAGGCGGTGGCGTGGCTGCGGGGGAAGGCGTAACCGGCGAAACCGGCGAGCTGGGCGAAGATCGCCTCGGCGACGACCGGCTCGATGCCTCGCCGCGTCGCGTCGCCGGTGAAGCTCTCGCGCAGCGCAGCGATGGCCACGGCGTCGCCCTTGCCCAGGGCGCGGCGCAGGGCCTCGCCGCGCCCCGGCGACCACCCCGCCACCGCCCGGGCCACCAGCAGCACCTGCTCCTGAAACAGCAACACTCCCAGCGTGTCGCCACCGGCTCCAGGCAGGGGTGCAGAAAGCGCACCGGTTCCGTCCCCGTCCGGCGGCGCAGGTAGGGATGCACCATCTGGCCCTGGAGCGGCCCGGGACGGATCAGCGAGACCGCCACGGCCAGGTCGTCGAGCGAGCGCGGGCGCAGGTGGGGCAGCACGCTGCTCTGCGCCCGGCTCTCGACCTGAAACACGCCGATCGTGTCGCCGGCGCCGAGTATGGCGTGCACCGCCGGATCGTCGTAGGCGCAATGGGCGAAATCCGGCGGCGTCATACCCAGGGCCGCCATCCACTCCAGCGTCTCGGTGATGGCCGAGAGGGCGCGCAGCCCCAGCACGTCAATCTTGACGATCCCCGCCGTCTCCAGCGCGTGCTTGTCCCACTGCGTCACCGAGCGTCCCGGCATGGCCGTCGGTTCAACCGGCACGCGGGTTGCCAGGGGCGGCCCCATCACCAGCATGCCGCCGCTGTGCTGGCCGAGGTGCCGTGGCAGGCCGTGGATCTGGCGGCAGAGGTCGAGGATGAGGGCAATGGCCGGGTCGTGGGTCCCGTTGGCGTGGCCATCGAGACCCAGCTCCGCCTGCCGGAGCAGCTCCGGATCGACGCCGAGGGCCCGGGCCACGTCGTTGAGCGCCAGGCGGGCCTGGAAGGTGATGAAGGTGCAGGCCAGGGCGACGTGATCGTGGCCGTAGCGCCGGTAGAGGTACTGGATGACCTCCTCCCGCCGGGCGGCGTCCACGTCCAGGTCAATGTCGGGCAGGGCCGCCCGCTCCGCGCTCAAGAAACGCTCGAAGACCAGGTTGTGCCGCAGCGGGTCAACCGGGCCGATGCCCAGCAGGTAGGCTGCCAGCGAGTTGGCGGCCGAGCCGCGTCCCTGGCAGCAGATGCCCCGTGAGCGGGCGAAGCGCACCAGATCCCAGACCAGCAGCAGGTAGTTGGCCAGCCCGGTCTGGCGGATGACGGCGAGCTCGTGGTCGAGCTGGGCCCGCGCGGCCGTTGCGTCCGGCCCGTAGCGCGCCGGCAGGGCCTCGGCGCACAGGCGCGCCAGGTAGCCATCGGCGTCGCAGCCGGGCGGGGTAGGGAAGGTGGGGAGGTCCTGGAGCCCGAAGCACAGCTCGAAGCGGCAACGCTCGGCGATGGCCAGACTGGCGCGCAGCGCGTCGGGGTAAAGGCGAAACAGCGGCCCCAGGCGCGCGGCGGATTTGAGGTAGTACGCATCGTTGGGGCGCAACTCGTCCGCGATGCGGTCGAGCGGCAGCCGGCGGCGGATGGCGCGCAGCGTATCGTGGAGGCGCTGCCCGTCGCGGCGCGCGTAGTGCACGTTGTTGGTCGCCACGGCCGGCAGGCCCAGGTAGCCGGCCAGACGGTGGAGGTCATCAACCAGGACCGGATCGTCGGGATGCAGGTGGTGCTGTAACTCGACATAAAACCTGCCGGGAAACAACGCCGCCAGGCGCCGGGCGGCGCGAAAGGCGCGCTGGCGATCCCAGGCCAGCAGGGCGCCGGCGATCGGCCCCTGGCGGCACCCGCTGAGGCAGATCAGGCCGGCGCCGTGGTCCTCGAGCGCCGCCCAGGGTAGCGCCGCCTGGCCCCTGGGGGCATTCTGCCGGGCCAGGGTGATGAGGTGGCAGAGGTTGCGCCAACCGGTCGCCTCCTCCACCAGCAGCGTCAGGTGAGCACCGTCCTCCATCGTCAGTTCGGCGCCCAGGATGGGCCGCACGCCCACCCGGCGGGCCGCCTCGACGAAAGGAACCGCGCCGTACAGGGCGTCGTGGTCGGTCAACGCCAGGGCGGGCATCTCCAGCGTCGCGGCCTGGGCCGCCAGCGCCTCCACGGTGCTGGCGCCGTCGAGCAGGCTGTAGGCCGAATGGCAGTGGAGTTCGACGTAGACCATCGGGTCATGCCATTTCGGATTTTGGATTTTGGATTTATGGTGTTCCGATGAGACCTGGCAATGAGGCGCACGCACCGTGTGCAACACGAACCGGTATCAGAGGGCGGAGAAACGGGATTTCCCCACGTTCCACCACGAAAGAGTCTTCGTAAGAGAGCCTGGCCTTCCCACCGCCCGTCGGCCACGGTACCGCGGCCCAGATCGATCAGCGCCGCCAGTCGATCCGCTGTCGGCTCCAGATGCACCCGCGGGCTCAGGCCATCGAGGCCCAGGCGCAAGGTCCGAAGAGCGGTCGCTTCGGGTGGCGCGGCGGCGAGACAGGCGATCATTGGCGCTCCAGGGCCGCAATCGGCAGATCAACCGTCACCGTGGCAAACGGCGTCGCGAAGGGCGGGGCCAGCACCGTCACCCGGGTGCGGCTGCCCACGATCCGCGGGCCATGCCACACCCAGCCCTGGAGGGCCAGGGTCAGCCGCAGGGAGGTCAGTGGGGCCAGCAGCGTTCGGGGCGGAGGCGGTGGTTCGGACAACAGGCCGGTAGGCGCGGGGTCGGTCACCACCAGCGCGCAGCCGCTGGCGGCGAGCAGGCGGGGCAGACGGGGCAAGAGGGTTCCGAGGGCCGCTGCCCCTCGCGGCAGCGCCAGCCAGGTCGCCAGATGGTCAATCACCAGAACGCCCACGGCCCGCCGCGCCAGCAGCGTTGCCACGGTCAGGGCCGCCGTGGGGCCGTCGGCGGGGCGCGCCAGGGCGAGATCGGCCAGGTTGACGCCCTGAACCGCGGCGGCGGGGGGAGCGAAGGTGTGGCGCACATCGAGGACACAGGCCAGTTCACCTGTGGCCTGCGCCCGGGCGATCAGCCCGAACGCCAGCGTGTTCACCCCCGCCGAGCGCGGCCCGCCGATGACGGTCAGCCGGCCCCGTGGCGCGCCGCCCTGCGGAAGCGCGGCGTCGAGCGCCGGGCGTCCCGTGGCAAGCGCCGGCGGATTGGCCGGCGACGGCAGCGCCGAACCGCGGCGCGCCGCGCGCGCCGTAGCGTCGTTGCAGGTCGGCGATAAGCGCGTCCAGCGTGGACGGAAGGCGTTCCATTCTTGCCCGGGTTCCCTGTGCCCCCGCCGGGGCGCGGCGCTTCTCAAAGTTTCCCCAAGGGATAGCGGGGAAACCCGGTTTCCCCGCGCCCCTGCCGGAGGTGGGGTAGGGGCGGTTCGCGAACCGCCCCTGCCAGGGTTCCCCCGCGCCCCTGCCGGAGGGTCCGGTGGCAAAGCCCTCCCAGGAACATTCTCTCGGTGCGGCGCATGGTACCGCACAAACGTTCTCTTTAAGATGACGATTTGTTTACATTGACGCTTAATTTCCGTACATCCACCACGCGCCGTGCTGCGTAAAGATAGGCGGACAGGCAACCTCTTCAATCTACACGGCGCATTCGTTCGCAGGTGATTGCGTGATGCGCGCGCAGGCGCCCCCACCGGACCCCGACCCGGCGGCGCCGAGGGAAAGACTTCCCGGTGTGGGTTGGCTATGCTGTGTCCAAAAATCATTGCCACTGGTGCATAAGCGCATGGAGGAGCTTCTGATGAGTACACATTCGGTTCGCCGTGGCGTTCGCTCGATCATCCTGGCCTTGCTGGCCGTGCTGGTCGCCCTGTCGCTCCTGCCCGCGGCGGCGCAGGCCGCCCACGCCCCCGAGGCCCCCGCCCGGCTGCGGGCGGTCCACGCGGTGCCCGATTTCGGCGCGGTGGATATCTACGTGAACGGCAATAAGGTTCTGGGCGATGTTACCTTCTTCACCGTCAGCCCGTATCTGGAAGTGCCCGAAGGGCGCTACAAGGTGCAGGTCATTCCCGCCGGCGAGAGCCTCTCCAACCCCTCTCTGTTCGTGATCAACCGCAGCTACTATCTCAAATCCGGCCGCGACTACACCCTGGTTGCGCGGGGGAGCGTCGCTTCGGGGCGCGTGGGGCCGACCTTGCTCCGCGACGACAACCGTGAACCGGAGGCCGGCAAGGCGCGCGTGCGCGCGGCCCACTTCTCGCCTGACGCGCCCGCGGTGGACATCTTCATCAATGGCGAGAAGGCCATCGAGCATCTGAGCTTCCGCCGGGCGACCGGCTACCTGGAAGTGCCTGCTGGAACCTACACTGTGGGCATTGCCCCCTCGGGAGGTACGGCGAGTGACATCATCTACACGGCTGACCTGACCCTTGAACCTGGCAAGGTCTACACCGCCTGGGCCAACGGCCTGCTCGGCAGCACGGACGCGAAGAAGGCCTTCAAGGTCACCCCGTCGGTGGACGCCGACTTCGCCCCCGTGGTCAAGCAGGCCCGCGTCCGCGCCATCCATGCCGTGCCCGACATCGCCGGCTCGCCGGTGGACGTGTACGCCAACGGCGTCAAGCTGGTCACGTTTGACTTCTTCGCTGTGACCGACTACCTCACCGTGCCCGCCGGCGACTACGATATTCGTGTCGTGCTCGCGGGCGGCAATCCGCAGACCGAGGCGGTCATTCAGGCCAACGTTAAAGTGGAAGGCGGCAAGGACTACAGCATTATCGCCAGTGGCACGAACGGCGATTTCTGCGCCACGGTGCTCGAGGACGACAACACGTTGCCCGCGGCCGGCAAGGCGCGCGTGCGCGCGGCGCACTTCTCGCCCAACGCGCCCGCGGTGGACATCCTCATCAATGGCGAGAGGGCCATCGAGAACCTGAGCTTCACTGAGGCCACTGGCTATCTGGAGGTGCCCGCCGGGACCTACGAGGTGGGCATCGCCCCTGCGGGCGGCGATCCGATCTTCACCGCCAGCCTGAGCGTCGAGGCCGGCAAGGTCTACACCGCCTGGGCCAACGGCCTGCTCGGCAGCACGGACGCGAAGGCCTTCAAGGTCACCCCGTCGGTGGACGCAATGGCCGAGTAACTACCTGGACGAGTGTGGGGAAACCAGGTTTCCCCACACTCCTGCGCTAAACGAACGCTACAGGGTCACCACACCCACGTAGATCAGGTTCTCGCTCTGGTTGGCGATGAACAGTTCGTTGGTCACAGGGTTGAAGGCCAGGCCCTCGACCCGCTCCGTGCCGCCGCCGGGGGCGGCGATGGTCCCGCGCACCACTAGCGTCACCGGATTGATCACCGTAATCACCCCTGCCGAGGAGTTCCCGCAGAAGAGGAAGCCACGCCCGAAGGCCAGGGCGCGGCACTGGCCGCCTGGCGCCGGGAAGGAGCGCAGGACTGCGCCCGTCGCCGGGTTGAGCACGTGGATGCGGTTGATCGTCGAGTAGTAGAGGTGCCTGCCGTCGAAGGCCAGGCCCTCGCCGCGCCCGGCGGGAGCGGGGATCGAGGCGACCTGCGCGCCGGTCAGCGGGTTGATGCTGTTGATGCTGCCGGCCCCGGTAGTGACATTCGCCACGCGGATGTTGACGCCGTCCCACTCCATGCTGCCCACGGTGTCGTTGTTTACCGGATCGATCGCCCCGAGCACCGCGCCCGTGGAGGGGTTGAGGAAATAGATGTTCTCCGAGAAGGGCTGCTGGGTCAGGAACAGCAGCGCCGGGCGGAGCGCCCCGGCGACGCGCAGGCGGCGGGCGTAGGCGAGGGCGCTACTCGAGCCGTTGTTCGGCTGCGGGAACTTGAAACGGCGCACGAGTTGGAAGCCGATCGGCGGCAGGGGCGTGGCCGAGAGGGCCTTGAAAGCGTTGATGCGACCCTTGCCCAGCTTCCCGGCAAAGCCGGGGTTCTTGGCGTCGATGTTGTCGCAGGTGTTCTCGATGATCGCCCGCACCTGCACGTTACTCAGGGTAGGGTTGCGCGACCAGATCAGCGCCGCCAGCCCCGCGACGTGCGGCGAGGCCATCGAGGTTCCGCTCAGATAGGCGTAGGCGTCGTCGGGGTAGGTCGAGTAGATGTTCACGCCCGGCGCCGACACATCCACCTTCGTGCCGTAGTTGGAGAACGAGGCCCGCACGTCCCGGTTGTCGGTAGCGGCAACGGCGATCACCTCGGGGTAAACCGCCGGGTACTGCGGGGTCACGTCAATATCCACATTGGCGTTGCCCGCGGCGAAGCAGACCACCACCGACTTGCTTACGGCGTTCTGAATGGCGCTGTGCACGCCGGCGTGGTCGCCATTCATGCGCCAGCTACAGTTGATGACGTAGCGGCGCGAGGGGTTGGCGACGGCGTGGCTGGCCACAAAGTTGATCGCGTCGGCGCGATTCTGGTTCATCCCGGCGGTCAGGTTGACGCGCAGGGGCATGATCCGGCAATTGGGGGCCACACCAATCACCCCGGTCGTATTATCCACTCCGGCGGCGGTGCCGGCCACGTGGGTGCCGTGGCCGTTGGTGTCATCGGGTGAGGGATCCGGCCCATCGGCGAAGTCCCAATCCTCGGCGCCGCGCGGCAGGAAGTTGACCACCAGGTCGGGGTGGTTCAGATCGGCGCCGGTATCAATCACCGCCACGATCACATTGGGGTTGCCGCGGGTGATGTCCCAGGCTTCGGGCGCGTCAATGTCGGCGTCGGCGGTCCCGGCCACGCCCTCAACGGTCTGCCCGGTGTTGTGCAGGCCCCAGAGGCGGGGGAAGTCGGGATCGTCGGGCACGTACAGGTCATCGTTGAAACCAGCCTCACTCGGCTCGGCGAAGGCCACCTCGGGCAGATCGGAGAAGGCGCGCAGAGTCTCGAAGAGGCCCTTGCCTTCGGGCACGGCCAGGGTGTAGTAGCCCGGCGTCCGCTGCTCGACGAGGATGCGGCTGCCCTGGGCGGCGATGATGCGCTCGGCTTCCTCCTTGCTCACACCTTCGCGGAACTGCACGGTGAACTCGTCGGGGAGAACGTAGCGCGTCAGGCCCTCGTCGTCAACCATCACCGGGAGCGTGTTGGCGATGGCCGGGTGCGACGCCAGGCTTGCGCTGGCAGTGGCGACATCCTGCCCCGCCGGCACGCGGAAGACCGCGAACCCCCGCTCCAGGTTGACCCCTTCGCTGACAGACATCCCCGCCGCCTCCATCACGCTGGCGGCGACGTCGCCCTCCGCTGTCGGCTCAAAGGTGGCCATCAGTTCATCGGCCCTGGGTGCAAAGCGAATTTGCTTCCGCATAAACTTGTTCGTGTAGATGAACTCGCTCTCGGCCTTCACCTTCGGACGTGATCCGTTCATCACACACCTCCTGATACTGATTCCACACTTGCCAGCCAGCGCCTCAAAGGGGATCGGTGATGGTATGGGGTGCAGAAGTGAGGGTGCGAGGCTGAGTTGAAAGCTGGTGCGCCCCGGTGCTGGCCCGTGAACCGGAACATGCCGGGTTCGGTTCACGGGCGATTGTGGTGCGATGTCACCTGTCCGTTCTGATGGCGGTGCGTTGCTGGTGACAGATAGAACGTATTTGGGGGGCGCTTTGGAGGGGTGATCTGGTTAAGACATGGTTCACGCTGCGGAGGGCGCAGTTCTCCGCGTCTACCCAAACGGGTGCGCAACCGGCGACGCCGCACAACTATGCGTCTGGTTCACCAGGAAAGCGTGATACTCACCGCGTCAGGTTCAGGGGCGGACAGCACACCCGAGCAAACATCGCCGCTCCCGCAGGGGGACGCCCCACCGCCTGGCGCGGCGCTCCCCGCTCCCGCAACGCGGGAGCGGGGCAGGGGGTGAGGGTGAACCGACGCCTCCCCATGCCCTCCACCGTAGCTGCGCGCATGCGTGCTGTCCGCCCTTGAACCGCGTCAGGAGGGTGAAGCCTTCGTTTCGCCTCAGGGCCGCAGCCCCTGTGCGTGGAGATGGGCATCGAGCCAGGCGGCATCATCGGGGCCGAGATCGGGAGGCGGCGGCGGTTGTCGGTAGTCGATCTCAAGATCGTAGCGAGCGCGGCGGTACGTTTCGTGGATGGCTGCGCCGAGATCGAGACGCACATCGGGGTCAGCGGCGCGGAGAGGCACGGGAACGGGCTTGATCGGCTGGCGCAACGCGAGCGGCCAGATATCAATATACGGCCGGCGTTGCACCCGGCTGAGGAAAATGAAGTAGGGCGCGTCCGGCAATGGCCCTGCCACTTGCGGACGCTGGCCGTTGCGCAGCAGGTCAATTTCGAGCAGATGGGCCGCGCTTAAGAACAGTTCCTGGCGCTTCTTCTCATAGGCCTCGGCGCCATCGGCGCCGGGCCGCTTGTTGGCCGGAGAGAGCAATTCAATTGCCGTCACCAGCGCCTGGTCGCGCACGGTGCGGATCTCGATCCTCCCGTACTCTACAGGGACCGTCATAAGCGCTGGCAGGGTTAAAGGCGCCTCTTCAATAACCGTGGCCGGTTGCGGCAGGGTGGAGCGATCACGCTCGATAACGGCGACATCGGGTACGAATTTTCGCACCGGGGCAATCTCGATGCTTTCGAAGGCAAGATACGGCGTTATCACCGCTCGATAAGCCGGCGAAAGTTGGGCCTGGATCTGATCGCGAATGGTGGTGATCAGCGCATGATGAACATCCGGCCACAGGCGCGGCTCTTCGAGATACGGGTCCATCCCCGGAAATGGCGAGTCCATCCGCGGTTCCCCTGCTCGGGATCTGGCTGGCGTTCCTTGTGGAAACCTGGTTGCATGATAACATGCTCTGCGTAACAATCGCCAGTTGGCGGCGTGGGCTTCGGCTTTCCACACCCTGATGGTCGGCGGGGCAGCGGGACACTCGGTTTGCTCATGATACCAACATCCAAAATGATATCACCCTGCCAGGGTCTCCAGCAGCACCGCAAGGGTATCGCGGGCGCAGCGTTCCCAGGTGAAACCGGCGGCGCGCTCCAACCCCCGGGCGCGGAGGTCGGCGCGGAGCAGCGCGTCGGTGGCCAGGCGGTTGAGGGCGGCGGCGATGGCATCGGTGTCGCAGGGGTCCACCAGCAGGGCGGCGTCGCCGGCCACTTCGGGCAGGGCCGAGGTGGCGGAGGTCAGCACCGGGGTGCCGCAGGCCATGGCTTCGAGCACGGGCAAACCAAAGCCCTCGTAGAGTGAGGGAAACACGAAGGCCAGCGCCCCACCGAGCAGCGCCGGCAGGTCGGCGTCGGGCACGTAGCCGGGAAAGCGTACGCGGTGGGCGAGGCCCAGTTCGGCGGCGCGGCGCACGATCGGCTCGCTGAGCCAGCCGCGCCGCCCGGCGATCACCAGGAGCGTGTCATCAGGGGCGGCGCGGGCGAAGGCCTCGATCAGCCGTGCCAGGTTCTTGCGCGGCTGGATGGCGCCGACGTAGAGGAAGTAGGGCGCATCGAGGCCGTAGCGGGCGCGTGTGGCGGCGAGTTGCTCCGGGTCGTTCAGCGGGCGAAACGCGCCGCCGAGGCCGTGGTGCACGACCGCGATGCGCTCTGGATCGGCCCCGTAGTGGCGCACCAGATCGTCTCTGGTGACCTGCGAGATCGCAATGACCCGCCGGGCGGCGTGCAGGCACCAGCGGGTGCTCAGGTCGAGTTCCAGGCGACGGCGGGCCGGGTGGGTCTCCGGGAACGCCAGGTAGCCCAGATCGTGAATGGTGACGACGCTCCGCGGCGGGTGCAGCAGGGGCACGACATGGGCCGGCACAAAGAGCAGGTCGGGCCGATCGCCCATCAGGGCCGGGCCGAGGCGAGCGTGGGTCCAGAGCCGGGGCAGGGGGATGCTGCGGAGGCTGAAGTTGGGGCCAAAGGGCGGCAAGGCCGAAGGTAAGCCGTTGGTGTAGAGGGTGTAGGCGTTCCAGCGATCGATGCGGGCCAGGGCAGCGAGCAGTTCATACGTATAGCGCTCGGTGCCAGTGCGCTCGGCGACGCTGATCCGGCTGGCGTCAATGGCGATGCGTGGGGGCTGCATGGCGCCTATTGTAATACACGATAAGCATGAGGAGGTCGGAGAGGGCCGCGCCCTTGATCTGAAGGCATACGACAGATGGGGGTCTGGGAGGGTTTCGCCCTCCCGGGACTCTTTCTTTCATGCCGTGGTTGTGCGATGAAGCCGTGTCTGAGGAGAGTCTCTGCCTCGCGTGTTGCTCCTGTACGCCTCGCTGGGGGCCGGCCATGGCAGCGCGGCCCATGCTCTGGCCACGGCGCTTGCCCGGCTCGGCGCCGAGCCGCGGGTGGAAGACATGCTTGATTATGCCAGCAGTGTGGTGCGCGCCACCCTCAGCCGCGTGCATCACGATATGGAATTGAATGAGCGCGGCCAGCAGTTCTACCGGCTGATCTACGAACGCAGCAATGAGAGCGACATCGCCGCAGCCTTTCGCCAGAATCGCCTGTTCGGGCTGTTGACCCGGCCCTTTCTCACCCGCCTGGACAGCCTGTTCGCGGAGGCCCGGCCGGATGCGGTGGTGTCGATCATCCCATCGCCGGCTATATCCTGGCCCTGCGCCGGCAGCAGGGCCGCCTGGACGCCCCGTTCTACGTGGTGATCACCGACTTCCTGGCCCACAGTAGCTGGCTGGCGCCGGGTGTGCGGCGCTATTTTCTGGCCAGCGACTTTACCCGCTGGACGCTGGAGCGGCGCGGTCTGGCGCCAGAGTTACTGGAGGTGACGGGCATCCCGATCGACCTGGAAGCCGCCCAGCCAAAGCAACGCGCCGAAGCGCGCGCCCGGCGCGATCTCCTGATTGACGACCCGGTGATCACCCTGTTTGGGGGGGATTGAAGCCCGGCGCGTGCGCCTGGTGGCCGAGGAATTGCTGATGGGCGAAACGCCGGGCGTTGTGGTGACGGTCGCGGGGCGCAACGCGGAGTTGAACCAGGCCCTGAGCGATCTGCACGATGGCCCGTTCATGAGCCTCAGGCGCGTAGGGCGGATCGACTATGTGGATGATCTGCTTGTTGCCAGTGACGTGGTGATCACCAAAGCCGGCGGGCTGATCGTCAGCGAGGCGCTGGCGCGCGGCGCGCCGCTGATAATCGTGGACCCGCTGCTCGGCCATGAGGAGTGGAACGCCGACTTCGTGACCGGCGTGGGCGCGGGCATCCAACTGCGGATGCCGGAGATGGCCGCGCGGGCCACGCTGGTGCTTTTGCAGCAACCTGAGCGCCTGGCCGCAATGCGCCAGCAGGCCGCTCGCGTTGGCTTTCCCGAGGCCGCGTTGAGCATCGGACGCAGGATCATCGAGGATCTTCGTCCGGCTTGAGGATGCGACGCCGTTCACAACATTGACGGTTCACAGAGAACCGGGTACGATAAAGAATGACGCCCTATTTGATGTAAAGATCGGCAGTTCAAGGGTTTGCGGAAGCCCTGTTTTCCCTATGCCCGTGCTTGCCGGGAAACGTGGTGGCGCAGCCCTCGGGGGGTGCACCGGAGCGCGCCTGGTTCCCTCCTGACTCCCAGGGAAGTGTGGCTTTACCCGTACCACGGCCTGGTCGGGGAGGACCAGCGCCTCGACACCGCAAGGGTGGCTCGTGCAATGGAGCGGAGCAAAAAGCGTATGGCGCGACGGCGCGGAGCGCGGTTGTCTGGAGAGGGCCATCTGACCTCTTCGGAACGTCGCGTTGCCAACTGGCGGCTGTGGTTGGACGTAGCGAGACGCTTGCTGGCCAGGTTGGGCGACTCCGCCTTGCCAGAAGCGGTCCTTCAACTCGGCTGTGAGATGCTGGGGGCGGATCGCGGCACAATCTACCTCCTGGATGGGCAAGGAGGGGTCATGCCAGTGGCGCGGTATCCCAATGACTCCGCCGGGCACATCCCAGATGCGCTCGACGGTGAGCGGTTGACCTGGCAGACGCTGCACCGATCGTTGCCCCAGATCGTGGATTGTTCCCACGACGGCGAAGCGCGATGGGAATACTGCCGCGGCGGTGATTGCTGGCCGACCCTGAGCGTGCCGTTGCAGTGGGAGGGCCACAATATCGCCGTCGTGCAACTATCGCACGATCACCGGCCAGCGGCAATCGAAGCCAGCACGCTGGGTCTTGTGCATGCGTATGCCGATCTGGCGGCGCTGACGCTGGTGCAGCATTTGCGACTCTGTGCCATGCCGGGGCGGCCCTGCATAGAAATGGCGCGTTTAGAGGGTGCCAATGAGCGCTCATTTCTATCCGGGGTCTCCGCTGCCCTGGCGGCCAGCGAGTCAGAGCGGGACAGGATGGTCCGCGATCTGCACGACGGGGCGCGGCAGGTCCTCATGGGCGCACAGCTGCATCTCGAAGCCTTGCGGGAAGCGTTGCTGCGGGAGGATGCCCAGGCAATGGAGGCTCATCTCAGCCGCGGGCGGGCGGCGCTCGATGCCGTTGAACAAGAGCTTGCGCGCATTGTTCGTGATCTCTCCCCGCCGCAGTTGGACACAGGTGATCTCCCGACTGCGTTGCGCGAACTGGCCGAGCAATGGGCCGCCGCGACGCAGGTCCGGATGCACTGCGCGTTCGACCCGTGCATACCCGTGCTGGAGGCAACACCGGCCATCGCCCTCTACCGGATCGTTCAGGAGGCGCTGGCGAATTGTAGCCGCCACGCCTGCGCATCAAGCGTGGCGATCAGCCTGGTTTGTGATGAACAGCATCTGACCCTTGTCGTGGCCGATGATGGACGCGGTGGAGCGTCTGCGCGGGGTGGCGGCATAGGCTTGTTGAGCATGGCCCAGCGGGCCCATGCCATCGGCGCCGAGTTTGTGCTCGACTCGCCTCCCGGACGGGGGACCCGCGTCGTGGTCAGGCTATCGCTCGACCGCTTACCTCTGTGATGAAAAGGGTCTTACTGGTGCATCTGGCAAGTCATTTGTCATGCTGAGCGCAGCGAAGCATCTTGGCCGAGAGCCGAGACCCTTCGTTTCGCTCAGGGTGACACGGAACTTGCCGGATGTACCACTTAGAAGCTCTCCAATATTCCAACCGTGAGAGCGGCATCGTTTACGCGGCTTTCGCCAGTCGGTGGCCGAGCAGGCGGATCGAGGCGAGGGAACGCCAGCGTTCGGAGTGGCGCGGGGTATGGGCATCCTCCCGGCTCAACTGACGGGTACCGCTCAGCCAGGCGTGGGTGCGCTCCACGACCCGGCGCTTCGGCTGCACCTCGAAGCCCTTCTGCCCGGGCAGTCGCTCACCCATCGCCACCGCGCCCCTCCCGTTGTCGGCCATCCAGGCGCCCAACTCGCCCCGATAGGTCTGGTCGGCCCACACCTTCGTGCGCGTGCTGCCGCGCGCTTTGGTCGCGGCAACAACCTGCCTCGCACCAACTCCGTCGTACCGCCGAGCCGAGGGCACGACCGCAGGTACCAGCAGCCCCGGCGTGTCGGTGCGCGGATGCCGCGTGCGCCCAACCACCTTCTTCCCACCATCAAAGCCTCGTTCTGGCCCGCCAGCAACGCTGCTCTCCACACTCTGGGTGTCGATACCCCCGCCCGTCGGCTCGACGTGCTCACGGCCCGCAACTTCAACCCGTACCCGTCGGCGCAGCGCGTCGTTCATCGCGGCCCAGATGCCGTTCCTGGTCCACTGCTGAAAGTAGTAATGGACCGTGCTTTTGGGCGGAAACGAGCGCGGCAGCAGCTCCCCCTGGCAGCCGGTTTTCAGCTTGTAGAGCAGACCGTTCAGCACAGCCCACACGTCCACCCGCCGCCGCGGCCCGGTCCTGGCGTGAACCTCGACGTAGGGGCGTATCTGCTCCCACTGCTCGTCGGTCAGGTCGGTTGCGTAGCGTTCGCTCTGGACCGTCGGCTGGCTCGGTGCTCCCATCGGTTCACCCCTCCTCGTGGGTTGACTGGCGGCTTAGCAACCTCAGTCTCCCACGACGAGGGGCGTTTCGTCGCATTCGAGCGCGTTAGCGTGCCCTGTCAGCCTGTGCTGTGACCTCCTTCGTTGGAATATTGGAGAGCCTCTTAGAGCCTATCCGGTGGGGAAACCAGGTTTCCCCACGCCCCTCCCCTCAGGAAGGGTCTGGGAGGGCAAAGCTCTCCCAGAAACCCACCTTCCAGCCCTTTCGTGTATCGGGACTTGCCGGATGCACCACTTACTAAGATGGCGTAACTCTCTGCGATGCTTCTCCTCCGTAGGGAGGGAGAGGAGGCGCCTGTGATACGTGTCTTTATTGCCGACGATCACCCTATTGTGCGCGAAGGAATGCGCAGCCTGATCGGTTACCAGATGGATATGACTCTGGTGGGGGAGGCCGATGACGGCTCGCAGGTTCTTCCCCAGGTCGCCACTCTTACGCCCGATGTTGTGCTGATCGATCTGCGCATGCCGCGTCTGGGCGGTCTTGATGTGCTGCGGCGCTTACAGGAACAAGCGCCCGCACCGGCCTGTCTGGTGCTTTCGAGTTACGATGAACCGGCCTATGTCCTGGCCGCGATTGAGGCCGGGGCGCGGGGGTACCTGTTGAAGCACAGCGCCTACGGGGCCATTCTCGACGCCATCCGCGCCGTGACCCGCGGCGAGCATGTCGTCTCGCCCGCCCTGGTCGGAACCCTCTTCAGCAGCGTGACGGAACTGCGACGCGAGCGGGTGCGCCAGGATCTGGGCGGCGATGCCAGCGCCCTGCGGGTGCTGCGGGCTCTGGCCGATGGCGCGACCACCTCCGAGATCAGCTCGATGCTGCACGTCAGTGAAGTCACCGTCAAACGACGTATTCAGGAACTAACCGACTTGCTGGGGGTTCGCAACCGCACGCAACTGGTCGCCGAGGCGATGCGCCGAGGCTGGATTTGAGCCCTGCCGGGCAACATGACCCCTCTGGATCACCAGATTGACCCTTCTGGATCTTCCCTCCCATCGGTCCAGACCGCTATGCTAATCAGGTCCCACGCGTCTCTTGAATATCCGATGGTATGGAGGGCGATCTATGGAAGATCAAGGGTCCACTCCCCCCAATCAAGTAGCCGGGGAGCAGCAGTCGCGCCTCGGCCGGCGTAGCTTCCTCAAACTGGGTTCTGTTGGCGGCGCGGCTGCCGTGCTGGCAGCCTGCTCCGCGCCTCCTGCTCCCCCTACTGTGGTTCCCTCAACGGCCGCGCCAGCCCCCACGGCGCCTCAGGAGCCCACTCCCGTTGCCGCGACCGAACTAGCGTCCGCGCCGCTGGTCAGTGATCTCTTACCCTATCCACGGTTAAAGATCGCTACCTTTGCCGACCTTCAAAAAGGCGTCTTCAGCACCACCTATCCTGACCAATTTTCGCCAGTTCAGGTGCTCAAACTGGGAACGAACATTGTTGGGGGCGTTGGTCCAGATGAGGACATTGTCGCCTACAGCGGGTTGTGCACCCATATGGGCTGCCCGGTGAGTTATGACCCGGCGACCAGAGTGTTTATGTGTCCCTGCCACTATAGCCACTTCGACGCGGCCGCCGATGCGATGTTGATCAGCGGCCCGGCTACGCAGCATCTGCCACGGGTTGTGCTGGAAGTCCAGGGGCAGGACATTTACGCAGTCGGAGTGCAGGGGTTGATCTATGGTCGGCCCCATAATCTGAGCCTGACTGAGTTGTAGGAGGGAATGCTATGCCTGTGCATCGTCCGGCAGATCGGCTGGTGTTGCCTCCTGCCGATGCGGAGAAGTTTCAGACCGTGTGCCACTACTGCATTGCTGGTTGTGGCTACCATGTCTACAAGTGGCCCGAAGGTCAGGCGGGGGGCCTGAAGCCCGAGGAAAATGCGCTGGGAGTGGATTACACCAGCCCGGTAGCCCCCCTGAGCGCCGGCTGGATCGCCCCGGCCCATCACACGGTGATTACTGAACGTGATGGGCGGCGCTTCAATGTCGCGATTGTGCCCGATAAGGGATGCGTGGTGAACAAAGGCCACCATTCGGGGCGCGGCGGCACCCTCGGCGCCAGCCTCTACCGGCCCGATGGTCCCACCGGCGCCCGCCTGACCCACCCGCTGGTCTACCGCGCCACCGATCAGACGACCACCACCTGGGATGATGCGCTCGATCTGACCGCGCGGGTCATCTACGGGAGTATCCAGCGCGATGGCAACGATTCGATCTTTATGAAGATCTTCGACCATGGCGGCGGTGGCGGCGGGTTCGAAAATAACTGGGCCGTGGGCAAGTTTTTCTTTCAGGCCGTGCAGACGGTCAACTGTTCGATCCACAATCGGCCTGCTTACAACTCGGAGGTGCACGCCTCGCGCGACATGGGCGTGCCGGAGTTGAACTTTGCCTACGTGGACGCCGAACTCACCGATACCATGGTGCTCTGGGGCTGCAACTCCTATGAGACCCAGACCAATTTCTACCTGGTCCATATGTTGCCGAACCTGCAAGGGACGACGGTGAAGGATAAGGAAGCCGCCCGCCCGGGTGAACAGGTTGGGCCGGGCCGCATGATTATCATTGACCCGCGCCGCACAGGAACGGTCGTGGTGAGTGAGCAGGCCGGCGGCAAGGATCGGGTGCTGCACCTGCAACTCAACCCCGGTACCGACATTGCGCTGGCGAATGCCCTGGCGCGTATCATCTATGAGCGGCAGTGGCACGATAAAGACTTCCTCGCTAACCGGATCGAAGCCGAGACGGTGCAGCCGTTCCTTGACCAGAGCCTGCAAATGGACAAGAGCCTGGATGAGGTGCTGGCCGAGGCGGAACGGATCACCGGCCTGTCACGGGTGCAACTCGAGCAGGCCGCGAGCTGGATCGCCGAGCCTAAGACCGATGGCAGCCGGCTGCGGGCGATGTTTTTCTACGAAAAGGGCATCATCTGGGGCTTGAAGAATTACCAGAACGTGGGCAGTATTGTCAACCTGGCCCTGTTGACCGGAAACTTCGGCAAGCCCGGCACCGGCTGCGGGCGACTGGGGGGGCATCAGGAGGGCTACGTGCGTCCGGGCTATCCCGGGCCGCGCCCTGCCCCCTACATTGATGATCTGTTGAGCCAGGGGCAGGGGAATGTCTTCTACGTGGTCGGCTGCAATCCCGCCGTAACCACCCTCAATGCCCAGCGCATGCGCGAGACCTTGCAGACCCGGGGCAAAATGGTGCGTGATGCGCTGGACGCCAACTTCGCCGCCGACAACGCCGCCAAAGCGCGGGCCGTGCTCGAGGCGATTGACCAGGGGGGCCTGTTTATCATCGTTCAGGATATCTATCCCACCCAGACGACACGCTTTGCCCATGTCGTCTTTCCGGCGGCGGCCTGGGGCGAAAGCCCGATCACCTCGATCAACGGCGAGCGTCGGCTGCGCCTGTACGAGCAGTTCATGGACCCGCCGGGGATCGCCGAGCCGGACTGGAAGATCTTCGGCATGCTGGCGCAGCGGATCAAGGCCCTGGCCGAAGCCGATGGCAACGCCGATCTGGCGCGGCGCTTCAGCGGCTTCGAGTGGCAGACCGCCGAAGAGGTCTTTCTGGAGGGCGGCGAGTCGTTTGCCGATGGCGTGAAGGCCAGTACCGAGCGCTACAAAGGGGTGGATTACGCTTTCCTCAAGGCGGTGGGCAATAACGGTATTCAGACGCCCGTGACCATCGTCAATGGCAAACCAGAGGGACGGGTGCGCTACTTCGAGAACGGGGAGCCGTTCTACACTGAGAGTGGCAAGGCTAAACTCCTGCCTACTCCGTGGCCTGGCTTCCCCGCCGTTCTGCAAGCACAGATTGACAAATACCCCTACTTCCTCACCAACGGGCGGAACAACAACTGGCAGACTCTGTACAACGATCTCCACATTCCGTTCCATGCTGAGCGCACCCCGATGCCCTACATCGAGATCAGCGCCGAAGACGCCAAAAAAGAGGGGCTTACCGCAGGGGACATCGTGCAACTCTACAACGACTACGGTGAGGCGACAGCCTACACTGTGATCAGCACCAGCGTCAGACCCGGCATGATCTTCATGCTCTTCGCGCATCCTCGTTCCACGGCCAACAGCCTGACCACACCCTATGTTGACCCGGAAGTGGTTATTCCGTACTATAAAGGTAGTGCGGTTGGCCTGCGGAAGATCGGGCGCCTGGAGGACCTTGACGCGCGGTTGACCTACCATCCGACGAATTTCGAGACGGTCGCATGAAACGTAAGCGGAAACCGGGTTTCTCCTTCCCCGGCCGGCGAAGGCGGGAGAAACCCCGCTTCCCTGCTTCCCGCGAACCGGCGCAGGGTCCGCCGGCCCTTTCCCACAGGGAGGGTCGTGCGGACCCCCAGGTTTCCTCACCTCCTTATGAACCGGTGGGGGAGCCGCCGGTCTCCCCCTACCGGCAGGCAGGTGGAGAATCTCGGGTTCCTCATCTTTACCCTCGTAATAAAAAAAGAGGAGCAAGCCAAACCCAATGACCCTGTTGATCACTTCAACGCCGCTGCGCGCGGCACTGGAACAATCGGCGACGATGCACCGCCATCTTTGCCCCCGGCAGGTGCTCGGTGCGCGCATGGGGATGTACGCCGGCGAGCTGCTGGGCCTGGAGTTGCCCCGCGCCGATAAGCGTCTGTTTACCTTTGTGGAAACCGATGGCTGTTTTGCCGATGGGGTCAGCACAGCAACGGGGTGCTGGCTGGGCTGCCGCACGCTGCGCCTGATCGATCTGGGCAAGGTCGCGGCGACGTTTGTGGATACGCGCACCGGGCAAGCCATCCGTATGCATCCCCATCCGGAGGCCCGTGTGCTGGCCCGTTCCTACGCGCCGAATGCCCGGAGCCGCTGGCATGCCTATCTCGAAGCCTACCAGATCATGCCCGTTGCCGAACTGCTGGTAGCGCGTCCGGTCACCCTGACGCTCGACCTGGCGGCTCTGATCGGTCGAAACGGCATCCGTACGCAGTGCGAGCAGTGTGGCGAGGAGATTATCAACCAGCGCGAGGTGCTGCGCGCGGGGCGCGTGCTCTGCCCCGGCTGCGCTGGCCAGGGCGCCTACTGCTCCGAGGCAGAGGCGCCAGAGGTGCTCGAATTGCCTTATCCTAAGGTAGAGGAACGTTACGAGTTCGTGCCGGCCATCCCGCCGGCGCGGGGCAATGGGTAGAACGGAACAGCCAACCTACGGAGCGGCGCCCCGCGTCACGCTCTGGGCCGGCATCCTGCTGACCCTGATCGGTCTGGTCTGTCGCTACCTGATCGGCGCGAGAGGGTTCGCTTCGGTGACCCCGCTGCTCTTCGGCATGCCTCTCGCCTTGCTGGGGGTAGTGGCGCTGGAGCCGCAGTACGCCCGGCGGGCGATGCAGAGCGTGGCGGTCCTGTCGCTGCTTGGCGTACTGGCGACGCTCCACGTGCTGCCCCTGCTGAACGATGCGCTCCAGGGCGAACCGCTGCCCGGCAACGTCGCCGTCGTCCTGGCTAACGGGATTATGCTGCTGCTCTGCGGGCTGCTGCTGGTCGTCAGTGGCGTGGCGTTGCTCTGGGTGTGGTGGAAGCAAAGGCAGCGGTGAGGTGACAATGGCCAGTTAAAGGGGTGTGGGGAAATTCGGTTTCCCCACGCCCCTGGCCTGTGGGAGGGTCCGGAAAGGGGCAGACTCGTTGAATGGCGGTCTTATCTTATTGCGCCCACTTCTCGCTGAAACCTATGGCAATGGCGCGGGCAATGAGCTGAAGCGTGGCCGAGGGGGTGAGCGTCGGCGGGGGATGCTTCAGGGCCTCGTGGTAGGCCGGCAGCCGCGGTGGGCGCCCCGCCACAGCCGCGGCGAGCTGAGCTGCCGCACTGGCGAAGACCTCCGGCAGGCAGCTCTGCGGCAAGACGCCCCACACAAACTGGTCGCGCAGGTGCATCAGGGCCGCCGCAGCAGCGACTGTCGGCGGGTCGTTGAGCACGACGTGCAGGTTGTGGGCGAGGAGTTGCGCGTTATCGTCGTTCAGATGGGCACAGATGGCCGCCCTGAAGGGTTCCTCGCGCGCACCCAGGCGCCGGAGCAGCGCCAGCGTGCTGCAACGGCTCGCGGGTGAGAGGCCGTTCTGCCGCAGCAGGGCCTCGCGGAGGGCCGCCTGCACGCTGCGGGCGATCAGTTCGCCCAGGCAGGTGTGCTTGCCGGCACCGGTCAGCGGCGCACCGTCGAGCCGGGCGGCGATGGCGATCTGGTCGGTGCCGGTGCCCGTCGCCAGGCCGTCGGAGTAGCGCGAGGGCACGTTCAACTCCTGGAGCGTCGCCGTCTTGGCCTCGGTGGCCATCGTAACCGCCTCGACCAGCGCGCCGGGGCGCAGTTCGCGGCTGATGCAGAGCATGATCACGATCGTGCCCGCATGCGGCGCGTGGACGTAGCGCCCGTCCTCTTCGTGGTAGGCGGCGGGATCGCCAGCGCGCCCGGCGTTGGTCTCGATCCCTGCGGTAACCACGGCAACGACGTCTACGTCGCGGAAGCATTCGTGAGACATCCCGGCGGCGTGCATGTTGGCCGCGGTGCCCATGGTGGCGCAGCGTTCGGCAGGCAGGCCGTGGCGAGCGGCGATCAGCTCGCGGTAGGCGTCAGGGTGGTGGATCGCCAGCCCGTGGATCGCGTCGCTCAGCCGGTGCCCCTGAGGTTCGCAGGACTGGTGATTGTAAAGGTACTCCAGGTCGTCGCGGATGCCACCCGCGCTGCTGCGGCAGGTAGAGATGACCCGGTGTGGCTGGAGGAAGTGCGCGTAGATGATCTTGTCGGCGCGGTGGATCGCGACGCCGTCGTAGTAGCGTGCCAGGAGCATGGGTTTATCCATTTCCTCGCTTATTCACTCTTCTCCTCGAGATCGCCTTCGATCTCCAGGTAAAGCTGGCGCAGGCGGTCGCGCAAGGCCGGTTCGGCCTGCCACATCCCCCGGCTGATGGCTTCGAGCAGCCGCTCCAGGATGCTGTGCAGGGCATGGGGGTTCACCTCGCGCATCCATGCACGCATGGCGTCGTCGAGGGCGTAGCGCCGGGCCATGTCTTCGTACATCCAGTCTTCGACCACGTCGCCCACAGCGTCCCAGATGAAAGCGTTGTCCACGGTATGGGCCATGTCGCCGGCGCCTTTGAAGCCGTGGCGCTGGAGACCGGCGATCCATTTGGGGTTGAGGATGCGCGCGCGGAAGATGCGCCGGCTCTCCTGCTGCGCGTCGCGGTAGAGGACGCGCCGCGGGTCGGAGGCGTCGCCGCTGTAGACCAGCGGGGCGCGCCCCGACACGGTTTTGACCGCCAGACCCAGCCCGCCGAGATAGGTGGCCCAGTCGTCGTCGCTGTACAGGTCGTATTCGCGGGTGTCCTCGTTTTTCACCACCAGGTGGATGCCGGCCAGCCGCTGGCGAAACAGGGCGTGACGGGCGACTCCGTAGACCTGCCGCCCATAGGCGTAGCCGCCCCAGTTGATGAAGGTCTCGGCCAGGTCGGCGCGGTCCTGCCAGGCCCGGGCTTCAATCATCTCGGCGATGCCAGTACCGTAGGCCCCCGGCGGCTCGGCGAAGATCCGAAAAGTGGCCTCGCGCAGAGCCGTCTCGGGGTCGTGGCCCTGGCGGAGCAACTCCTCGCGGTCGCGTAGCACGTTGCGGCGCAGCATATTGGTCTCCGGCGGCTCGTCGAGCAAGGCGACCATGCGCACCGCATCGTCAATCAGTTCCATCAGGTTGGGGAAGGTGTCACGAAACAGGCCCGAGGTGCGCAGGGTTACGTCTATGCGGGGGAACTTCAACTCCGCGGCGGAGATGGGGGCCACGCCGTCAACCCGTCCGCTGGAACGGTTCCAGATAGGGCGCACGCCCATCAGGTAGAGGATCTGGGCGATGTCTTCGCCCATGGTGCGCATAGTGGGGACGGACCAGACCACCATGCCGATGGTGTCGGGGAACTGGCCGGTCTCGGCGCGGTAGCGTTCGACCATGGCGTCACCGAGGGCCATGCCGATCTCCCAGGCAGCCGGAGTGGGGAGTTTGAGGGGGTCAACGGTGTAGAAGTTGCGCCCGCCGGGCAACACGTCGGCCATGCCGCGGGTGGGTGCGCCGCTGCCCCCCGGCAGTACGTGGCGGCCCTCCAGGGCGGCGTGTATGGAGGCCAGTTCGTCGCTGGTTTGCGCCAGGCGGGGGATGAGCGCGTCACGCACATAGGTGAGCGTCAGGGCAAGCGGCCCGGACTCGCAGGCCGTGGTGTTGCCGTCGAGCACAGCCTGGATCTGGCGCACGACCTCGGCGTGGATGGCTTCGATGGCCGTCCCGGCGCTGGGGAAGCGCCCGGTGGGGTCAGAGGCGCCGCGGTCGCGCAGCAAGGCGTCGTAGTCGTAGCCCCACTGGCGGGCGATCAGTTCGCGCAGGGAAGGGACGGCGCCGTTGGGCAGCCGCACGAGCTGGGCCAGGTACTCGACCAGTTGCGCTCCCGCGGGCGCTTCGCCCAGAATGTGCAGCCCGTCGCTGATCGCCGTGTCGGCCAGGTCGCTGATGTAGCTGTGCAGGCGGCGGGCGAAGGCGTCGAAGTCGGCGAAGGCCCGTTCCTCGTCAATCTCCAGGTCGTGGTCGAGATGGCCGGCGACGGTCAACTCCCAGATCATGCGGGCCAGCGCGGGAACCTGGGCGGGGTTCATCGCCGCCATCTGCATATACTCGAGCAGGCGCACGTCGAGGGTTGCCAGGTGCTCGTAGCGTTCGGCGCCGGTCATCACCGGGGTCAGGTAATCCACGACGCAGGCGTAGGAGCGGCGTTTTGCCTGCACACCCTCGCCGGGGTTGTTGATGATGTAGGGGTAGATGTTGGGCAGGTCCATGATCGCCATGTCCGGGTAGCACCGCTCGGAGAGGGCCAGGGACTTGCCGGGCATCCACTCCAGGGTGCCGTGGGTGCCGACGTGGATCACCGCGTCGGCCCGAAAGACGTCGCGGAGCCAGCGGTAGGTGAGCAGATAGGCCGGCGGCGGCGGCAGCAAGGGGTCGTGAACCTTGTCGGCATCGTGGGCAAAGCCGCGGGGTGGCTGGAGGCCGATGTAGAGGTTGCCATTGACGATGCCGTTGATGATCACCTGGCCGTCGTGGGCCAGGATGGGGCCGGGCGGCGCGCCCCATTCGCGGGTGATCTCCTGGCGGCGCTCCTCCGGCCACTGCGCCACCCAGGGCCGGTACTGCTCCGGTGCGGCGAGAGCCACGGCGCGGTCGGCCAGCGCGTCGCCGGTCTGCCAGCGGGCATCATTGGTGGCGTGGGCCAGCAAGTCGGCAATCAGCTCCTCGCCCGATGCATAGCGCCGCTCGATCCGGTAGCCCTGCTCGGCGAGTTGCCCCACCAGGCGCGCCACACTCTCCAGTGAGTCCAGGCCAGTGGCGCAGCCGATCCGTTCGTTGGTCGGCGGATAGTTATGAAAGATGATCGCTATGCGCTTGTCTGGATTGGGAATCAGGCGCAGTCTGGCCCAGCGCAGGGCCAGGCGCACCAGCGCGCTTATGCGCTCGTTGATGGGCAGGTGAAGGTGCAGACGCGCGCCGGTGAGGGGGTCGGGCGGCAGCTCCTCCTGGGTCCCGATCGGTAAGGTGATCAGCACGCCGTCGAACTCGGGCTGGGCGGCGTTGACAGCCACCTCCATCGGGCTGACGCCCTGCACTGTCTCCCGCCAGAAAGCGTAAGGCGAAAAGAGCAGCATGGCGTGCAGCACCGGTACGCCCATGCGCGTGTAGACATCAGCTACGGCGGGGGTGGAGAGGCGGATGGCAAAGGCCATGATGTTGATCAGCGCGTGGATCAGCGGCGCACCGTCGCGCATGAAGTAGTTCTCGACGACCCAGTCGGAGATGCGGTTGTTGCGGATGGGATCGGGCATACGCATGTAGAAGCAGGCCAGGGGGAAGCCGCCCTGCCGCTCGATCTCGCGGATCAGCGCATCGGTCCAGGCCAGGTTGCCATCGGTGAAGTAACTGGTGTAGAACCACATGCCGATCACCGGGCGCCTGGAGCGGCGCAGGTCGTCAATGCTGACGCCGCGCGCCGCCAGGTGCGCTTCGAGGGTGGCGGCGGCGCCGGTGTCGGGGTGGTACAGGCCCTCGGTCGGCTGGGGCCGGGGCGGGTCGTGGGGCAGGAGCAATCCCTGGCGACTGGCGAGCATGCAAAACAGGTTGCGCCAGTTGCCGACGCCATCGAACAGGATGTAGCGGTGTACATCCTCGAAGAAGGGGCTACCGTAGTCGGTCGAGAGTTCCTGCGAGAGGGCCTGCGCATCTTCGTCGGAGGGGTGGATGTAGCAGTAGGCCAGGGCCTCACGCGCAGCGGTGACCAGCATGTGAAAGTGAGGGCAGGAGGCCGCGCCGCCGTGGAGCAGGACGATCAGGGCATCGGCGACGCGGATGACTTCGTTGGCGAAGGCCGCGGCCCGTTCCCGATCCGCCAGGTTGCTCCCCTCCCGCGCCTGGAGGGTAAACTGTCCGGGGTATTCCTGTTCGAGACGCGCCAGAGCCTGGCGCGCCACCGGGAGGCCATTGCTGGTCGCGCTGATCACCACGATCTTCATCTTGACACCTCGCCAATCGGGTCAAACGGCATGCGGCGCATCCGATGAGGCAGAGCCAGGTCGGTGGCCTGGCGCACATCTTCGTCCTGCACCTGGTCATGCCCACGCCAGGCCGCCAGGGCTTTAGCCGTCTTCAGGGTGATAATGTCGGCGCGATGCCCATCCACGCCCAGTTCCTGGCACTGGCGGGCGATGGCGACCATCCACTCACGTTCGACGGTGACGCGGGAGAGCAGTTCCAGGGCCGTGACAATGCGCTGGCGCAGCCGGTCGGTCTCGGCGGCCCACCGGCAGGCGAAGCCAGCCGGGTCGGCCTCATAGTCCAGCCGACGCTCCATGATCTCGACCCGCTCATCGGTGTTCCTGATGCCCTCGACGCGCACACACAGCCCGAAGCGATCGAGAAGTTGCGGGCGCAACTCGCCTTCTTCGGGGTTCATGGTGCCCACCAGGGTGAAGCGGGCCGGATGGCTGAAGGAGACGCCCTCGCGCTCGACGGTATTGACGCCCATCGCCGCCGCGTCGAGCAGAATATCCACCAGATGGTCGTCGAGCAGATTGACTTCATCCACGTACAGAAAGCCACGGTGGGCCTGGGCCAGCAGCCCCGGCTCGAAGCGTTTCTCACCGTGCTTGAGGGCATGCTCCAGGTCGAGCGTACCAACGACCCGGTCCTCGGTGGCCCCGACGGGCAGTTCGACTACGCGCACCTTGCGCCAGATCACCGGGGCATCGGCGGGCAGGTCATCGCACCAGCGATCGCCCGGTGCGGTCTGGAAGGGATCGCCGGCGATCACGGGGATTTCGGGCAAAATATCGGCCAGGGCGCGCACGGCGGTGGACTTGGCGGTGCCCTTCTCACCACGAATGAGCACTCCGGAGATGCGCGGGTCAATCACGTTCAGGATCAGGGCCAGCTTCATCTGCTCCTGACCGACGATGGCCGCGAAGGGGTAGGGGACCGGCTCCATAGTTACCTCGATTGTACAAGGGCGATCAGATCGGCGGCCCGGAGGTCATCAAGCGCGTAGCACACCGCGCCGAGGGCCTCGGCCAGGTCGCCGGCCAGACCGAAACGGACCGGGCCGGGGGCCTCGGTATCTACGACGATGGGGGTCAGGCGCGGCTCCAGGGCCAGATGCGCGGCGATGCGCAGCGCCTCGGCGCGTGGGTCGGCGCCGGGGGCGAGGGTCACGTTGACTTTGCCGTCGGTGATCAGCACCAGGATGGGGCGGGCGGCAGGCTCCTTCGCCAGGTGCAGGCGCAGCACCCGCGCCGCCTCGGCCAGGCCCGCCGCGAGGGGCGTGCGCCCGCCGACCGGCAGGGTGTGCAACTGACGCGCGGCCAGTTCGATGGAGGCCGTCGGGGGCAGGACCAGGGCGGCCTCGCGGCGGCGGAAGGTGATCAGGGCCACCCGGTCGCGCTTCTGGTAGGCATCAGCGAGGAAGGCCATAATCGCCCCCTTGGTGGCGACCATGCGCGCCTGGGCGCCCATTGAGCCGCTGGCATCAACGACGAAGAGCAGGAAGTTGCCGACGCGCCGTTCGCGTTGACGCTCGCGCAGGTCCTGAGAGCGAATGGCGATGGCCATTCCCGGCGGGCGCAGACGGCGCGGCTGTTGGGGGGCCGCGGCGCGGATGGTCGCATCAAAGGCCACATCGCGTCTGCCCCGGGCGGAAATAGCCCGCACATAGCGGCCCAGGCGCATCGTGCGGGTACGGGAGCGGCGCCCTGAACCCCGGCGCGTCAGGCGATCGCGGCGGGCCTCGATGCGCCGCGCGGCGAAGCCGCTCCCCACCTCGAAGACGCGCTCCTGGTCACCGACAGGCTGGTCGGTTCCAGCGCCAGTTTCGTCTGGCGGAGCGCCGGCGCCATCGGAGAGCGGCGCGTCGCCGGAGGCGCGCGCCTGTGGGGAAGGAGCGTGTTCGGGCGGTGAGAGCGCCAGTTCCGGGGGCGGGGGCGGTGCAGGTGGCGGAGGCAGCGCCTCACGCCGGCGGTGGCGCAGCACCAGGGGCGCCACACGCTCGATGTCAGCCAGAGTGACTTCAGGGCGATCCTCCAGGGCGGCCAGGGTCATGGCCGCCCGTTGCAGGGTCAGATCGGCGCGGTGGCCGGCGACCTGGTGCTGGGCGCACAGTTCGGCGATGAAGAGCCGCAGGCGTGCGGGCAGGCCGATGCGGCCCACCCGCGCCCGCGCGGCCAGCAGCCGGGTGTGCAGACGCTCCTCTTCTTCCTCAAACTGGCGCCAGAAAGCCTGAGGATCGCGGTCAAAGGCCTCGCGCCGCTCGAGGATCAGCGCCCGGCGCTCCACGTCCGGCTCGGCCTGCACCTCGACGCAGAGACCGAAGCGGTCGAGCAGATGGGGCCGCAGTTCACCCTCCTCGGGGTTCATGGTGCCGATGAGCGTCACCCGCGCCGCGTGGACAGCGGCGACGCCCTCCCGTTCCACCCGGTGCCAGCCCCGCGCCAGCGTCTCGAGCATCACGTCCACCAGGTGATCGTCGAGCAGGTTCACCTCGTCCACATAGAGGATGCCGCCATCAGCGCGGGCGAGCAGGCCGGGTTGCAAGCGGCACTTTCCGGTCTGGATGGCGGCCTGCCAGTCCAGGCCGCCCAGCAGCATCTCTTCGGTGGCGTTGAGCGGCAGGGTAAGCAGGGGCAGGTCGGGCAGCAGCCCGTGGAGGGCGCGCACGGCGGTGGACTTGGCGGCACCCTTGCTGCCGCGCAGCAGCACCCCGCCGATGGCCGGATCGATCACCGCCAGCAGCAGGGCCAGCTTCATGGTCTCCTGCCCGACGAGGGCGGAGAAGGGGTAGAGGGGGAGGAGGGGCATGGATGCTCCAGGAGCATAATGGTACAATCAAGCAGATGCGGAGTGTCTGCACCAGCGGTTACCGAAGCGAGCAAACAATGGCGGCGCCATCTCCAGGACGTGAGGTTCCTTTTGATCTCCCGACGTTGATCGAGATCTGCCAGCGCCATGGTGTCACCATGGTGGGTCTTGTCGGCTCAATGGCACGCGGGGAAGCAACCGACCGCAGCGATATTGACCTGATCGTACGCTTTGCCCAGCCGATAAGCCTGATCGGACTGATCAGTCTGGAACAGGAGTTGAGCGCGGCGCTTGGGCGCCAGGTTGATTTGCTCACTGAGTCCGCCCTCAGCCCGTACCTCCGCGACCGCATTCTCCGCGATATGCAAGTAGTGTATGCCGCGTGATGATACGATCTATCTCCGCCACATCCTGGATGCCATTATCAAGATCGAGACCTACCTGACCGGGGTTGAAGAGTCAACCTTCCACAGTCAGAGCCTTATCCAGGATGGCGTCATACGCCAACTGGAAATCATTGGTGAAGCGGTCAAACGTATCTCGCCAGCGACACGTTCTTTGGCAGTTGCGATCCCCTGGTCAGCCATTGCGGGAATGCGCGACAAACTCATTCACGATTACTTCGGCGTCAACCTGGATCAGGTGTGGTTGACCGCGACTACTGACATACCGGTGCTCAAGACGGCAGTCACCGGTATTCTCATGAAGCTACAGGCTGACCAGGGAACGATGCCGTAGAAACAAACCCCTCCTGGGACCGCTTTTCTTGGGAGGGCAAAGCCCTCCCAAACCTTGCCTGCACCCCAAACGCCTGTGCTTACCCCTCCGGCTTGATCTGCCGGTAGTAGACCAGTTCATGGTCGGGCAGCACCTCGGGGTGGAAGATCTTGATCAAGTCGGCCAGGATGACGTCCGGGTTCGCCACGCCGCTCTCCCAGTAGTCGTTGCCGCCGGTGTCGTTCAGGCGCAGATTGTTGTTGTACAGGCGTCCGTTCTGGAAGGCGGCGAACTGGACGTAGCGCTCGTCGCTCTTCAACACGTCGCTCGCGCTAGTCCAGAACTGGCTGCCGTTGACCCAGAAATCGGCATTCTGGGCGCGCTCAAGCACCTCCTCGAAACTGAGCTGCGGGCTGCCGGTGGCATCGTTGTCGGCCCAGAGGTAGCTGGCGCCGGCATCGGTCAGGAAGCGCACAAAATAGCTCTTGCCGCCCGAAATGTACCACGAGCCTTTGTACATAAATCCGGTAAACACCGTAGGCTTGTCGGCAACTGCCGCGGCTTTTGCGGCCATGGCGGAGTACCGCTCCTCCATCTCGGCGAAGATCTGCTGGGCCTCGGCTTCTTTATTGAAGAAGAGGCTCATATACTTGATCCACTCGGCACGGCCCAGCGGCTCTTCTTCGAGCCATTCCGAGTTGATCACCGCCTTCAGCCCTACTTCGAGCAGCTTCGGGTGATCCCACTCGGTTGGATCACTGGCGGCAAAGGTCATGATCAGATCGGGTTGGAGCTCGAGAGCAGCTTCGATGTTCACCTCGGTGCTGCCACCGCCGATCTCCTTCAGCTTGCCGGCTTCGATCATGGCCAGCACTTCGGGCGAGTTGATCTGCTTGAAGTTCTGCACCGCCACCAGCCGATCCAGCACGCCCAGGCGGATGAGATGGGCAAACTGCGTGGTTGAAAGCGCGACGATGGTTTTCACCGGCACCTCGATCACCAGGGCGTCGCCAACATCGCTCGGAGCAGGAGTGCCGCACTGCACCAGCACGTAGCGGAAGGACTCGGTGGCTTTGGGGTAAGGCCGCAGGAGCGTCACCACCTTGTAGTTGTTGAAGTACTCGATCTTCCAGCCGAGCGCACGCGAGAGCGTCACTTTGTCGGGGAAGTAGTCCACCTCAGGGTCATAGTCAGTGACACAGCCCTCGGTCAGGTTGGCGTCGAGGGTCTCGGCCACCGGGGCGGCAGTAGGCGCCGGGTCGGCAGTGGGCGCCGGGGCGGCAGTGGGCGCTGGAGCGGCAGTGGGTGCCTGGGCGCTCGGCTGGCTGCCACAGGCGACCAGCCCGACGATGAGCAGGAGCATGATGACCGGAGTGCTGAGATGTTTCATGGCCGATTCCTTTCCTTCAGGTCAACGCATACCAGGCGAGTGCGGGCCGCCAATGTGGGCAGCGATGGTGGAGAAGCATGCATCGCATCCGGGCGCGCTGCGCTCGATCCACAAATCCAGAAATCTCCCTGGCCGTGCTCGAAGCGGGTCGCGCTGCGGTCCTTCGGGTCAGGTTCCAGGCCCAGGTACTGCCGCCGCAGCTTATCCCAGAGGGCCAGGCGCGACCAGTCGGGCACGTCGAGGCGTTGCATTGCGCTTGAGTAGAAGGGGTTGGGGAGGAAAATGGTGATCTGCTCGGTTGGCTCGAATGGAAAGATCTCCAGGGTGCCAACACCCGGTTCGACGACGATGCGCGGTTTAGTTGTAGCCATGGCGTGATCTCCTTGGAGCCTATCCGGATACCCTGGTCGTCCGATTCCGTTTCTGGGAGGGCGTAGCCTTCCCAGCCCCTCCCTGAGGGGAGGGGCGTGGGGAAACCCGGTTGCCCCGCCTTCCTCCAGGAGTTATTCGGACAGGCTCCTGGTACCACGACGAAACTTCGTCCTGGCCAGGGCCGCAGACCCCCGCAAGATTTCCTTGTCCGGTGCGGCGGGGGCGAAGCCGCACCGGAACGGGGCCAGGGAGGGATTTCGTCCCTCCCTGGCCCCTTTGCTTGCCCCGAAGAACTGATCAGCGCTGGTCCACCGGAACGTAGTCGCGGCGGGCCGGGCCAAGGTAGACCTGCCGCGGGCGGGTGATCTTCTGCTCTTCGTCGGCGAGCATCTCCTGCCACTGCGCCAGCCAGCCCGAGGCGCGGGGGATGGCGAAGAGGAAGGGGAAGTACTCGATCGGGAAGCGGAGCGCCTGGTAGATCAGGCCGCTGTAGAAGTCCACGTTGGGGTAGAGCTTGCGGGAGATGAAGTACTCGTCCTGCAGGGCGATGCGCTCGAGTTCCACGGCGATCTCCAGCAGCGGGTTCATCTCGGTTGCCTCGAAGACCTCGTAGGCCACTTTGCGAATGATCTTGGCCCGCGGGTCGTAGTTCTTGTAGATGCGGTGGCCGAAGCCCATCAGGAGGCGTTCGCCCTTCTTCACCTTTTCGATGAAGGCCGGCACATTGGCCTTGGTGCCGATTTCCTGCAGCATCCGCAGCACCGCCTCGTTGGCGCCGCCGTGGAGCGGGCCATAGAGTGCCGCGGCCGCGGCTGAGAGGGCGCAGTAGGGGTCAACCCGGCTCGAACCAACGCCGCGCATGGTTGAGGTCGAGCAGTTCTGCTCGTGGTCGGCGTGCAGGATGAACAGCACGTCCAGCGCCTTGGCCAGCACCGGGTTCACCTCATAGTCCCGCTGGTTCATATAGTCCATCATGTACAGCAGGTTGGCCGTATAGCTCAGCGAGTTATCCGGGAGGTTGAAGGGTCGCCCGATGCGGTGGCGGTAGGCGAAGGCGGCGATGGTCGGGATCTGGCCGATGATGCGCCAGACCTGCTTCTCGCGCACGGCGGGATCGTCAATGTTCCTGGCTTCCGGGTAGAGGGTGGACATGGCCGCGACCGAGCTGATCAGGATGCCCATGGGGTGGGCGTCGTAGCGAAAGGCCTGGATCAGCTCGACCAGGCTGTTGTGGAGGAAGAGATGCCGGCTGATGCGGTACTTCCACCACTCCAGACGTTCCCGGCTCGGCAGTTCGCCGTAGATCAGCAGATAGGCTACTTCAAGATAGGAGCTTTGCTCGGCCAGTTGCTCAATCGGGTAGCCGCGATACTCCAGAATGCCCTTGTCGCCGTCAATGTAGGTGATCGTGCTCTTGCACGCGGCGGTGTTCATGAACGCCGGGTCGTAGGACATCAGCCCAAAGTCGTCTTCCGAGACGCGGATCTTGCGCAGGTCAATGGCCCGGATCGTATTATGCTCGATCGGGATCTCATACGTCTTGCCAGTGCGATTGTCGGTGATCGTCAGCGTGTCCTTACCCATAGTGAACTGCTCCTGGTATCTATCTTCGAGCGCACTCGCCCAGGGGTCAGGCATCATCGCCTGTGGATCGGTTCAGGTCGGGTGGAGGTGGGCGGCGTTCCCAGGCAAGGATGTCTTCTAGTTATTATATCGCACCCAATTACAACGGAAGAATCTGTCGCGACTTCTCAAAGACGGCCAGCGGTTGATGAAGATTTTGAATTAAATCCGGTATGGCCCGCGAAGGCTTCGCCGTGAGCTCAGCCGAACGGCGGGCTTCGCATCGGCAGCCCGCGGCTTCGGCCGCCGGGCAACAGGGCGAAGACCGGTTTATTTCCTTAATCTTCATCAGCCGCCGGGCCACAGGGCGAAGACCGGTTTATTTCCTTAATCTTCATGAACCGCGTCTGCTGCACCTTCGGCGGGGCGTCCACCTGTGTGAACGCCGCCGGCCGCCGGCGCGGACGGCCTGCTTCAGCCTCTCCAGGCGCGATGTTTTAGTCTGTGAACTACGTTTCCTTGCTTTTCCTCCCCCTCCCAGCCTCCCCCCAACGGGGGGAGGCGCCGCAAGACACAGTTCACAGCGTAATCAATCGCCAGCGCAGGGTTCTGTCAATGCGTGTCTCACACGAAGGGTTGGGGAAGAGGGTTTCTGGGAGGGCCTGGCCCTCCCAGGAACCCTCCCGTGGGGCATTATTGCGCGTCAGGGCCCGACCCGCAGCACCACTTTGCCGGCGTTGCGGTTGGCTTCGAGCACGCGATGGGCCTCCGCAGCCTGGTCGAGGGGGTAGACGGCGTCAATCACCGGGCGTAACTCGCCCCGTTCAAAACGCGGCAGGGCGAACTCGCTGAAGGCCCGCGTGAGGGCGATCTTGCGGTCGAGGGGCGTGCGTCGCAGGGTGGTGCCGGTAACGGTGAGGCTGCGCGCGAGGATCGGCCCGAGGTCGAGCTGGCCAGCGGAACCGCCGAGGAAGCCGATCAGCATCAGGCGCCCGCCAATGGCCAGGGAAGCCAGGTTGGACTCCCAGTACGGCGCGCCCACGAAGTCAAGGATCACGTCAACGCCGCGTTCGTGGGTCGCGGCGATGACGTGCTCACGAAAATCTTCCTCGTGGTAATCAATCGCCAGCTCGGCCCCCAGTTCGCGGCACAGGTCCAGTTTGGCCCTGCTTCCCGCGGTGGCGAACACGCGCGCCCCGGCGGCGCGGGCCAGTTGAATGGCTGCCGTGCCGACCCCGCTGGCCCCGGCGTGCACCAGCACGCTTTCACCGGCCTGGAGCCGCCCCAGGGTGAAGAGGTTGAGAAAGGCCGTCACAAAGGCCTCGGGGATGGCAGCGGCTTCTTCGAACGACAATGAGTCAGGGATGGGCATGGCCATTCCGACGGGTACCGTTGCCAGTTCGGCGTAGCCGCCCCCGGTCACGACGGCCATTACCCGGTCGCCCGGCTGCCAGGGGCCCGCCGGCTCGAGCACCTCGCCGGCTAGCTCCAGGCCGAGGATCGGTGAGGCCCCACGGGGCGGAGGGTAGGCACCGCGGCGCTGGAGCAGGTCGGCCCGGTTCACGGCCGTGGCGCGAACGCGCACCAGAATCTCGCCGGCGGAGGGTTGGGGATCAGGAACCTCGTCCAGGCGGAGCACGTCGGGATCGCCCGGCTGGTCGAATACAATGGCGCGCATGGGGTGCGATGCTGCTCAATGCAGATGATTACACGTAGCGGTCCTCACCCCAGTATAGCACGACTTTTTTGTCGGGCGCTGCGGTGAAGGCGGGGAAATCCGGAACCTGTGCACTTTCCCCGGGCCAGGTTCCAAACCCCGGTTCGTTCGGTGGTTTTGACGGCGCAGCCGCCTCACGGCCCACCGTTGGAGGCGGACGTTGCACAAGCTCTGGCGGAGACTCCGGCGCCACCATCCTGGCAGAAGCGCGGGTCTCACGCCCGACGCGGAACGAAGCGCAGTTCGACGCTGTCAACCACCGGCTCAAAGCCGATCGCCTGGTAGACGTGGTTCGAGGTGGGATTGTTCAGATCGGCATAGAGGAAGCAGGAGCGCTTTCCGGCATTAAGCTGGATCTGGCTGATGGCGGCGACCAGGGCGCTGGCATAGCCTTGCCGTCGATGTTCTGGCGGAGTGTAAACCGCGCTGATGCGCACGCCGTGGGGGGTGGGGCCGGCGGCGCCGGCCATCGACACCGGCGCGTCCACTTCCCAGAGGTACAACTGGCGGTCCGGCGAGGTCAGCCAGCGGGTCACGGTGCCCTGGCTATCGCCCGCAGCGGCGCCGGGGTGGACCTCGGCGCGGAAAGCGTTGAACCAGCGTTCCAGCAATTGGCGGTCGTCTTCGGTGGCCAGGCGCATATGGCCCGGCGGCGGCGCGGGCGGGCGCACGGTGGTAAGTTGATAGATCCGCTGCGGCATACCCTGCTCAACGCACCCGCCGCTCCGCACCACCCAGTGGCGGCCAAACGGCTCCGCCACCGAGCGCGGGCCGAGCACGCCGGGCAGGGGGCGTTCCGAACGGCTCAGTTCTTCCACCAGCGCCTCGATGGCCCCGGTGTGCCGGGTGTGTGACAGCACCAGCTTGTTGGGTGGCGTTTGCAGGGCCGCGAGCACCACGACGCCCCCATCCTCGACCGTGACCAGGAGCGGCGCGTGCGGTCCGAACATTTCGGGGTTGTGGGTCAATTCCGCGCAGAGGCCGAGGATCAGATGGTTGTGCGCCTCGTGGGCCAGAAGCAGGGGCATGGCCCGTTCGACGAAGCTCTGGATGTCGGTATGCTGGACGATCCGCATAGATCACCTCCGCGGGAATACCAGATGAACAGGGTTATACCACGCCCACCCCTGGACCGGGTCGTGGAGAAACGCGGGTTCCCCGAATTGGGTGAAAGAAGTAGCGCCCCAACCACGACGGGATGAGAAAACGCGTTCCTGGGGGGCGCAGCCCTCCCGGACCCTCCGCGTCCGCTCGAAGGACAGGACAACCGGGTTTCCCCGTATTCGTGTTGGCGCGGGTTTGGCGTTGTCCCTGTAGTATACCCGACGAGTCGGTGGAGGTGAAGGCTCGCGTATAATAAGGACCGGCTCACCGCGCCCGCGTCGTGGCCGCCTTGCTCATGCGCGTCGTATTGCCTGCCGGGAAGGCCCGCGCCGGTCGTCGACCGTTCCCCGCAGGCGCGTAGCAATAAGGAGTTGCCGATGAGAGACGATCTCGCCGCCACCCTGCGGAGTCTCCGCGATCTGCACGCGATGGGCCTGCTCGACGATGCGGAGTATGCCGACAAACTGGAGCGTTTGCGCGAACGCTTCGGCCACACCATCGTGGACGCGCTGCTGCGCGTCGTGGTGGCCTCTCCGGAGAGCCGCTCCGGCTCTCCCGCCGATGCCAACCGCCCGATCGCCGGCACGGAGCTTACACCACCAGGCGCGGAGACCCGCGCCGAGCCCCTTCCGGCCAGCCTGAGCGCCGACGGCGCGCACTTCAGCTATGGTCACGCGCTGATCATTGGCGTCTCCGAGTATGCCCATCCCCACCTCCGCCTGCCTGGCGGCACGACCGCCAGCGATGCGCGGGCCCTGGCCAGTCTGCTCCGTGACCCACACCTGGCGGCCTACCCCGAGCAGCAGGTGCGCCTGCTGGTGGACAGCAAGGCGACCCGCAACTTCGTGCTTGACGCGCTGGAAGAACTGGCCCACCTGGTTGATGGTGGAACGGCGCTGATCTGCTTCTCCGGGCGCGGAGCTTCTACCGAGGCGGGCTACGCCTTGCTGCCCTTTGATGCCGATCCCGATCGCCTGGTCGAGACGGCGTTGACCGCCGAGGTGTTCCAGCGGCGCGTGGCGAAGGTCCGTGAGCGCGCCCGTCGGCTGGTGGTGCTGCTTAATTGCTGCCAGGCCGCGGGAGAAGACGACCCCGACGGTCCCGTTGCGGCGCGGTCGGGAGCGGCGCCGCCCCCAGAGTTTTACCGGCCCCTGTCGGTGAGCGGCGATCAGGTGGTCATTTCCTCGGCGCGGCCGGGGCAGCGCGCCGGTAGTCGCTCGGCGGTCAATCCGCGCCATACGATCTTCGGCGAACACCTGCTCCTGGCCCTGGGCGGGCAGGCCCCGGGCGCCGGGCCGGCCGTCGGCGTGTTCGATCTGTTCGCCTACCTGCGGGTCGCCGTGCCCGCCGATGGGCGCTCGTTGCAGCGCCACGAGGCCCTGCTCCAGGAGCCGCTGTTCTACACCGCGCGCCCGGGCGAGAATCTGCCCGTGGCCCTGCGCCCGGCGGGAGGGGTCGCCGGCGGCGATGCCGCGGCGGTGCAACGCCTGATTGAGTTGGAGTTGCGCCTGGAGGCGGCCGATGGCGAAGCCGTACACGGGCTGCTCGGCGAGCGCGATGAGATTCTGGCCGCCCTCGCGGCATCGTTGTGAAGTGGATGTTCCTGGGAGGGCGAAGCCCTCCCAGCCTCCCGTAAAGGGCGCGTTTTCAGGCGGATCTGACGATACAGGCGATCACCAGGATCAGGTACCCCGCCACAGCGGGCCAGGGCGGCATGCCCAGACCAGACTCGATCGGACGGGTGGCCTGGATCAGGCCGAGGGCCAGCAGGGCCAGCCCTGGCCACGGCGGGCGCCGCGGGGCGGCGAGGGCCAGCCATGCCAGGGGCAGGGCCAGGAACACCAGGTGGTGGTACCAGATCAGGCTGGAACTGACCGTCAGGATGGCCACGCCGCAGGCCAGGATGGCCCCGGCATTCGCGCCGCGTCGCCGCCAGCAGATGGCGGCCCAACTGCCCAGCAGCCCCAGGCTGACGGCCCGCCCCAGCCAGGCTGCCGCCTGCTCCGCCGCTGAGCCGGGCGCGGTTAATCCGGTCAGCACCGCCGCCAGGGCCTGGTTGTAGGGATTGCGGGGGACGCCCCCCAGCAGATCGGGGAGCAATTGCGCGAAGGCCATCCACGGCGCCGGCCCGTAGAGCGCGAGGGCCGGCAGGCTCAGGGCGACCACCCCCAGGGCGACCCGCGCCAGCCGGCGCCAGTCGCCGCGGGCCAGCGGCCAGAGCAGCAGCGCCACCGGCGTGAGTTTGATCAGAATGACCGCGGCGAGCGCCACGTCGCCCGCCCACGCCAGGCGCCGTATGGCGTGCCCCAGCACGAAGAGCGCCAACCCGAACAGCATCAGGCTGTTGATCTGGCCGATCGCCACGTTCTCCAGAAAGGGGGCAAAGCCTAGCCCCAGACCAAGCATGGCCAGCAGACCGGCGCGGCCCACCCCCTCCTGCGCCGCGTAGATCCCCAGCAGGGCCAGCGTGTAAAGGGCGACCGAACCAACCAGCCAGAGACCATGGGCGAGCCAGGGTTCTACGGCAGCGAGGGCGGCGAAGAGGGGAACCGTCGGCGGCGGATAGACGAAGGAGACGCCGATCACGTTGAGTTCGGGCGGATCGTAGGGGATCTGCCCGGCCAGGGCCAGGCGTCCGGCCCGCAGGTAGATCTCCAGGTCCAGGGCCAGGCCGGGATGCACGTTCCAGTGGTTCCAGAGACCCGCCGCCAGGTACAGGCCCATGCCCCCAATCACCGGACCCGCGAGGGCCATGGCCCGCGAAGCGCTGTCACGCTTCCCATCGGCCCGGACGGGCGCGCCAATCTCATCTGCCGCCGGCGCCCGCCCATCCCCGGCGGCCCGCCAGCGTGCCCCCGCCCCCAGCGCGAGCGGCCACCCCCCGGCAACCAGGGCCGCGACCAGGGCGGCGATGGCGCCGAGGGGCGCGAAGGTCCACGCCGCCCAGCGCCCGCCCAGGTGCCAGGCGAGCAGCGATCCCATCACCAGAGCAACGGTTGTTGCCGCGCCCCGAGGGGGCAGGATGGCGCGTGTGGCAAGGTGGAGGGCCACGGCCGTAAGCAGCGCGGCCGCGATGAGGGCCCGTGGCGCCGCGCCCCCGCCCCACACCCCGACCGCGCCCAGCACGACGCCGACCTCTCGCGTTTCGCCGGGCGGCACGAACGGCGGCGCGGACAGTTCCAGCGCGATGCGCTCGCCCGCCTGCGCCGGGACGAGTATCTGGTACCGGCGCAGATCCGTTCCAAGGCGCAACCGGGTGTGGATCGGGCCGCTCAGCGCCGCCTCGACGCTCCGCCGCGCCCCGGCCGACAGGTCCAGACGCAGGAGCAGTGGCCCGCCCGGATCAGGCAGGTCGAGGCGGGAGCGGCCGGTCGTCCAGCGGTAGGCAGCGCCCCCGTCGGCGCGCCGTTCGAGGGCGTGCAGGCCGGTGGCCGGCGGCGGCGCTTCGGGCGTGTACCGCGCCATCCGCGGGCCGCTGGCGAGGAGCCACACCATGAGGGCCGTTCCGGCCAGGAGGAGGAAGATGACGCCAACCTCGCCGCCAGCGGGAATAACCGTCAAGGCTGGGAGGCGGAGGTGTGGTTTACCGCGATCCGCCATCTCCACACCTCCACACCTCCACACCTCCACACCTCCACATACCCTGCCACCCTGGGCCGCCCATACCTATGGCTCGAGGCGCGCCTCAAGCAGCACAATGCTCAGCCAACGCGAACTGTGCGGCAACTCCTCCCGATCGGCCGGCGCCCGCAACACCAGGCGGTGCTCGCCGGGGCGAAGCCAGAAGTGCAGATACACCCGCGTCGGTCCCCGCCTGACCAGCCAGGTCCCCGCGGGGGCATCATTAAGGCTGAGCGTCACCGCGCGGGGCGCGCGGTAGCTCTGGGCGACGAGGAGCAAGGTGAACCGCCGCACCTCTGTGCCAGGATTGATCAGCGTCAGGGCGCCCTCCGGCCCCATCCAGCGCCAGGTCTGCTGGCCATCGCTCTCGGGGCGCTGCCAGCCATCGCCGCTGAAGGCGGCAATCGCTCGCCCGGGGCTGGCCGGCACCTGGTACAGGCTGCGCGTTCCATCTTCGAACACCGGGGCCAATCCCGGCAGGGCCTGCTCCAGCGCCGCTCGAACGTTGGGAATCCCTTCCGGCTCGATCTGATCCCAGCGCACCACCACGTCGCGCACGCCGTAGAAGGCCAGCGCGGCAAGGGGGTCGTCGGAGCCTTCGAGGAAGGGTGAGGCAGGTTCGGGATGCATTCTCCAGAGCGTGCGTACAGCCGGCGTCGTATATGGCCAGGTGTAGCGTGGCGGGCGGGCCAGGTAGCCGCCCGGGATGGGCCGACCGTGCACGAGTTGCGCCCGCTGGGGCTCGACGTGCTTGTATCCGGCCGCGGGCATATCGAACACCACCCCCGTGCCGGCGGCCAGGCGCTGGTTGAGCGGGTGGGTGTCCGCTGGCAGCAGCGGCCAGGGGCCAATCGCCAGTTCGAAGGCGATCAACCCCAGCGGCAGGGCCAGCAGCCAGCGACGCCGGTCACCCGCCAGCGCGCCGAGGGCCCGCAGGCCCAGGGCGATGGGCGGGGTCAGCGCGATGGTCACGACCGCGGTGAACAGCAGCGGCCGTCGCCCCAGGCTGATGCCCGGCAGCGCCTCGAGCAGGGCGTAGGGCAGCGGCAGGCCGGTCTGCCACGGGCCAATCTGCAGGCGGGGTCCGAGGGCGAAGACGAGGGCCATGCCGGCGAGCGCGAGCCAGCGCCAGGCGCGTTGGGGGCGCCGCGCCGCGCCCAGGGCGCTCAGCGCCAGGGCGCCGTAGCCCAGGGCCACGTTCCAATCGCCGCTGTAATCGTGCCAGGCCCTGCCCACGCGCGTGAAGAGCCAGTCGCCCCAGAGCGGATGCAGGTAGCTCGGCAGCCAGAAGTCGAGCAGGTTCGCCGAGCGCCGCAGCGCCTCTTCGCCCTCGAACTGGTGCACCGCTCCGGGCGAGCCGAGCGCCAGGCGCAGTGCCGGCGCCAGCACGGGGAGCAGCAACAGCCCGCCTACCAGCAGACTCAGCCCGGTCTGGCTCGCCGCCTGACGGGGCGCAACGCGGGTCCCGCGTGGCCCGCTGGCCCACAGCAGCGCAAAGCCGAGAGCGTAGAGGCCCATGAACAGCAGGTAGTACCAGCTCGACAGACCGGTGCAGGCCAGGAACACCCCGGCAAGGAGGGCGTCGCGCCGGCGACCGTCTTCGACGGCGCGCAGCAAGAACAGGGCGTACAGCGCCGGCCAGTGGAGGCTGGCGAGTTCCAGTTGCCCGTCCCAGATCCGTGTCAGGTGGAAGGGCGAGAGCGTGAAGATCAGCCCGGCGACAAAGGCGGCCCACCGCGCGCCGCAGACGCGCAGGGCCAGCGCGTAGCCGGCCAATCCGCCCAGTACCAGACCGAGGAGCATGGCCGCGTTGTAGCCTGCCACCGGCCCCCAGAGGGCCGTTACCGGCGAGACCAGCACCCCGTTGATGAACCCCAGGGTTTGCAGGTGCAATGCCGCACCCTCGGGAACGAACAGCAGATCGGTGACAAACGGATCGCGGCCGGTGAAGAGCGCCAGACGTACCCACCACAGGTTCCAGACATTCTGCCAGCCGTCTACGGCGGCCACCGGCCCGCCGGGGATGGCGGCGGCGAATGCCGGCAGGGTGGGGGCCAGGAGCAGCAACGCGACCAGGATGTAGCCGGCGAGGGCCGCCAACCAGACCGGCCGCGCCGCGCCGTGGTGGCGCGCCTGAGGAACGGTGGGCGCGCCGGGGGTCGCCCGTGGGTGAACCGAGGTCTCGGCGCGGTTTCGCGAAGCGTCTGGCATGGGGGCGACTGTTCGTGGAGACTGCGTCCTGGCGGGGGGAGGGTGAGGACCACCGCCTGATTTCACGTTAGTATACCCGATCGTCGCGGAAGCGCGAATCGGCGTACCTGTAACATCGCACGAGCCCGGCGCATCAGTATAATGGTAGACCATGCACCGTCACAGAAAAAACAAGAGGACGACGATGTCATACGATGCGCTGGTAATTTCCGCCCACCCCGACGATGCCGAGGTCCAGATGGGCGGGACAATTGCGCGGCTGGTGGAGGAAGGGCTGCGCGTGCTCCTGGTGGACCTCTGCGATGGGGAGCCGAGCGACTTCGCCGCACCGGGTGAGCGGGCGGCCCAGGCCCGGCGCGCGGCGGCCATTCTTGGCGCCGAGCGCATGTTCCTCGACGGGCAGGATCGGCTGCTTGGCGACACCATCCCCCTGCGGTTGCAGGTCGCGCGCCTGATCCGCCTCCACCGGCCCCAGATCGTCTTCGGCACCACCGATGCCTGCGTGCATCCCGATCACGCCGCCGCGGGCGCGCTGCTCAGCGCGGCGGTGTTCTACGCCCGGCTGGATCACTGGGAACGGGTGCCCGGCGGCGAGTTGCTGGCCGATACGGAGCCCTGGAACGTCGAACGGCTCTTCTTCCCGCACTGTAAAATGGAGCCGCCCTGGGGCCGTGACTTCGCCTTCGCCGTGGACGTGAGCGACACCTATGATCGCAAGCGCGCGGCCCTGGCCGAGTATGGCTCGATCTTCCGGGTGGAAGAGGGCGACCGCCTGCTGACCCTCTACGAAGCCGAAGACGCCTACCTGGGCCGGCTGTTCGGGGTCGCCTACGCCGAGGCCTTTAAGAGCCACAGCCCCTTGCTGGTACCCAGCCCAACCGTATTTCTGCCGGGGTTGCATGGGTGATGTGAGAATGGCCGATTGCCCGTTTTCATCGTGGCAGTGTGAGACCCGCGCATGGGCGCCTGAGAGCATTTCGGCTCATGGATTGGCCGCTATGGCGCCCCGATGAGATCTGACGTTGACGCGCCGGCACGGTATTCAACAGGAAACCTTTCCCGGCGACGGGCACGCTATGGATACCGAACGGCGCCTTGCATCCAGGAGATCCGCCTACAATGTTTGCCGCCTCTCGCCGTGAACCCTTTCGCAAACGGTACTACCGGAGCATCGCGATGTTCTGGAACGATCTGCGCCATCTGGCCGGCCTGCGCGGGCGCGGCTCGATCAACCAGGCGCTGCGCGAGCGCCTGATGCTCACCGTCACGGCGGTGAACCGCTGCCGCTACTGCGCCGCCTTCCACGGCTACGTCGCCCAGCTCAGCGGCCTGCCCCCGGAGGAGGTTCGCCGCCTGCTCGACGGCGACGTCGCCACGGCGCCCGCGGCCGAGCTCCCGGCGCTGCTCTACGCCCGCCAGTGGGCCGAGGCGGGCGGCAAGGCCCTGCCGGAACTCCAGGCCCAACTGGCGTCGATCTACGGTGAGCAGCAGGCCCGCGCCATCGAGCGCGCGCTGCGCATGATCTGGATCGGCAACCTGCTCGGCAATACCTGGGACGCGCTGCTCTTCCGGTGTTCGGGCGGGCGATTGTGAGGTAAAGCCCCTCCACCGGAGGATTCCGGAGAGCGAAGCCCTCGCGAGAACCCTGCGGCGGTGGACAGCGGCCCCGCAGGGACGGGTTCCGAAGGGCGCCGCTCTCCCGAACAAACGCTTACCATCCCCGGAGTGTGCGGCGCGGCCGCATCAGGCCGGCCCCACCTGCGGAAGGAGACCACCAATGATCGATCATTTCGACCTGATCGCGCCCCTCTACGACCGGCTCATCGGCCCGCCGGATCTGGAGCGGCTGCGGGAAGTGCTGGCCGTACCGCCGGGGGGGCGCGTGCTCGACGCGGGTGGAGGCACCGGGCGCGTGGCAACCCATTTGCGCGATCTGGCAGGTGAGGTGGTGGTGCTCGACCGCTCGGCGCCGATGCTGCGCCAGGCGCGGGCCAGGGGCCTCGACGCGCTGGCCGGCGACGTGACGCGCCTGCCCTTCGCCGATGCCACCTTTGATCGGGTGGTGGTGGTTGACGCGCTGCATCACTTCACCCGGCCGGCGGAGGCCATCCGCGAGTTGTTGCGCGTGTTGCGACCGGAAGGCCGGCTGGTCATCGAAGAGCCGGACATTCGCCTCGGGGTGGTGAAATTCGTCGCTCTGGCCGAGCGGCTGCTGCTGATGGACAGCACCTTTTTCGCGCCAGCGGAGATCATCCAGATGGTCGAAGCCTGCGGGGTCCCGGCGCGCGCCGTGGCCGATGATCGCTTTGCGGCCTGGGTGGTCGCCGACAAAGGTCTCAGGCCAGCATCAGAAACACCAGCACCGCGATCAGCCCGCCAACCAGCGAACTGAGCAGATTGACCATATCATTATTCATCCAGCGCCAGCCGCGCACGAAGGTGTTGGGCGTACCGTCCTTGCCTACCGTCTTTTCGGTCTCCTTGCCGTTGGGGTAGCGGTAGATCGCCTGCACCGTCGCGCCCATCAAACTATCGGCCAGCGAACCGCCTAGACCGCCGAGCACCGCTGCCGGCAGGATCCACCACTGCCACGTCACCGGCTGACCGGCGAGGGTCTGGCCGATCCCGAAGCTCAAAAACATCACCAGGCCGATCAGCAGCCCGCCGAGGGCCGAGGCTGTGGTGCCCAGGAGCGAGATGCCGCCCGAGGTGCCCGGATCCACCGGCTTGCCGGTGGTGATCAGGCGCGGGCGATGCGGGCTGAGCACCCCCAGTTCCGTCGCCCACGTGTCGGCAGTAACGGTGGCCATCACGCCGAGAAAGAGGGCCAGCAGCACCGGCGGCCCGTCGAGCAGGGCGTAGAGCAACGCCAGTAACGCCCCGACGCCGCCATTGGCCAGGGCCTGGGCCAGGTCGCGCCGGCCGCCCTTGGCGAACTTCTCGGCCGCGCGCTGCTCCTTGATGCGCTCCTTGTAGTGCGACAGCGCGCTGCTGCTTACGAAAAAGGCGATCAGCGCCATACCCCAGGCCCAGCCGCCAAAACCCATGGTCGCCGTGCCGGTGAGAATGGCGCCGGCCCAGCCGCCCATCGTCAGCGACTGGCGCCAGTAGGCCAGCCCGCCGATGGCCGTGCTGAGCAGCAAGCCCAGGCCGATTTGAGAGACATCAACGCCCACGGAGTCCTCCGGGTCATAGCTTTCTCCCCTGCGGGGAGGTTCGGAGGGGCTTCGCCCCTCCGGAAAGAACAGGTTTTCCTTTTTGGGGGCCCGCGGCCCCCAATACCCCGTTCGCGGCGGCACTACCGCGAACAACAACCTGGAGCTACCAGGCTTCCGGCAGATCGGTCACGGCACCGAGGCTCGCCGAGGAGACCAGGCGCGCGTACTTGGCCAGCACGCCGCGGGTGTAACGCGGGGCGGGCGGGGTCCAGGCGGCCCGGCGGCGGGCCAGTTCTTCGTCGGAGACGTTGAGCTGCAACACGCGGGCATCGGCGTCAATGGTGATGCTGTCGCCCTCCTCGACCAGGGCGATGGCGCCGCCCACCGCCGCCTCGGGGGCGACGTGGCCGACCACCAGGCCGTAGGTGCCGCCGGAGAAGCGCCCATCGGTGATCAGGCCCACACTGTCGCCCAGGCCCGCGCCGATGATCGCCGAGGTGGGGGCCAGCATCTCGCGCATCCCCGGCCCGCCCTTCGGCCCCTCGTAGCGGATCACCACCACGTCGCCGGCGACGATCTTGCCGGCCAGGATGGCCTCCAGGCACGACTCCTCGTTGTCGAAGACGCGCGCCGGGCCGGTGATGTGGCGCTGCTTGATCCCGGTAATCTTGGCCACGCAGCCCTCTTCGGCGAGATTGCCGCGCAGGATGGCCAGGTGCCCCTGGGGGTAGAGCGGCGCGTCGAAGGGCCGGATCACCTCCTGGCCCTCCGGCGGCGCATCGGGCACTCCGGCGAGGGTCTCGGCGATCGTCTGCCCGGTTATGGTTAGCGCGTCGCCGTGGAGCAAGCCGGCGTTGAGCAGCATCTTCATCACCTGGGGCACTCCGCCCACCTGGTGCAGATCGGTGGCGACGTAGCGGCCGGAGGGCTTCAGATCGCAGAGCACCGGCACCCGCGCGCGAATGGCCTCGAAATCGTCAATGCTGAGCGGGACCTCGGCGGCGTAGGCGATCGCCAGCAGGTGCAGGACGGCGTTGGTCGAGCCGCCCAGGGCCATCACCACGGTGATGGCGTTCTCGAAGGCCTTGCGGGTGAGGATCTGGCGCGCGGTGCGATTGGCGCGAATGGCCTCGACCAGCACCTCGCCGGAACGGGCGGCGCTCTCGGCCTTCTCCGGGTCCTCGGCGGCCATGGTCGAGGATCCGGGCAGGCTGAGACCCAGGGCCTCGATGGCCGAAGACATGGTATTGGCGGTGTACATCCCGCCGCAGGAGCCGGCGCCGGGGCAGGCGTGGCGCTCGATCTCGAGCAACTCGTGCTCATCAATGCGGCCCGCGCTGAACTCGCCCACCGCCTCAAAGGCGCTGACGATGGTCAGATCGCGGCCCTTGTAGTGGCCGGGCTTGATCGTGCCGCCATAGACGAAGATGCTGGGAATATCCAGCCGGGCCATGGCGATCAGCGCCCCGGGCATGTTCTTATCGCAGCCCCCCACCGCCAGAACGCCGTCCATCCGCTGGGCATTGACCACCGTCTCAATCGAATCGGCAATCACCTCGCGGCTGACCAGGGAGAACTTCATGCCCTCGGTGCCCATCGAGATCCCGTCGCTGACGGTGATCGTGCCGAAGATCTGGGGCATGGCCCCGGCGGCATGGATGGCCGCCTCGGCCCGCGCGGCCAGAGCGCCGAGACCGGCGTTGCAGGGCGTCAGCGTGCTGTGGGCATTGGCTACCCCGACGATTGGCTTGCGAAAGTCCTCATCGCCAAAGCCCACGGCGCGCAGCATCGCCCGGTTCGGCGAGCGCTGGGGCCCTTCGGTGATCAGCCGGCTGCGGCGATTGTCCGTCATTGGTCGCCTCCTCACAAGGATCGTCCGTCTTCCCGCACCAGTTATCGAACAGAGGGGCCAGGCGCAATTGCCGCCGATGCCCACCCGCCGAGGACCAGATGCGCCCCTTATTGTACCAGCATCCGCCGCTGGCGGTGCTGGGAACGCAAACGGTGAAGCTGGCGAAGCGGGCGATCAGGTTGAGCGTCGTGCCACACGTTCTGCAGCCATAACCTTTCCGGGTGATTTTCGGTGAAATGCATGTCGGTTTTCGAACTCGCAGGGCATGAGAGCAGACCATGAATTACGATCCCAAACGTCACAACCGCCGTAGCATTCGCCTGAAAGGGTACGATTACGCTCGGATCGGGGCATATTTCATTACCATTGTCACTCACCACCGAGCGCACCTCTTTGGGGAGATAAGCGAAGGACGGGTGCAGTTGAACCGTGCCGGACGTGTTGCCGAACAGTGTTGGCTGGACATTCCCGTGCATTTTCCCCATGTGAAATTGGATTCGTTCGTGATTATGCCGAATCACGTCCACGGCATTTTGTGGATCGTGGATCATGTCACACGGACATCCGACGGTGCGGCGGGGATCGACGACGCAATGGGCGTGGACGCCCCCGTGGGCGTGGACACCCACGGGGGCATGGACGCCCCCGTAGGCATGGATGTGACGCCGGGGCCGGTAGGGGCGAATAATTATTCGCCCCTACCGGC
>DAOUDA010000096.1:0-8237 GCA_034431835.1 Chloroflexaceae bacterium | reverse complement strand
CGCGTGCCGGGCCACCGGCGGCTGGCGCGCCGCTCGCCACGCGCGCCAGCGCCACTGGCGCTGCTCGCGGGAGAGCAGTTCCTCGCGGCTGAAGGTGCGCATCCCGGCGCGGACCAGGGCCACGGCGAGCACGCCCAGGGCCGCAGCGATCAGCCAGAGTTGCGACCAGCGCTCATTGATGATCCAGAACGCCGCCAGTTGCATCACCCCGGCCATCGGCGCCAGGATAAAGCTCGACATAAGATTGGCCGCGCGCACGCTGGAGATATGCGCCGAGATCACCACCGCGCCGCTCACCATCACCAGGGCCATGCAGCAGACCAGCAGGATGAGCAGCAGCAGGCGCGGCAGGGTCATCATCCCGAAGTACAACTCCGGCATGAACCCCAGCAGCAACCCTGCATAGATCTGCATCGCCGCCAGACTGGCGACCAGCGGCGTCAGCAGGGCGGCGAGAAACTTGCCCAGGTACAACTCGGCGTCCGACAGCGGCATGGCCAGCAAGGTCTCGAGACTGTTCCGCTCACGTTCGCCCACGAACGACTCGAGCGCGGCGATCAGCGAGAAACTCGCCGGCAGAAAGCCCACCAGCAACGCGCCGAAGGGGATGAGGCGCACGGCAAAACTGGCATCCTCCAGAAAGCCGACGATCTGCCCCGCGGCGGCGACCAGCAACAGCGGCAGCACCAGCGCCAGCAGCAGGATCGGCGTCACAATGCGCCAGTCGCCCAGCAATTCGCGCGCCTCGCGCCGGACGATGAGCATGATCATGTCGCGGCGCGCACCTGCGGTATCGGGTGTGAACATCCTTCCCCTTCAGCGGTCGTGGTGTTCCTGGGGGGCGCAGCCTTTCCGGGGCATGTCTCAGAAAGGTTGACGAAGGTGCAACGTCTCGAGGTGTGCCAGCAGTATTGTAAACCCTGCGCGCAACCCGGAGGGTGGCGCTCCCTTCGGCTCGCAGATGGGCAGTGGGGCAACCAGGCCGCCCCACTGCCCCTGCCGTTTCGCTTTACGGCTCACCCGAGGCGTTCATCGCGCCGGCGCGCCGCCTCGAGCAGCAACTCTTCGGGAGGCGCGGTCATCGTGACCCGAACGTTCTCTGGCAGGCGGACGACCCGGAACAGCCCATCGGGCCAGTCAATCAGGCGAAACACCGCCTCGGGACCATCGCGCCCTTCGCAGTGGGCGGCGATGATAAAGCCTTCGTCCAGACAGACGCGGGCCACGGCTTTCTCGCGCCAGGCTTCGATCTGCGCCGCGCGCCGCTCATTACAGAGCGTCTGGATCAGGGCTGCGGCGCTGATGGTGCTGAAACTGCCTTGCAGAAACATCACCGCTGTCTCCGCTACTACAAGGGGGCGGAATTGACAGGAAACTCAATTTACAGACCACTAAACCGCTCGTCGCACGGCGGCCACCACGCTGTTCATACTCGCTTTCAGCGTATCGAAGACCCCATAGCCTTTGATCGCCGACGCCTCGAAGCAGGGGCGACCTTCGATCGGCAAATGCCGGCGCAACTCCTGGACGGGCAGGGCGTGCGGCAGGTCGCGCTTGTTGAACTGTACCACAATCGGAAACGTATTGATGTCATGGCCCAATTCGATCAAGTGCTGCTCCATAGTGTACCAGGACTCCTCGTTCTCCGTCATGCGTCCAGCCTGAGAGTCGACCACAAACACCACGCCATCGGTGCCCTGAAGGATCAGGCGCCGGCTGGCGGCGTAATACACCTGGCCAGGCACGGTGTAGAGCTTAAACTTTGGTTTGAGATTGGCGACCTTCCCGATCTCCAGTTGCAGAAAATCAAACAACAGTGTGCGATCCTGCTGGGTCTTCAGGGAGATTAACCTACCGCGTAGATTGGCCGGCGTGCGCGCGTAGATAAACTGCAAATTGGTTGTCTTGCCGCTCAATGCCGCGCCATAGTACACAATCTTCAAATTGATTTCGCCCAGTGCCCAGTTGATAAACATACGTTCCTCCTACCAGATATTATCAAGATGGGCGGCGAAATTGCGTACAAAATCGTCGTTTACGGCGGGGGGCGGCGGGGTCATCGCCGCCTTGCCAACCAGCGCCAGGATGCGCTCCGCCGAACGTTTGATTGCGAGGCGTGACCATCCCAGGGGCACGTCTCTGGCCGTGGCCAGCAGCAGGAACAGTCCCTCACCAACCCGTGAGACCAGGATGGTCATATCGTCGTGTTCCTGGACAATCAAGTTACAGGTGCGCTTCCCGCCCAGCAGTCGCGCGATCTCCATCGTGGCCATCAGATCCCCCGCCGCCAGCGCGGCGAGGCTGGAGACGTCGAGATTCGCGCGATCTTCCCAACTCGCCAGTTCCTGGCCGCTAAGGTCGCCCAGGAACGCGCAACGCACGTCGGCCTGCTGGCCGAGCTGCGCGAGCAAGTTCTGAATGGCCGTTAGATGGGCCGGGGAAAGGACGATCGAAGAACGAGACATCGTGGCGCTCCTGGTCATTCTTGCTGCTGCAACGTGTCGCCAAACAGGCGCTCGAATTCGCGGTTCAGGGAGGCGCTAAGTTCGGCGGCGATGACTTCGCCCGGCGTCCCTTTCACCAGGCGCATCCCCTTGAGTTGCTGGGCGCTCCGCTTGAGTTGCAGCCAGATGTAGCCCAGCCGTGGTTCCACGAACTCTTTGGCGAACACGAGGGCGAGGAGGTGCTGGCTCCCTACGTTGGTGGCGTAGATGTCAAATTGCACCCCTTCCAGCACGATCAGGCAACCAACCTGCTGGTCGTGCAGGGCCCGTCCCAGTTCCGCGATGTTGATGGAACTGCCAGCGATCAGCGAGGTGATCGCGTCAACTTCCAGGTTCGCGGCATCCCCCTGCTGGGCAACGGTGTTCCCAAGATTATCGGTGTAGATCACAAATTGCGCCTGCGTCTGCCGCCGCAGCATGTCGAGCAGCAACAACACATCAGCCATCGTCGCCGCCGGGCGACCGGCATCCGGGGTTGGCGCCGGTCCTGCTCCCAGCGGGAGATCGAGGGCCTTTCCCACCGCCGAAACCAGGTCCATGGGCGAGTCCGGCTGTTGCGCCAGGCTGCAACCGGCCAGTTCCGCTTCCCGCAGGCTGACCGCGCTGGTGTCCGGCGGATGCAGTAACAGCGCGCGGAGGTTGGGCCACCGTTTGCGCAGCCGGCGAATGCGGCTGAGGCTCTCGATTTGCAGATTGGCAATGATCAGATCGTAGGGTTGGCGCCCGGCAACGAGTTGTCCGGCAGCGACCGAACGGACGCTTTGCACCTGTATCTGCGCGCCGCAGTCGGCCCCGGCGCTGGTCAGCGCCCGTTCCCAACTCTGGCTCAGCGCCAGATTCGTTTGAATGATCAGCACCCGATACTTCATCCGCGCACACTCCCTCTTACTGCGATGGTGGATTGCGGTTCTGGATTGCGGATTGGGCGCGGCGCGTCTGGAAGCGATCGCTGTCGTGCTGCTCCCCGAACCGATCGCTGGAACTGGATCCGAAGGTTCAACCTCGCGGGATGGTCCGGCACTCGCCTCCACATCTCCACACCTCTACACCTCCACACCGCGCGCTGTGGGGCGGAGGAGCGCCGGTCAGGCAGGGTTGCCCGGATCTGAAACTTTGCCTTGCAGCGTTACCCCTCCGCGGTGGTCGCATGGGAGCAGGGTAGCCGGAAGGTAAAGGTACTGCCACCCTCAGGACGGCTGTCAACCCAGATCTGGCCGCCATGTTGCTCGATCACCGCCTTGGCGATGGTCAGCCCCAGCCCTCTTCCCGACACGCCCGCGCGTTCGGCGCTTTCGGCCCGGTAGAAAGGTTCAAAGACCTGCGCCATTTCGTCTTCGCTCAGCCCGTACCCGGTATCTTCGACCACGACCAGAATATTGCCGGCTTCATGGCGCGCGACAACCCGAATGTTCGCCCCGCCTGGGCTGTATTTGATCGCATTGTCAATCAGGGCATTGATGGCGCGGCCCAACCCTTCTTCCGAACCAATTACCCGCGGCAGGCCGGGCGCCAGGTCCACCGTCACGTGCTGGCCCCGTCGCCCGAACTCGGCGTATTGCATGCCGACGGCGGCTTCGATCAGCAGATCGAGGCGCAACGGCGCGCCGGCTTCACAGGTCTGGAGCCGGATCTGCCCGAGCGAGAGCAGATCATTGACCAGCATCGTCAACTCGCTGTTCAGCCGCACAACCTGCCCGATCAGGCGCGATTGTTGCTCGTTGAGTTCTCCTGCCGCGGGTACACTGGTGATCAGGCTGCGCAACTCGCGCAATGGGACATGAATGATGCGTGAAAAGTTGCTCAGGAACGTCTCCTGCTGTTCGCGTTCACTCAGCGCCGGCGGTTTCGACCCTGGCGCGGATGGCGCGGGCTGCGGCTCTATGGTGGGACGAATGACGAAGCTCCACAGAGCATCGTCGATGCTGCGAACGATGACGCTGGCGCCCCTGCCGCCCGGCAATTGCACCGTTCCCTCCACCGGTCCATCGCTCATCAGGGCCTCGCTCAGGAGCGGTGTCAGGCACGACGCGCCGCCCTCCACCAGGTTGCGCCCGCGCGCAGCCTGCCCCAGATGCAGGGCCGCCGACGCCGTGGCCGTGTAACTGACCAGCCGGCCTTGACCGTCCACCAGAACAATCGCGTCAGTTAATCGTTCGAACAACGCGCCGATATCGCCGGCCAGCGCCGCCTGACGGCGCGCCCGTGACGATCCGATGCCGTTAGTTCGGGGTGAAGAGGGCGCCGCACCCGCTTGCGAGGATCTGGCGGGAAAAGCCGACGGGGCGGCCTCGCCGACGGTTGGCGCGGCGATCCCGTGCGTGGCGCTGATGAGTGCACCCAGGCCGTGTAACACCGCCCGCGCAGCGTTCGCCGGCGGGCGCTGGCTGGCCGCCAGCAGCAGCCCCCAGAGGGTGCCGTCCCGTTGCAGGGGGATCGCCGTCAGGGTCGAGGTTCCCAGCCAGCGTTGTCCCTCGGTGTCCAGGCCGCTCTCGGCGACGGTAGCGGTGCTGCCGGGGCGTCTGCTGCGCAACACACTAGCGACCAGATGCCCCTGCAATCCAACCGTCGCCGGCCCTTTGCTGCCTATCGCGCCGAGCACCCGCATCCGGCTCTGGTCGGCGCTCAGCGCCCCGATGAGCGCGCGCTCCACCCGCTGCTCGGCGAGCACCTGGCGCAGGTCAGGGGTGGCGAAGAGGGCCGGCACATCGGGGCAGCGGCCAAAGACCCGCGCCAGGTCGATCCAACGCCGCTCGGCGGGCAATAGCGCATGCAGATCGACCGCGTTCAAACGCGGGTCCGCCACCAGCGCCGCCACCAGCGCGGCCACAAAAGCGCGTTGCGGCTCAGGCGCGGCCAGTTCCGGCAGGCTCGGCGTCTCGTCACCGAACTGAGCGAGCGCCATCACCGCATGATCCACCCGCTCCGGATCGCTCAGCGCTATGCACCGAAAGCGCTCCCCCTCGGCGCGCGAGACCAGGGCCAGCGCCCCCTGCTCGCCGGCAATAATCAAAAATGGCGCGCTCTGCCAGGCGTCGCCCCACGGCGTGCCTTCGTCCAGATCGCCAAGCGGCCCGCCGAAGATGATCCGCGCATGCAGATCCGCCGGGCGGTGCTGCACCGCCAGCATCGCCAGATGCCGCACCTGATCGAGACTGAGCAGGCATCCGGCGTTGGCTGAAACTCCCAGCAAAGCCGGAAGCGAAACGGGCGCCGCAGAACTGATCATGAATATCTCTCCTCCGCAGGTTAAGATATGGTTGTGCTGCGCGACCTTCCGGGTTGATTCGGACACGGCCCGCAGGGTTAACGCTCCGCGATCCGACAGTTCCGCTGGTGGAACAAGAGCGCAGGGAGGGTGCAGCCTCCTTGCGTCCCTCCACAGGGCGCCCTGGATTTGACCATTGCTGCGGTGAGCTGAAGACTCTTCAGGCGGAGATCGCCCGGTGCGCAACCTGGAGTACAGCTAACGCCTCCTGGGCAGCATAGTCTGGGGTCAGACGGGTGATGGCTTCCCCGAGGGCTTCGTAGCTCAGCCGTAGCGGGCTGTCGGGCAACCCCTGGTGTGCGAGCCAGTGCTGCATCCAGCGGGTGTAGTTGAGCAGCGGATCGGCTACGCCGGCGGCCATGCTATCAAGCAGGTATGCGACGTACCAGCCTACTTCCATCGTTGTTTCCTCGCCGCCAGGGGCGACCCCCGCTGCTATCAGCCGTTCCGCCGTCTGTTCGATCAATTCGGCCTGAATTGACTGGAGCGCCTGGCAACTCTGGCGTTGATACGCCAGCGCCCCTCCAGCCTCCGCCAGCACGTTCCAGGTCTCCTCGGCCAGCCCCTGAGCGAGCCGCGCTGCCAGCCCTTCGCCGAGCAGCCAGAGGGTGCGCTGCATGTGGTTGGTGGAGAGGCCGCGCCTGATCCATGCGTCACGTTGCCATTGTACGTGCTGGCCCAGCGTGGTGGTGCTGCGTACGCCCAGTGCGTCAACCAGGTAGTCGATCAGATACCAGTACTCGTGCAACAGCCTATCGCGCCCGTCGGCGCGATAGGCCGCTTGCCAGTGCCAGTGTCGATCAAAGGTCACCCTGGCCAGATCCTCGGCGAGAAGGGTCTGCTGTTCGGCGACGGCATACGCGGTAGTGTCGGCAAAGGCCAGCTTTTCCAGCGCCGTTTGCATGTACCCGAAGATGAAGGAATGCCACTGCTCGGGCACGTGTCTGGTAATCGCTCGCCACAGATTGCCGTACATCTCGCGAATGTGCCCGGTCGAACAACCAAAGCCCCGGATCTGGTCGCGGCGCCAGCGGGTGTGATCCTCGAAAATCATCGGCGAACGGTAGCGAATACTCTGGATCAGCACTCCAAAGTTGCGATCCAGGTCCAGCTTCAACCGGACATTGATGCCCTCGCCGAACCGTTGCACCCAGAACGGTTCGCGCATCGCCTGATTTACGGTGTCCTCGATGATCGCCAGGCGCTGATCTTCGAGCCGTTGCACAATGTCGAAGGTTTCCATAGCCTTTCCTTGATCCGCTCCCGTGACACCTACGCCCGGCGCGCCGTCAAGGTAACGAGAGAACGACATGGCGCTTATCCCCTGATAAACTGAGCCGCCAGACGACGCGCGATGGTTCGCAGATCGCCGTCCATGAACTGGCCTCCCTGGACGCGCGCTCGCAGATCGGGCCGCTCATAGAAGGCCATGCCGCCGAAGATGAACAGCGGCCGCGGCGGTTCGATCCGGCTGAGGATCTGTCCGGCCTCGGTAAGATGGTGCGCCGCTTCCACCGTGGTCGCCGATAGCCCCAGGATCTGGGGGCGCAGGGTTCGCACCAGCGATTCCAGGGTTGAGTTCGGCACCGTTTGCCCCAGGTAGTTGACCCGAAACCCGGCCCATTTTAAGAACAGCGCGACGGTAAGCGGGCCAAGCTCGTGCAATTCGCCCTGGGCGCAGCCGATGACCGCCAGCGGCCCGTGGGGATTGTCCCGGTGTGCGGTAAACAGATTATGCAACTTGCTCTCTACAAAGCGGCTGGCGAAATGCTCCATAGCCACCGAGACTTCACCGCGGTGCCAGCCCTCGCCTATCGCTACCTGCACCGGCATGAGCAACTCGGTGCACAGCGCCTCCGCCGGGTAGAGCGCCCCGGCTTCGCGCCAGACCTCCTCGGCTGTATTCTGGTCATACGCCACCAGCGCCCCCAGCAGGCGCCGCTGGAAGATGGGGAAGCCCTGGCTGGGCGGCAATGGCCCCGCCTGAGGCCCCTGTGCCACAACCGTCGGGCCGGTAGCCCCGCCGCCTGTTGTGGATTCTGCACCGCTCGGAGGCAACCACGGCGGCAGGCCAAACAGTGGGGCCGATGGTGTCGGCAGCGGCATGCCGGCGGCGGAGGCCGCGCTGAATGCTGGCGATAACCCGCCTGCTGGAGCCCCCGGATTGATCGCCGCCGTGGCGCTATCCTCCAGTCTGCCCGGTCCAAAGATCTCCCCTCCGGACACGTTCGAACCGCCACCCACGAAGGGCGCCGCGGCTGGCGCAGGGGTTGTGGCGCCCGGGCCAAAGGGTGAAGCAGAGGGCGCCGGCGCGGGGCCGGGGCCAAAGGGTGAGGCCGGAGCCGTGGCCGGAGCCGTGGTGCCGGGGCCGAAGGGTGAGGCGGCGGGTGCAGGCGCGCCGGGGCCAAAGGGTGAGGCGGCGGGTGCAGGCGCGCCGGGGCCAAAGGGTGAGGCGGCGGGGGCCGTGG
>DAOUDA010000095.1:0-9740 GCA_034431835.1 Chloroflexaceae bacterium | reverse complement strand
ACACGTTCGCACCGTAGAGGGCGCGGAGGGCTTCAAAACGTTCACCCTCTACGTTCCTCTACGCGCTCTGCGGTACATCTGAACAGGTACGGGGAAACCTGGTTTCCCCATACCTCCGCCTGATGGCAGGGAGGGCTTCGCTCTCCGCGGCCCTCCCGCCACCTGGACCTGCCGGTACGAGGAGAGTATACACGACCTGGCGGAAGATGATGCGGCCGATCTGGCGCGCGTGCGGCGGAACATGGCGTGGCCGCCGGCAAACGGGCATGGTGAAATCCGCCTGGCGCATCCGGGAACGGCGCCCGCGGCGGGCGGTCGTAGAGACGGCCCGCCGGGCCGTCTCTACCTACCGTTGCAACGTCGGCAGGAAGACCCGGGACGGCGACGGCGACGGTGAGGGCGAGGGCGAGGGCGACGGCGACGGTGATGGCGACGGTGAGGGCGAGGGCGACGGCGACGGCGACGGTGATGGCGACGGTGAGGGCGAGGGCGAGGGCGACGGTGAGGGCGTCGTGTTACCTTGCGGTGGATCACCCAGCCAGAGGCGCCCGTAACCGAAGAGGGTGTCCCGGCCAGGAGGCCCCATGTCGATCGCCCGGCCGATCAGGAAGGAGGTGATCTGCGCCGGGCCGTAGCCCGCAAAGGCGCCGCGCACCAGCGCAGCGGCCCCGGCGACGTGCGGCGTCGCCGACGACGTGCCGTTGAACTGCTGGCCCGGGGTCGTGCCATAGGCGACCGTGTCAACATTGGCGAAGGCTGCCAGATCCGGCTTGATCAGGCCGCCGTTGAGCGTGCCGCCCGGGCCATTGGTCGGCCCTTCCGAGCTGTACGGCTCCTTGGGGAAGGGGCTCCGCGAATCCAGCGCGGCCACGGTGATCGCCCCGGGTGAGTCGGAGAGATCGCCCAGGCTCCGCAGGGGAACGTTGAGCCGCAGCGAAATCCCTCGCACGAACAGATTGAAATTCACATCGGTGCGGGTGGCATTGTAGCGTCGGATCAGGACACCGTAGGCGGTTGCGCCACCAGAAGTCCCAACGGAGGCGAATTCGGTTGGCTCCTGGCCAGGGCCGCCGTTTTGGAAGTCGTCGCCGCCAATGCCGACGCGCTGCCAGGCGCTGCCGTTCCAGCGCACGATCCACAGGTCGTAGTCCTGGTTCACCGGCGGGGTCCAGTTATCCCAGCGGAGATAGGCTAAGAAGTTAACACCAGGCGGTATCAGAGCGCATTCCCCCCCGGGCGTAACGGCAAAACAGTTAATCTCAGCGCCAGGGGCGAATTCGTGAAAACCATCGCCGTCCGAGTCATTGAAGATCCCGCCCCAGTGCTGCTCGCGCCTGTTACCGGCGGAGGTCGCCCAGGTGATCCCGGCGTTGCGCGCCCGCGCGACTTCATTGGCCAGAAAGCCGGTGCCATCACCCGGCGCCACGTTGTAGTAACTGATAGAGGTGGAAATGACGTGGATGCCGTTCTGAATGGCATAGGTCACCGCGCGCTCCAGATCGAGATACGTGGCAATGCGCAGCAGGTACAGGCTGGCCTGGGGGGCCATGTCGTACACGATCTCGGCGCAGGCGGTGCCGTGGGGGGTGCCCCCGCCGATATCGCCGGTCGAGGCGAAGTTCTGCACCACCACAGTGGAGGGCAGATCCGTGCCGAGCAGGGCAGTGTAGCCTTGAAAGCCGCCATCAATCACGGCGATGCGCACCCCGGCGCCGCGATAGCCGACATTGTGCCAGGCGGCGGCATTCGTGTGGTTCACGCCTACGGTGGTCAGTTGCCCGACCTGCAGTTCGCCGGACGGCGTCAGGTAATCAGGTTGGCGCACGTAGGCAATCGCCGGATCGGCGGCGAGGGCCCGCAGGGCAGCGATCGGGACCAGGGCCTGGATCTGGGTGTCGTCCAGGCTGGTATAGACCACTCGCCCGCCGGCGGCTGCAATCGCTTGCTGGGCAGCGGCGCCATTCGCCGCGTCCACCCGGGCAACGACTTCGACCAGGTCGCCGTCAACCTTCAGCCCGGCGGCCTCGGCCATGCTCGCCAGGGCCGCCCCGCCGGCGCTCCCGTCGGCGAGCGTCGCCAGCGCCGAGTCGAGATTGGCGTTCTGCGCCGGTTTGGCCCCCGGCTCCGCGGCGGGGTCGAACCTGAAATGCGCGGGTTCAATGGTCGCCATCCCGGTCACGTCGAGTTGCCCGCTCTGCCGGCCCTCCTGGGCCAGGAGCTGGCCCGCCAGCCCCAGAACAAGCGCGAAGACCGCCAGCAGCCCGACCACTCGTCCCACCGTCCCCACCAGCAAGCGTGTCATCACCGTTCCTCCACTTCTGGACACTTATCGTACATGTCCAGGGCGCGGGGACCCTGGTGGCAGGTACAGGCTCATGCACAGTACACCACAGATTGGCGCTGATTTTTTCGAGAGCTTCGCCAGATTTCAAACGTCCGCCGAGAGAGGGGCAAGGGAACCGCCGGGGTGCAGAGTTGTCTGATACGTCCTCGCATCGCATTCCACATTTGGAGCATTGGTAAGCCGAACCATCTCTCTTCCACGGACGGGAGAGGGTGGCAGGGAGGCGGGGGGCCTGCACGCATCAGGATGCAGAAAACTCTCTTCACGCTCAAAAACGCTACACACGAGGCGTGGGGGAACCAGCTTCACCCGCGCCTGCGCCGAGTGGGAGCGTGTGGGCGGGCGAAGCCCGTCCAGGAGAATACGTTCTGATCCTGTCGTGCGCGGTCCTACAGAATTTGAAATAGCCACTACGCAAGGCCATGCCTCATGACCGTGTCGGCGCGGCCATGTCGGGGGGACGCACGGCGGCTACATTCGCGTCATTTGCCAGGCGGCAAAGCTCGTTCGGGGGTACGAGCGCCTGCGCCAGTTGATCGGTCTGTGCGGTCACGGTCGCCCCGTACTGATCAAAATCCACCGGGGCGGTAAAGGTAACGAAGACGAGCGCCCGGCCCTGCTCATACGGGATATTGGATGCCGCCGCGAAGGCCGCGGGATCGCTCGCCGTGGTGAGGGCGTAGAGGATCGGATCGAGCCGCGGACAGGCCGCCGGCCCGCCTTTGGTTGCATCGCCAGTGGGAACACCGGTGATCTGTTCGGCGCCGGTCGGTGCCGTTGGCGCGACCAAGGGAGGGACCTCCGTCCGCGGCCCGGCGCCTTGCTGTCCGCCACCGCAGCCAGTATGTGCAAGGACGAGAATACAGAGCAACATGACGTACAATACAAAGCGCATTGTAAACCTATTAAGGTATGTATTAAAGCGTCAGATTTAAGATAAAATAGCTATCAGGCCAATTGTACCGCGTATTTGCTTTTTTCAATGATGTTTATTTCGTCAGAAAACGATGTTTATTGCGTTGGACATGGTTCATGCACTTTAAGGCGACTCATTGGGGGATCAGCGTTACGCCTGCACATCCACATGCCTCGCGCCCAATCCGCAATCCAAAATCGGCAATCTAACATCGCATGCGCCCCCACGTTACCATCCGGGGGTGCGGAGAAGCTCCGCGTCCCCTCGTTCCGCTCACGGCGGGTGCGCCTGGCAAAGCGAGAACTCATCCGCGCCGCGGTTGGTGCGAGCGATCGTTCATTGCGTACGTGTTCAGATTTACCGCAGAGCGCGCAGAGGAACGGAGAGGGTGAACGTTCTGAAGCTCTCCACGCCCTCTGCGGTGCGAACGTGTTCGGTAGATATGCACACTTATATCCATTGCTTTGACGCGGTGCTTACCCTGAGCTATAATGCCACTGGGCCGGTAGCTCAGGGGTAGAGCACCTGACTTTTAATCAGAGGGTCGTGGGTTCGATTCCCACCCGGCTCACCAGCTTTTCCGGCTTTTTGATGCGGGGCAGCGATTGCAACGATTGCCGCCCCGCATTGTCTTTTCAGCCAGAGTTGCGAACGATGGGCCTCCAGCTGCTTGCGTTTCTGCCTCCGACGCCTGCTGCGGTGCCGGTGAAGGCGGGCGATGGCCTGCGCCGCTGTCGACAGCGGTCCACGACGGCAACCTGTAGGAGGCCCTGATCACCGGCGCGGCGCCGGAAGACGTCCAGGCGCCGATGCCTGCATCGCCGCACTGCTGCGCCTGGTCGGGCGCGACCAGGTGAAGCGCTCGTCCGACGCCGCTCAGCGCAGCGAGCCGCGCTCCGATGTTCACCGGCCCACACACCGGTGGGCATTGACCGTGCCTGTGCGTACGGATCGGGCCTGGGGAGTCATAAGGGCCACCGCCTGATCGGGCACGGTGGCGGCGCGCCTGGTGATCGTTGTTTCCTGGCACGCTATGTTGATGATCGAGTGATGATTATTTTCCTCGGAAACGGCAGATCTCGGTGCCGTCAGGTCGTCCATCGCCGACATCGTTTTTGACACCAGGTACTTGGGAACAAACAGGTACGCTGTGGCTAACAGTCAGCGCAAGCCGGTCCCACCCGTTCTGGCGGGGGCAAGGATCCAACGGGGAAACTCCTCGACTCGAGGGGTTTCTCCATCCGGATGGCCCGCTTCGCCTTCCCCCTGGTCATTGCCCGACGATGAACGCGGGCCGCGCACTGTCTGGCAGCTCGTTCAAACTTCAACTGCTAATGGTGCGCTCCGAGGGGGCGGCTTCGACGGCCCAGGACTGCACCCCGTGGGACACGAAGGAGAAGGGGCGCACCACCACTCCCGCCGCGGTCAGGGCCCGCTCCAGTTCCAGCCGGCGGTCGAAGGGGCAGGCGAAGACCATGAAGCCGCCGCCGCCCGCGCCGGTGATTTTGCCGCCCCAGGCCCCGTGACGCAACGCCAGGGCGTAGACCTCTTCGACGATCGGCGGGGCGATGTGGGGCGAGAAGGCCTTCTTCACCTCCCAGGCGTCATGCAGCAGGCGCCCGAAGTCGGCGATGCGTAGTTCGCGCAGGTAGCGCGCGGCCTGGTCGACGAAGGCTTTGGTCTCGTCGTGGTAGCGCAGGGTATCGCCTTTCACCAGACGCTGCACCTGATCCTCCATCAGGTGCCGGCGCAGCAGTTGCCGGTCGCCGATGTAGCCGATGATCAGGCAGCTCTCCAATTCGAGCAGGGCGGTGGGGTCCATCACCACCGGCTCGACGATCACCCGCCCGGCGCCGAAGTGGTAGACGCACATGCCGCCGAAAACGGCGGCGTACTGGTCCTGGCGCCCGCCGGGGATGCCCAGGTCGGCGCGTTCGATGCGGTAGGCCAGTTCAGCTAGTTCGTGGGGGTCGTAGCTCTCGCCAGCAACGGCGTAGAGCAGTTTGAGCATGCTCACCACCAGGGCCGACGAGGAGCCCAATCCGCTGCCGGGGGGTGCGTCGCTGAACATGGTGATCTTGTAGCCGGGACGCTCGGGGGTGAAGGCCGGGCGCAGGTGGGGTATGGCGTCGAGCACCGCCTGGGGCAGGGGCAGCCGCCCGTCCCAGGCGCGCCCGCTGACCTGCCGGCTGACCTCTTGCAGGTCGAGCGAGCGGATGATCAGGCCCGGCTCGGCGCTCGGGCTGAGCATGCAGCGCACGTAGAGGTTAATGGTGCAGTTGAGGACCTTGCCGCCGTACTCCTCGGCGTAGGGGCTGACGTCGGTTCCGCCGCCAAAGAAGCCAATACGCATCGGAGCGCGGGCTTTGTAGATTTTCACGGCCATCCCTCTCCGCTCTGTCAGGGTCGCGAAGCGGGGCCAGTATAGCAAGGAGGGGCGGAAATGGCAAAGGGCAAACGCCTTATTCGATTTTGGATTTTGGATTTTAGATTTTGGATCGGTGACTATGGCAATCCAAAATCCAAAATCCAAAATCGCCTTACCCCGTCACCCCCTCCAGGCGGTCCTCCAGGTCGGCGTAGATGCCGCGCAGCCGTTCGAGGGTCTCTTCGTCGGCCTCCCAGAAGCCCCGTTCGCACGCTTCGAGCAGCCGGCGGGCCATCCCCGCCGTGGCGTGAGGGTTGAGGCGGGCCAGGCGCTCGCGCATGGCCTCGTCGAGCAGGTAGGTCTCGGCGACGCCCTGGTAGACCCAGCCCTCCACGGCGTTCGCGGTGGCGCTCCAGCCGTAGGTGTTGCTGACGCGCACTTCGATCTCGTGCACGCCTTCGTAGCCGTGGGCCAGCATGCCCTCGAACCACTTCGGGTTGAGCAGCTTGGCGCGGCTCTCCAGGCGCACCATCTGCTCCAGCGAGCGCACCCGGCCGCCGCTGGCCCCGCTGAGCGCCTCAACCTCGGCGACCATCACCGTGGGCCGCGCGCCGCGCAGGCGCTCCACGCTCTTGGTGACGCCGCCCAGGTATTCGTAGTAGTGATCGACGTCGGAGATGCCGGTCTCGACGCTGTCCACGTTCTGGAAGGTGGCTTCGACGGTGGCCAGCACCCCCTCCAGCAGGGGCCGCGCCTCGCGCCATTCGCCGCCAGGGGTCATGGCGAAGCCTTTGCGGTTCATGAAGACCTCGCCCAGTTCCTGGTCGTCCTGCCAGGTGCTTTGCTCGACCATGTGGTTGACATTGGCTCCGTAGGAGCCGGGGGCGTTGGAGAAGACCCGCGCCGCGGCTTCTTCCAGGCTCACGCCCAGCGTCTCGGCCAGCGCCAGGGCATGCTTGCGCACGAAGTTGGCCTCCGGCGGCTCGTCGGCGCAGGCGGCGAGCCGGGCGGCCCGGTCAATGAGCATGGCCTGGTGGGCCATCAGGTCGCGAAAGATGCCGCTGACGGTGCAGACCACGTCCACCCGTGGGCGCCCCAGTTCGGCCAGGGGGATGAGGGCCACATCGGCGATCTTGCCCAGTTCATCGGTAACGGCGCGGGCGCCGATCAGGGCGAGGGCCTGGGCCACCCCTTCGCCGCCGGTCTTGATGTTGTCGGTGCCCCAGAGGACCATGGCCACCGTTTCGGGCAGCGCGCCCTGCTCGGCGGCGAGGCGGGCCAGCAGTTCGCGCACGCAGGCGGCGCCTTCGGTCTGGGCGGCTTCGTTCGGCATGCGGTAGGGGTCGAGGCCGTGGAGGTTGCGCCCGGTGGGGACCACCGAGGGGTCGCGTACCACGTCGTTTCCGCCGGAGGGCGGGGTGTAGCCGCCGGCGAGGGCGTTGAGCAGCCCGCGCACCTCGTTGTCGGTGCGCAGCCGGGCGAGCAGGTCTTGCAGGAAGTTCGCCAGGGGGGCCAGTTCACCGGCATCCACCCCTTCCAGTTCCAGCGGCCCGCCCTCCACCATGCGGCGCACGGCGGCGCGGCAGCGATCCTCGATCGCCCGCCACCGGTCCTGAGCCTGGGGATCGCTGGCGATGGCGCGGCGCAGGGCGGCGTGGTCCAGCCCCATCGTAGCGGCGACGCGCTCGGGGAGGGTCGGCGCGCCGGGGACGGGACGCTGGAAGGCCGCCACCAGGGTGAGAATGTCGGTCAACTCGTCGGCCTCGGGGGGCCGCCCCAGGACGTGTAGCCCGACCGGAATGAGGCGCTGCTCGATCTGCAGCAGTTCGTGGCTCAGGCGCGCCAGATGGGCCTCGGCGGCCTCGCCGTCCGACGTGGCCCCCTGGTTCTCGGTCTCGGCGCTGCTGGCCGTACCCAGGCCCACCTGTTGCGCCAGGGCGTCAATGGTTTCCAGCAGGCCGGGATCGGGGCGCTGGCGGTACTGCTCGATGCTGTCTTTCAACTGGCGCAGACCCTTGTACAGTCCGGCATGCTGCACCGGGGGCACCAGGTAACTGACCAGGGTGGCCGCGCCCCGCCGCTTGGCGATGGTGCCCTCGCTGGGGTTGTTGACGCAGTAGTAGTAGATATTGGGCAGGCCGCCGAGGAGCCGGGCCGGCCAGCACGTCGGCCCCAGGCCGGCCTGTTTGCCGGGCATGAACTCCAGCGCCCCATGGGTGCCGATGTGCACCACGGCATCGGCGGCGAAGACCTGGTCGATCCAGGTGTAGAACGCGGCGAAGCCGTGGTGCGGGGCGGCGTCGCGGGCCATGAGCAGGCGCATGGGGTCGCGCTCGTAGCCGAAGGTAGGTTGCACGCCGATGAACACATTGCCCAGCTGGCGCCCCAGGATCTGGAAGCGCCGGCCATCGCTCAGCAGTTCGCCCGGCGCCGGCCCCCAGTAAGGTTCGATCTCGGTGTAGGCGGGGAAGAGGTGGCGGTACTCCTCGACGCTCAGATGGGCGGCGACATTGGCGTCGGTCCCGTTGATCAGCGCGTTGCCTTCGACCACCATCCGGCGCAGGGCCTCGGCGCTGGCCGGCAGTTCCACCTGGTAGCCGGCGGCCTTCAGTTCGCCAAGCAGCCGGTAGACGCTGGCGAACACGTCCAGGTAGGCGGCGGTGCCGATGCTGCCCATGTTGGGGGGAAAGTTGAAGAGCACCAGGGCGACGCGCTTCTCGGCATTGGTCTTGCGGCGCAGGGCCACGCGCCGGGCCACGCGGTCGGCCAGGCGCTCGATCTGCTCAGGCACGGGCACGGCCACCCCGCTATCGCCCGAGGGGCCGCCATAGACCAGCGGCTCGGTCGCGCCTTCGAGTTCGGCCAGGGCCACGTTCATAGCGATGTGCAGCGGGTTCAGGCCACGCTCGTCGCGCCGCCACTCCTCGACGCGCTGGAAGACCAGGGGAATGGCCTGGAGAAAGGGCGCGTTGAGCGCCTCGAGGGCCACGCGGGCCTCCTCGGGGCGGCTCTGGGCCATGCCGCCGGCCAGGGCGAAGCCCGAGGTGGTGAGCAGCAGATCGATCGTCGCCTGGCCATGGGCGTCCTTGAAAAACGTATCGAGGGCCGGGCGGTTATCCAGGGTGGCGGTGTATGCCAGGCGCGCCTCCAGCCCGCGCGCCTCCAGCGCGTGGACGAGGGCGCCCAGGTGGGCCACATTGTTGCCGAGGGTGATCACCCGCAGCGAGAGCAGCCCCACCACCCCCCGGTCGAGCCGCAGGCGGCGCTTGCGCTGCCACTTCTCGTAGCTCTTCAGGTCGGCGAAGGGCGCCGGCGCGTCGGGGTGCCAGAGGGCCACATCGGGGTAAAGGTCGGCGTCGCGCACGGGCAGGCGGCCCCGCAGTTCGGGCACGTAACGCTCGCCGATCATGCAGAGCATGCGTTGCAGATTCTCGGGGCTGTTGTTGACCCAGTACTGGTGCAGGCTGATGAAGCTGTGCAGGTCGCGGAAGCGCCCGGGCAGGAACTTCAGAATCTTTGTCAGCCCTTTGACCATGGCAAGCTGGCGCGACACCTCGCCGTGGCCGTGCTTTGGCTTAAGGGCCTGCATGATGCTGTGGTGGCCACCTTCTGCGCCCTGATCGCCGAGGGTGAACTTACCCATGCGCGTCAGCCGCGCCAGGGTGGGATTGCTCATAATCACGGCGACCGGGCAGGTGGCGCCGGCAAGAATAGGCTCCAGCGGGCGCACATAGGCCTCGCCGAAGAGCATCGCGCCGAGCACGAAATCGGCGCGGGCCACCTCGTCTTTTACCTCGGCGAGGCGGGCCGCGTCGGCCAGATCCGCGCCGGTGTAGACATTGATGGCGACCGGCACGCCGTGGTCGCGCTGAATGGCCGCGGCGGCCGCCCGCAGCCCGACGGTGTAATTATCCTGGGTCGTGAGCACGACGATTCGCATTGCTGCCTCCTTGCATGCGCAGCGAGCCGGCATTCGGGGCCGGATACCGGCGATCGTACACCCGTGCCGCGGCGCGTCGGGGGAGGGAATCTTCACGCCGGGTAAGGAAGGCGCAACCGCGGGCCGCCGGGGGGCCGGCGGCCCACGCCGAACGGGGTGGGCGTTGCCGCGG
>DAOUDA010000094.1:0-7449 GCA_034431835.1 Chloroflexaceae bacterium | reverse complement strand
CCGCTGACCGTCGCGGGGCGTCAGCACCGTCGCCAGGCTGCTCAGGCGCGCCGCCAGGGCCGCCCGCGCCTCGGCATCACCGTGGACCAGGGCGACCGTTGCGGGTTGCAGGGCGCGCACCAGGCCCGCCAGTTCATCGCCGTCGGCGTGGGCGCTGAGGCTGTACCGGCCCACCTGGCAGGCCACCGCCACCTCGCGCCCGTTGAGGGTCAGCCGGCGGGCCTCGGGCGGGGCGTCGGCCAGGTCGAGCAGCCGGCGCCCGGGGGCCTCATCGTCCAGGTAGCCGCTGAAGAAGATCGCCGCCCGCGCGTCGCCGGCCAGCCGCTCGGCGTACCAGACCGACGGCCCCCCGGTGAGCATGCCCGACGAAGCGATGATCGCCGCGGGCGGGCCGGCCAGCAGGCGCTCGCGCTGCTGCGGCGTCTCGACCGGCTGCACCGTGCCGCCAAAGAACGGCTTGCCGCCATTGAGCAGGTGGCGGCGCAGGGCCGGCGCCAGGGCGTCGGGAAAGGCGGCGTAGGCGGCGCAGACCGCGCGCACCAGCCCGTCCACGGCAATGGGGAAGGGCGGGATGTGCCCGTCACGCTGGGCGGCGCGCAGGATGAGAATGACCTCCTGGGCCCGGCCCAGGGCGAAGGCGGGGATGAGGCAGTGGCCCCCGCGGGTGATCACCTTGGCCACCGCTTCGGCCAGGCGGCGTTCCTCCAGGGCGCGGTTGGGGTGCAGGCGGGCGCCGTAGGTGCTCTCCAGCACCAGCAGATCGGGGCGGCGCGGCGCGGGAACGGCCGCGCCGAGAATGGTGCGCTGCGGGGTGACACTGACGTCCCCGGAGATCACCAGCCGGCCATCGCCGGCCTCGAAACCCAGACTGGCCGCCCCGGCAATGTGCCCGGCGCGCTGCGCGTGGACCACGACGCCGGGCAGTTCGGGCAGGCTCTGGGCGCCCGGCGCGAGCGGGCGCAGTCGGTGCAGCGCGGCGGCCACCAGCCCCTCGTCGTAGAGCGGCAGTTCCAGTTCCTCGGCGGCGCGCCGCGCCATCACCCGCACCGCGTCGCTCAGCATCACCTCCATCAGGCGCATGGTGGCCGGCGTGGCATAGATCGGCATCGCCGGGAAGCGATCGGCGACCAGGGGCAGCGCGCCGATGTGGTCGGCGTGGGCATGGGTGATCAGGATCGCGTCGAGCGCGACGCCGTCGAGGGCCGCCAGGTCGGGCAGCCGGTCGGCGCTGTCCATGCGCACGCCCGCGTCCACCAGGAAGCGCCGGCCTCCCAGGGTCACCAGTTGGCAGGTGGCCCCCACGCCGCCCGCCCCGCCGAGGAAGTGGATGTCCATTGGTTCACACTGCCGTTAGAGCTTCTTGCGGCTGTGCAAGAGAGTTTTCCTGGGAGGGCAAAGCCCTCCCAGACCCTCCCATCCGCGGCTGTGTCGCATAAGACACGCTGCCTGGCCCTCCGCCTGGTAGCTTCCCCGTGGGCAGGGGCGTGGAGGAAGTTAGTTTCCCCACGGCCCGGCGGAGCGCCTTACCGAATCACCTCAACCCCGCCCATGTAGGGCCGCAGGACCTCGGGCACGACGATGCTGCCATCCTCCTGCTGGTAATTCTCCATAATCGCGATAATCGTGCGCGGCAGCCCCAGGCCGGAACCGTTGAGCGTATGCAGAAACTCCGGCTTCGCGCCCGGCTCGGGGCGGTAGCGCAGATTGGCGCGTCGCGCCTGGAAGGCCTCCACATTCGAGCACGAACTGACCTCGAGCCACTCGCCTTGCCCTGGCGCCCAGACCTCGATGTCGTAGGTTTTGGCCGACGCGAACCCCAGGTCGCCCGTACAGAGGAGGCGGGTGCGGAAGGGCAGCCCGAGCAGCTGGCAGCACTCCTCGGCGTCGCGGCGCAGCTTCTCCAGGGCGGCATAGCTGTTCTCGGGCTTCTCGAACATGTACATTTCGACCTTGTCGAACTGGTGGCCGCGCTTGATGCCGCGCACATCGCGCCCGGCGCTCATCTGTTCCTTACGGAAGCAGGGCGTATAGGCCACGTGGTAGATCGGCAACTGCGACGCCTCCAGGATCTCGTCGGCGTAGATGCCGGTGATCGGCACCTCCGCCGTCGGCACCAGCCAGAGACCCGACTCCTCGTCGCGGTAGAGGTTGTCGCGGAACCTGGGCAACTGGCCCGAACCCCAGAGCACGTTTTCTCTGACCACGAAGGGCGTATAGATCTCCTCGTAGCCCTGCCGCAGGTGCAGGTCGAGCAGCCACTGGATGGTGGCCCGCTGGAGGCGCGCCCCCAGCCCGCGCATCACGTAGAAGCGCGACCCGGCCAGTTTCACCCCCTGCTCGAAATTGATGATCCCCAGAGCTTCGGCCAGATCCCAGTGGGGCTTCGCGAAGGGCGGCGTGCGCGGCTCGCCCTCCTGGTAGACCACCGGATTATGGCCGTCGTCGCTGCCATCGGGCACATCGGGGTGGGGCAGGTTGCGGATCTCCAGCATCGCCGCCCGCTGCTCCTCCTCGACCCGCGCCACCTCATGGTCGAGGGCGCTGATCCGCTCGCCCACCTCGCGCATCGCGGCGATCTGCGCGTTCCGCTCGGCCTCGTCCTGCATCCGGCTGATGGCCTTCGAGACCGCGTTGCGCCGGGCCTTCAGATCCTCCACCTCGCGCAGCAGGGCCCGGCGACGCTCATCAAAGGCCAGCACCCGATCGACGACTGCCCCGTCAATCTCAAAGCGGGCGAGTTGTTGCTTGACATAATCTGGATTTTCGCGCAGTAGCTTGATGTCCAACATACCTGCAGCTCCTTAAGTTCTTGAACCGGAGGGCGCAACTCTCCCCGAGACCCGCTTCCCAACCCTTCGCGTACCGGGGTTCAGGGGCAGACAGAACGCCCGAGCGCATACAGCCGCCACCGCATTGGGACGCCCCAACGCTCGGCTCTGCGCTCTCCTCTCCCGCAACGCGGGAGAGGGGCAGGGGGTGAGGGTGAACCGGCGCATCCCAAAGCCATACACCGTATCTGCGCTCATGCGTTCTGTCCGCCCGTGAGCGTACCGGGGGGCCGCGCCCTCGCGGCCCTCCCAGGAACCCTCGCATCTGGCGGGCCGGGGCGTGCGGGTGGGCTACTTGCGACTCAACTGGCTCATCACCCGCATGACTTCGACCAGGGATGCCCCTTCCGACTCACCCGCGTTAAGCCCCTTGAACAGGCGTGTCAACTGTTCGCGCTGCGCCGGATCGGGCACGCGGTAGGCGGCGAAGAACACCTGGTCGCCTTCACGCGTGAAAAACGCGGCGTAGGGTCCGCCGCCGCGGTCAAGGGCGGCATTGATGGCCCGCAGGACCAGGGGATTGGTAACCGGGATCATGTCCTCACGAATTTCCCGGCCTGTGGGGGCCTCTTCGTCCGCCTCGATTTCCTCCTCGACCGGGAGCGCGGCGTCCAGCCGCCGCTGCGGGGCGGGTGGCAGGGCGGGGGGCAACTGGCCGATGCGCGAGGGAAAGTTGCCCCAGGCCCGGTTGAGCATATAGGCCGAAATACCGATCGCCAGCAGACCGGCCACGACGATGATCGCAATCGTTAGCAGATCCATAGGCGGCGCTCCCTGGCGCGCAACCTGGCGGGATGCACGCCGACGTCTCACCGGCCCGCAACCCTGCGGGTTGCGCTACAGCGTTTCCCCAGCAGGCCGGGACGTGGGGAACCCCGGGTTCCCTGTTCGCTTCTGCCGGACGTCCCGGCCCCGCTCGCACCCCTGGTCAGGTGTGGGGAAACCCGGCTTCCCCGCCTTCCAACCGGTGTTGCCCCTCTCCAGGGGCAGGGGCGTGAGCAACCCGGGGTTACCGGTTTCTCCGGCAGGCAGGGGCACGGGGAAAGCCGGTTTCCCCCGGTGTTCATATCAGCGTATAGCTCCAACTGACCGGTTGGCCCTCGCGATACGGCATTACTCCGTGGAACTGGCGCGGATCGTCGTTGAAGACCAGGGGCAGGAAGTAGGGGTCGCCGGGCCAGAGGGGCAGATCGCCGTGCAGCAGCCGCTCGACCGGCGCCCACTCCAGGCTGCCCTCGGCATTGGCCGGTGGCGGCTCGCCGCGGAAGCGAGTGATAAGAAAGATGAACCCCAGCCAGTCCTCGCCCTGTTTCCCAAAGCCGGGCCAGCTAATCGTCCCGCGCAGGGTCAGTTCAAGCGCCTCGATCGCCGCCTCCTCGCGCAACTCGCGGCGCATACCGCTCACCACGTCTTCGTATGGCTCGATTTTACCACCCAGGCCGTTGTACTTGCCGAGATGTTGATCCTGCGCGCGGGCGTTGCGATGCACCAGCAGCACCGAGGCGCGGTCGGGCGAGAGGACGTACCCCAGGGTGGCGATGATGGGTGTGTATGGCATAGGTTGTACCATTTTGGATTTTGGATTTTGGATTTTGGATTGCCGTACATGCACCCTGATGAGGCCGGGCGATGATGTGGATGCACGGTATGCAACAGCGGCGCACAGGGCATGGCCTTCCGCGCTCCTCACCACGGCCCATACAGGCCCCGGGCGCCCTGGTGGTACTCGTCGAGGCGACGGAGGCTGCCTGGTTCGGTATTCGCCGGCAGATCGCGCCGCTGGAAAAAACGCGCGTCAACGATCTCCAGATCATAGGCGGGAGGGCAAGCCTGCCCCAGCGGTTCGCAGACGAACACGGCCACGTAGTTGATCATTCCTTCGCTGATGGCCCGGTACAGGCCAAGCAGTTCAAGCGGGCGCGTTTCGCAGCCGGCCTCCTCGCGCACCTCGCGAACGACAGCAGCGACCATCGTCTCGCTTCGCCCCAATCCGCCGCCGGGCAGCGACCAGGGGTAACGCCCGCCCCGGTGGCGCACCAGTAAGACCTCGTCATCGCGCACGACCAGGGCGCGCACGCCGACCTCGGTGGGACGGGTGAGCTGGCGCAGCCCGGCGCGGACGAAGATGATGGCATTATACGCGAGCGACAACCCGCCTTCGCGCAGGCTGGCCTTCCAGGTATGCATAGAGCAAAACACCCCCGTCCTCCAGTGGAAGGACGAGGGTAGTTCCTCGATGTCCGGCGTGCCTCCCGTGGATGACGCTTACGATCTCAGCCCCGTGTGTGGGCCGGCGCCGCGGGCAGCAGGGCCAGGTGCCGGGCGCGCTTGATGGCCACCGACAGGCGCCGCTGCATCTTGGCCGTCACGCCGGTGCGCCGGCGGGGGAGGATTTTCCCCTGCGCCGTAACATACTTCTGGAGGCGCTTGACGTCCTTATAATCGGGCACAATGCCCAGCTTCGTGAATTCGCACTCGCGGCGGCGACCACGCCCCCCGCCGCCCTTCACCGTTCGGGTCCGGCTCATACCCTATCGCTCTCCTTGGATCAGTTCCAGGATGACACAGACAAACCAGCGTTTAGTATACCACATGTGCGGGCTCTTCACATGGGAGGGCTGCGCCGATTCAGGGCTGATGCATGGGGCAAGTCCCAAACTCCTCGGGTGTGGGGCGGCGCAGCCGCCCCACACTCCGCCGTCGGAGACGGGCTTTGCTCAAGCCCTGGAAGACCTCCCATGAAGACTTTTTACCACTCACAGCGCCGGGTAGCGTGTGTGCCAGTCGGTGAGGCGCTGGTAGGTGTCGCCTACCCGCAGGAGGGTCGCTTCGTCGAAGGGGCGGCCAATCAACTGCAACCCGACGGGCAGTCCCTGGCTGAAGCCGCAAGGTACGACCAGGCTCGGCACGCCGGCCAGGTTGATCGGCAGGGTGCACACGTCGCTCAGATACATAGCGATGGGATCGTCGAGCTTCTCGCCCACCTTGAAGGCGACCGTTGGGGAGGTGGGCGCGGCAATCACATCAACGCTGGCGAAGGCCGTCTCGAAGTCGCGTTTGATCAGCGTGCGCACCTGCTGGGCGCGCTTGTAGTAGGCATCGTAGTAGCCCGCCGAGAGGGCGTAGGTCCCGAGCATGATGCGCCGGCGCACCTCGGGGCCGAAGCGGCGCCCCCGCGTCAACTCGATCTCGTCCCACATGCTCTCGCCGCGCTCGCGCGGGCCGTAGCGCACGCCGTCGAAGCGCGCCAGGTTGGCGCTGGCCTCGGCCGGGGCGATGATGTAGTAGGCGGGCAGGGCGTAGCGGGTATGCGGCAACGAGATCTCCACCACCTCGGCGCCCTGCGCGCGCAGCACGGCGATGGCCTCGCGGGTGGCCTGTTCGACCCCCGGCTCCATGCCCTCGACGAAGTACTCGCCGGGCACCCCGATGCGCAGCCCGCGCACCTCGCCCCTCAGCGCGGCGCGGTAGTCGGCGACCGGCACCGGGGCGCTGGTGCCGTCACGCGGGTCGTGGCCGGCGATCACCTGCATCACCAGCGCCAGATCCTCCACCGTGCGCGCGAAGGGGCCGATCTGGTCGAGCGAGGAGCCGTAGGCCACCAGGCCAAAGCGGCTCACGCGCCCGTAGGTGGGCTTGAGGCCGCTGACGCCGCACAGGGCCGCCGGCTGGCGGATCGATCCGCCCGTATCCGTCCCCAGGCTGGCCGGGGCCATCAGCGCCGCCACCGCCGCCGCGCTGCCGCCGCTGCTGCCGCCCGGCACGCGCTCCAGGTCCCACGGGTTGTGGGTGATGTGAAAGGCGCTGGTCTCGGTGCTGGAACCCATGGCAAACTCGTCGCAGTTGAGCTTGCCCAGGCTGATCGCCCCCGCGGCTTTGAGACGGGTGACCACTGTGGCGTCGTAGGGCGGCACGAAGGTCTCGAGGATGGCCGAGCCGCAGGTGGTGCGCACGCCACGGGTGCAGATCACGTCCTTGATGGCCAGCGGCACGCCGTGGAGCGGGCCGGAGTCGCGGCGGCGGGCAGTATCGGCGGCGCGGGCCTCGGCCAGGGCCTGGTCGCCGGTGAGTGTGAGAAAGGCGCGTACCCGTGGCTCGACGGCCTGGATACGCGCCAGCAGGGCCTCGGTGAGTTCGTAGGAACTGAGCGTGCCGGCAGCGAGGGCGGCCCCCGCCGCCGCGACGGTCAGGGTATGCAGGTCGGTCATCGGCTCTCCCCTGTACGGATCGGCGCTGCCGCGCCGGGAAGTGATGCCTCCATTATACCCTGATGCGGGCCGAAACTTTTGGGGAGCACGGGAGGTCCCCGGGGGAGGGTCTGGGAGGGCGCAGCCCTCCCAGAAATTGTTCGGCCGTCCGTTTGAGGGAAAGCGCCGGTGGCCACCCTACCCGAAGTGCCCGCTCAAATAGGTCTCGGTACGCGGATCGGTTGGATTGGTGAACAGCTGGGCGGTGGGGCCAAACTCCACCATCTGCCCGGCGCGCGTCTTGGAGTCCATCAGCATGAATGCGGTGTAATCGGAGACCCGCGCCGCCTGCTGCATATTGTGGGTTACGATGACGATCGTGAAACTTCCCCGCAGATCGGCGATCAGTTCCTCGATTTTCAGCGTCGAGATCG
>DAOUDA010000093.1:0-14567 GCA_034431835.1 Chloroflexaceae bacterium | reverse complement strand
CGCGCCTGGCACGCTCGCGGGCGGCCCGGAGGCGAGCCAGCAGCGCATCGGCGCCCTCTGGCGCGGGCCGGGCGCGCCGCGCCGGGAAGCGCAGCGGGCCGGCGGGCCGCAAGAACAGCCGGCGCAGGGCGATGTCCAGCGGGAGAAGGGCAAGGGCCAGCCAGAGGAGCGGCTGGCTGATCCCCGTCACGCGCCCGACCCGTTGTCCCGGCGCCTCAAACAGGCTCTGCGGCGGCGGGGCAACGCGCCCGCCGCTGATCGCCGCCAGCGACTCCAGCAGGGCCGCCCCCACCGCGTCCGGGCGGTATTCGGGCGAATAGCTCACCACCAGGCCGCCGCTGGCCGTTCCGAGGGGCTGCCCCGTGGCATCCAGGGCCGTGACCTGGGCCAGGTAGACCCCGGGCCGGTCAGCCGGGGCGATGGCGCGGTAGCGGCCCGGGGCCACCTGGGTGAAGCTCAAGGCGACACCGCCGCCCGCCGGGTCGAGGAGCCGTCCCTGGACGGCGCTCACCTGGGCGGGCAAGCCCTCGGCGGCGCTCACCGCCAGGTTGAGCGCCGCCTCCCCCCCATCGGCGCTCATCTCCAGCGTCAGGCGCCCGTCGCCCGCCGGGGGCAACACGGCATCAACCAGGCCGGCGGCAAAACGCGGAAATTGCTCCCAGCCGATCCAGTCGGCGGCCCACTGGCCCTTGAGGTCGCTGGTCCAGGCCAGGGTGCGCCCCAGACCCACCTGCCAGACGGCCAGGAGCGGCGCGCCGTCGGGTGTGATCAGGAAGGTGCGGGCGGTTGCGCGACGGCCGGTGTTGTTGTAGCCATAGAGGGGCGGCACGCCCTCCAGGTCGCGCACGGGAGGGGCGGGCAGGGCCACCACCGGCGTCACGACCTCCTCCACCAGATCGCGCTCGGCGGCGCGCACGGTCTCGCTGAGGAAAATCGCCGGCACCTGGTCGGCGCGGGTCACGCGGTAGAAGGCGCCGCCGCCTTCGCGGGCGGCGCGTTCGAGGCGCGGGTTCGCCGCCCCGCCGATGGAGACGACGGTGATCGTCACGTCACGTTCGCGCATCTGCTCGACCAGGTCGGCGTAGTTGCTGTTGTCCAGGCCGTCGGTCAGCAGGATCATGTGCTTGACGCGGGCGTCGGCGGCGATCAGCGCGGGGGCGGCGAGTTCGATGCCGGCGCGGATGTTGGTGCCCCCGCCGAGGCTCACCAGGCCCAGGGCGTCCTCGATGGCGGCCAGGGGCGGCAATGGTTGGAGCGGCAGCACGGTGTTCGCGCGGTCATCGAACACGTAGATGCCGAGTTGATCCCTGGCGGCCAGGCCCTGAGTGGCCAGGAAGACGGCGTCTTTGGCCAGGTCGAGCCGGTTGCGCCCGCCGCCAGCGGTGTCGGCCATGCTGCCGCTGCGGTCAATCACCAGGGCCAGGGCCAGATCGGGGCGTCGCTCGCGGGCGGGCGGGTCCAGGTCCACAGGGAGGATCTCGGCGATGGGGGTGCGCCGCCAGCCGCCGGCGCCAAACGAATTCGCGCCGCCGATCATGGCCAGCCCGCCGCCCTGCTCGCGCACATACGTAACCAGCGCCCGCTGGAGGGCCGGGGGAACGGCATTGGCGGAGACATCAACCAGAATAACAGCGGCGAACTGACGCAGCGCGGCGGGGTCGACGGCGACCTGCGCAGGGCCAACGAGGGCCGGGCGCAACCCGGCGGCGGTCAGGGCGGCGCGCAGGGGCGCGGCGCGATCCTCGGCTTCGGCCACCAGCAGCACGCGCGGCGGCCCTTCGACCTCGGTGAAGGCGCCGGCGGTATTGTTGAGCGGCTGGGTATCCCCGGGGGCACTGATGCGCGTCTCGAAGCGGCGGAAGCCGGCCTCTCCGGTGGGCGCCCGCAGCAGGAACGATTGCGCGCCCTCGGCGAGGGTCACCTCCTCGGTGGCTACCAGTTGCCCATCGGCGAGCACTTCCACCCGGGCGGGCCCACGCAGATCACTCTCGACGCTCAGGGTCAGCGGCACTTCCTGGCCCTCGCGGGCCATAGCCGGGACATCCAGCCCGACCAGGCGCACATCGGCGCCGGTCTCGGCCGCGAGGGGGATCACCTCGATGGGCACACCACGCAGCGCGGCCAGGCGCGCAGCTTCCACCGCGTCACCCAGGTTCTGCGCCCCGTCGGAGAGCAGCACGAGGCGCTTCTGGGCGTCGGCGGGCAGGAGCGCCAGGCCCAGCAGCACCGCTTCGGCGATATCGGTGCGATTGCTTGCCACCACCGAGGTCAGGCGGGGCAGCGGGGCGGGCGGTTGCGGCGCCCGTTCCACGGCAGCATTGGCGCCAAACACGACCACCGCCGCGCGGTCGGCGGGTTGCCCGGCCGCCAGGGCCTCATTGACATACGCCAGGGCGCGCTCGCGCTGCGCGGGGGCCAGCGAGTCGCTCCCGTCGATCAAAAACACGACTGCCGTATCGTCCACCGGCCGCACCACCTGGGCGCCGGCCAGCGCCAGCACCAGCGCGGCCAGGATGGCGCTCCGCGCGCCAAGCAGCGCCAGATAGCGCCAGCGGCTCAGGCGCGCCCGGTTGGGACGGCGCGTGGCCCAGGCGAAGAGCCACAGGAGCGGCAACAGCGCCAGGAGCCACAGGGCCGCGGGATGGACGAAGGAGATAAACATCGTGTGTCCACGGATGAGCGCTTTCCTATGGACACTCTACCATAATCCGGGGTGAAAACGGGACCTCATGACTCTGTGAACTACGTTTTTCGGCAACTCCGCCCCCTCCCCAACCCTCCCCGGCTGGGGGAGGGAGTCGGTAACTCCGCCCCCTCCCCAACCCTCCCCGGCTGGGGGAGGGAGTCCGGGGCCTCCCCCCAACGGGGGGAGGTCGGGAGGGGGGCGGAAATACAAGGGAACTTCGTTCACAGAGACTACTCATCTGTGGGTTCCCGTTGTTGCGGGCACAGGCGGGGGAGCGGAGGTGAACGTGGCCCTCCCCTCACGTCACCCGGACGACCACGAGGGTCATATCATCGTGCGGCGGCATACCCTCACTGAAGGCATGCACCTCGGCGAGCACCCGGTCAACCAGCTGGCCGGCGGGCAGGTGGCCCCACCGCTGGATGATCCGTTCGAGGCGCTCGAAGCCGAAGAGGTTACGGCGCCGGTCGTGGGCCTCGACGATGCCATCGGTGTAGAACAGCACCGTATCGCCCGGCCTGAGGATCACTTCAAACTGGCCGAACTTGACGCGGTCGGAAAGGCCCAGGGGCAGCGCCGGCGGCCCTTCGAGAAAACTGGTGCGCCCATCGGCGCGGCGCAGCAGGGGAGTGAGTTGCCCGGCCGAGGCCAGGACCAGGCGGTCGCTTGCCCGATCCACCAGGGCGTAACTGAGGGCCACGAAGCTATTGCGGGGCACGTCATCAACCAGCGAGCGGTTGGTCTCGGTCAGCACGACCCAGGGCGTCTCGTGATTACGGGCCTCGGAGCGGGCAGTCGAGCGGGCCACGGCCATAAGCATCGCCGCCGGGAGCGACTTGCCGCTCACATCGCCGACAATCACCCCGAGACGGGCGCCCAGTTGCACCACATCGTAGAAATCTCCGCCCGTCTCGCGGGCGGGCACACAGCGGGCCGCCAGCTCCAGCCCCTCGGTGCTGGGCAACTGCCGGGGGAACAGGTTGGCCTGGATACGGCGGGCAATCTCCAGTTCTTGCTCGACCCGCGCGACCGACTCCTGGTACAGCCGGGCATTCTCGATTGCCAGCGCGGCGTGGTTGGCGAAGGCGCTGGCCACCTCGACATCGCGCTCGCTGAAGACCCGCCCGAAGGCCGGCTCGCCCTCCAGCGGGCGGCGCAGGTCAATGTTGAGCACGCCGACCACGTGCCCGCGGGCGATCAACGGCACGCCGATCCAGGAGAGGATGTTCGCGGAGGTAGGGATGTGCATCCAGGGGCCATCGGTCCGTCCGGCTATGTAGCGCAAGGGCGTGCCGGTACACACGACATGCCCGGCGGCGGTACCCTCCAGCGGCAGGATCAGGCTCCGCGGCTCGATGCCGGGCGCGCGCCCACGCGAGGCGACCAGACGCAACTGAGCGCCATCGAGCAGCATAATCGAGGCGGTATCGAAGGCGATCACCTTCTGCAGTTCCCCCAGTACCAGCCGCAGAACCTCATTCGGGTCGAAGGTGGAACTAAGCACGCGGGTCATTTCGCGGAGCGTCTCGGCAGTGCGCCGCTGCTCCTGCTCGGCGGCGAAGAGCTGGGCGTTCTCCACCGCCGCGGCGATCGAGGTGGCGACCGTGCTCATCAGTTCGAGTTCCTCGTCGTCGAAGCGCAGCGGCGCGCCGTAGCTATCGAGCGAAATCGATCCCAGCACCCGATCGCGGCTCACCAGGGGCACGATGATCAGCGAACGGACGCCCATGGAACGCCAGAGTTCGCGGCTGCGTTCGGCCAGGGGGTCCTGTTCAATGTCCTCGATCACCACCGGGCGGCGGGTGCTGATCAACCGGTCCATGAGGGGATTGTCGTGCATAGGAAGGGGCAGACCCACAATGCCGGTGGCGGGGTACTCGGCAACGACCAGGCCCACGTCTTCGGTGAAGAGAACCGTGCCGGTATGATCGGCCCAGAACAACTGCACCAGTTCACGGGCGGCAAGTTCCAGGATCTCCTGCTGATCCAGGCGCGCGGCGAGCACCGAGGCCATGCGGTTCACCAGTTCCAGGCGATGGGCCTGCCGTTCGAGCGCCTCGGCGTGCGAGCGCGTCTCGCGCAGTAGCCGCTCGCGCTCCTGGAAGAGACGCACCTTCTGCACTCCCAGGCTCACGTGGCTGGCCACCTGGTTGAGAAAGTCGATCGTTCCGCCGTCGTAGCGGCAGGGACGATAGTCCTGGATGGAGAGCACCCCGATCAACTCTCCGTCACGGGCCACTACTGGCACCCCGGCCCACGAACGCACCAGCCGATCCGGCCCCACCGCCTGCGGCTCGATGCCACGGCGGGTCATCTCGTGGCGTTCGTGCAGCAGGTCGTGAAACAGCAGCGGCTCGCGGCGGGCCATGATCCAGTGGCTGAGCGAGCCGGGGGTCACCTGGCGCCCGACGAGATCGAGGCGAACCCATTCACCTTCTTCCACAAAGACGGCGTTGGTGATGATCTCGCTCTCCGGCTCGCAGATCAACAGGGCAAAGACCGGAGCGCCCAGCAGGCTGTTGAAGACCCGGTAGATCTCGGCCAGCATCTTGTCAAGGTCGTAAGACGCGGTGACCACCTTGCCGATCTGGCCGATGGCCTCGAGTTCGGCGATCTGCCGCTCCTGTGCATCGAGCAGGCGGCGGTTCTCAACGATGATGGCGATCTGATTGGCCACCGACTGGGCGACGCGCACATCCTGAGGGCTGAAATCGCGTTGCGCGAAGCCGAAGAGGCTCAACGTTCCCACCACGGTACTGCCGGCGAAGAGCGGCAGGATGAGCGAGCACTCGAAGCGTGGAAAGACCTCCAGCGGCAGTGAGCCGCCACGACGGAACTCGTACCAGTTCCGGGGCACGACGATCAACTCGCCGGATTCTACGACCGAGCGAATGGGACTGGTCGCCAGGGGCGAGCGGTAGGTGCGCTGCTCGTACTCTTCCGAAAAGCCCCGCTGGCAGCAGAGCACGAGATGGTCGCGGGTCGCGTCGAGCAGGCGCACATTGCCGGCATCGAGGCGAAACAGGCGCAGCACGATCTCGATGGCGCGCCCGAGCGTCTCGGCCAGGGGCCGCCGCTCGACCAGGCCGGCGGAGATGACGCTCAGCGCCGCGAGCTCTTCGGTGCGCGCGGCGACCTGAACGCCCAGTTCCGCGCTCAATTGCTCCTGGCGCGTCACCAGGGCCACGTTCTCCAGCACCACGGCGATCACGTTGGCGATACGCTGGAGCGTCTCCCGGTCGACTTCCGTGTACACGCCAACCTGATAACTCTGGATCGACAGCACACCAACGGCCTCGGCGCCGATCATCAGCGGCACGCCGAGCCAGGCGCGCGAGCGTTTCTCGCGCTTCCCGAAGGGAACGGGCAAGGCCCCGGGGTCGCGTTCCGCCAGCAGATCCCGAAACAGCAAGGGTTGCCGGGTACGGACGATCGTGCCAGTGAGGTGGCCGTACTCGACATCCTCGATAAACTCGCTCACCTCTTCGTCGAGCAACAGGGCGCAGGTGAAGCGCTCGCGGCGCTCGTCGCAGTGGGCCAGGTAGAAGGCGTCGAAAGCGAAGACGCCGGCCAGTTCGCGCTGAATGGTCTCGAAGATGGCGCGGAAACCGGGACGCTCGCGGCCGGCCAGACTGATGGCGATCAGCGCGTTGAGCACGCGCGCATCACGCTCATACTGGTAGCGCAACGCATCACGCTGCCGTTCGAGTTCGATCACTTGCGCATCACTGGCAGTGGACCGTCGCATAGCCTGTCCCCGCATCCTGGCGCGTGATAAGGGAAACCTGGCTTTCCTCAGATCTCGCGCAGCGCGCCGGCCTCGTCAAAGGGCAATGCCGCCACTTCGACGCGACTCCCGGCGACGTGCAGAATTGAACCGGGCGTCGCATGGGCCGTGCGTACATAGCCAAGCCCGATCAGCCCGTAGCGAGGGGAATCAACCAGGCTGGTCAGATCGCCGGCCTCTTTTCCGTCGGCGTCGAGGCGCGCCAGGGGCATCGTTGCCTCGGCGGGCAACTCGGGCCGCGCGGCGAAGCGCAGGCCCCGCAACTGCCTGGCGAGACGGCCACGGCTTTCCATACGCGCGATAATCTCCTGACCCACGTAACAGCCCTTGTTGAAGCTCACCGCGCTCCACAGGCCGGTCTCGAGCGGAATGTACTCCTGCGACAACTCGCGCCCGAAGGCGCCATAGCCGCGCTCCACGCGGAGCACGTCGTAGGTGGCCGCATCGAGCCAGACGGCGCCCGCCGCGGCCAGGGCGGCGCCGAGGCGCTCCAGGGTATCAGGGGGGGCCATCAGGCGGTAGCCGCTCCCGCCGATCGGCGCCGCGCCGGCCACATAGAGCGGTGCGTCCTCCCATGTGGCAACCGCAATACCGCGAGGCGCCAGTTCTGCGGCGGCGATGCCCCGGGTCGCCAGCAGCGCCGCGGCGCGCGGGCCGTACAGCGTCACCTCGCCAAGGGTGGCGCCGGCATCTTCCACCTTCACCCGGTCGTTGAAGAAGATGTTCTTCCGCAGGTACCCATGGATCGTTGCGCCCTGCCCCGGACTCGTGACCAGCAACAACCCGTCCTCCAGGCAGTACACATCGAGCAGGTCAATGATGCGGCCAATCGGCGTGGTCAGCACCGTCTCGGTCCCCTCGCCGGGTCGGAGCCGCTCGATATGGTTGGTCGAGAGGCGATGCAGCAGCGCGGCGCGATCGCGATCGCGCATCCAGACGCGGCCACGGGCGGAACCATCGTACAGCGCGGCGCCCTCGTAGGCGGCGGCGTAGGCATCAGGCTGGGTACGGGAGATACGTGTGTCGGTCATGGTCCTTTGCTGGCATGCACCAGAGGCTTCCCCGGAGGGCGTGGCCCTGTGTCACCCTGCCCGCAACACCCTCCCGCTCCACCACATGTGCAAAGGGAGGAAATTGGGGAGAAGGGTGAGGACCGCACCTCCTGATTATTTGTACTATTTCTATCATAGCATACGCGACCCGCTAACAGGACATCAAGGCAGGACCGATGCAAATCCGCCTGCGGCGGTGGGGTTCGGGGCGCGCCCCAGAGGCTTTGCCTCAACCCCGGGCATCGAGGCGCATGCGCAGCCCGTAGCGCGGTCGCAGGGTAATGGTTGGCTGCAGCGCGACGGGATGGCCGGGCAGGAGCGCCGGTTGCCAGCGCCGCGCCAGGGTCGCCAGCACGAGCGTACCTTCCATCCAGGCAAAGGCTTCGCCGATGCAGATCCGCGGCCCGCCCCCAAAAGGAAAATAGGCGAACTTGTGCCGCGCGGCGCGGGCCTCGGGGCGAAAGCGTTCGGGGTCAAAGCGGTACGGATCGGGGTAGTGACGCGGATCGTGATGGACAACCCACTGGCTCATCAGGACGATGGTTCCGGCGGCGAACGCTTCGTCACCCAGGCTGAAGGGCGCCAGGGCGCGCCGGCCGATGATCCAGGCCGGCGGGTACAACCGCAGCGCCTCGGCAAAGACCATCTCGGCGTAGCCCAGGCGCGGCAGATCGGCGACGGTGGGCGCCCGGCCGTCCAGGACCGCATCGAGTTCGGCGCGCAGCCGCGCGGCCACCTCGGGGTGCTGCGAGAGCAGGTAGAACGTCCAGGCCAGCGCATTGGCCGTGGTCTCGTGACCGGCAAGGAAGATCGTCAGGGCCTCATCGCGCACCTGTCTGTCGCTCATACCACTGCCATCACCCTCGACATCGCGGGCGGCCAGCAGCATTGAGAGCAGATCGCCCCGATCCTCACCGGAGGCGCGCCGGCGGGCGATGAGATCGTAGACGATCCGGTCGAGACGTTCGCGGGCGGCATGAAAGCGCCGGGTAGACGGCAAGGGAAGCCGCTCAAGCACCTGGCTAAAGGGCAGCGGCACGAGTGTGAACAACTCCAGCAGATCGTGCATTGCCGCCGCGACCTCGGCGGCCGTGGCGTCGGTATCGGCCCCGAACAGCGTATCACCGGCGATGCGCAGCGTCAGGCGCATCATCTCCGCGGCCATGTCCACCGTCTGGCCGGGTTGCCAGCGGGCCTGGTGGGCCTCGGCAAGGCAGGCCATGCGCTCGCCGTAGGCCGCGATGCGCTGGCGATGGAAGGCCGGGGCCACCAGGCGGCGCTGGCGGCGGTGAAATTCCCCTTCGCTGGTGAGCAACCCCTCGCCGAGCAGTCGCCCGGCTCGCTGCAGGGCCCGCCCCCTGGCGAAGTTCTTGCTGTTGGTAACCAGCACGTCGCGGATGTGATCAGGGTCGCTGAGCAGCAGCGTGGGCTGCGCGCCGAGCCGGAAACGGACGATGTCGCCATATTCGGCGGCCATGGCGCTCACAAAGCCGGTCGGGTCGCGCTGAAAGGCCAGAAGCGTCGCCCCGGGCAGGGAACGATGCGCCCTGGGGGGCGAGGAAATGTGCCGGGTCATGGTGCTGCCTGTCAGGTGGTAGTGGGGCAACCTGCTCTTCAATACTCCAGTAACCGCTGCGCCGCGGCGCGGATCTTCGCCGCATCGGGACGGTGAGCGTCCTCCAGGGGCGGGCTGTAGGGCACGGGCGTGTCGGGAGCGGCCACACGGGTAATCGGGCCGTCGAGACACTCGAAGGCGTGCTCGGCAATCAGCGCGGCCACTTCGCCGCCGACGCCGCAGGTGCGATTGGCTTCGTGAACGATGAGCACCTTGCCGGTCTTGCGGGAGGTGGCCAGAATGGCTGCCTCATCGAGGGGTTTGAGCGTCCGCAGGTCGAGCACCTCGACGCTATGCCCGGCGCGCTCCAGGTCCGCGGCGACCGCCATGGCCTCGTGGACCATCGCGCCGTAGGTAATGATCGACAACTCCTCGCCCTCGCGGCGGAGAGCCGCCACGCCGATCGGCGTCAGACCGGCCTCGCCGCCGGCCACTGGCCCTTTGAGCGAACGGTAGAGATACTTCGTCTCGTAGTAGATCACCGGGTTGGGATCACGGATGGCGCTGACCAGCAGGCCCCAGGCGTCAGCGGGGGTGGCGGGCGCCACAACCTTCAGCCCCGGGGTGTGCACGAACCAGGCCTCGTTGCTCTGCGAGTGAAAGGGACCGGCGCGAAGACCGCCCGCGCCCGGTGCGCGAATGGTGATCGGCGCCGGCTGGCCCCAGCGGTAGTGGTTGGTGGCGGCGAACTGCACGATCGCATCGAAGCCGGTGGAGATAAAATCAGCGAACTGCATCTCCACCACCGGGCGGAAGCCCTGGAAGCTCATGCCGATCGCCGCATAGATCATGGCCAGTTCGGTCATCGGAGTGTCGATCACCCGCTGCTCGCCAAACTCCTCGATCAAGCCCTGGGTCACCTTGAAGGCGCCGCCGTAGACGCCAATGTCTTCGCCCAGCAGCAGCACCGCCGGATCGCGCCCCAGTTCGTAGCGCAGCGCCTCGCGAATGGCCTCCAGGTAGGTCAGTTCGCGGGTGGCGTTGACCGGCGCGTCGCCCGTCTCGGCGAGTGTGGTGATACCGGCGTGGAGATTCGCATCCCAGGTCATGGTCCGTCCTCTCTCAAAGCAAGGCCGCAGGATTGGCTGCGCCCCCTCACTGCGCGTACACCCCCTGCGTCACCTCCGACGGGTCGGGATAGGGGCTGGCTTCAGCATAGGCCTGGGCCTCGTCGAGTTCGCGGTCGATGCGGTCAAGGAGGGCGGCAAGGCCGGCGTCATCGAGCAAGCCCCGTTCGCGGAGCAGGGCCTCGAGACGGGCGATCGGATCGCGCCGGGCCCAGGTTTCCAGCAGTTCCTTCGGGACATAGGCCATATTGTCATGGATGGCGTGGCCGCGCATACGCATGGTCTTGCACTCGATCAGGGTCGGCCCGCCGCTGGCGCGCGCCCGCTCCACCGCCTGAGCAGCGGCCTCGTACACCGCGCAGAAATCGTTGCCATCCACGATGACGCCAGGCATCCCATAGCCCGCGGCGCGGTCGGCGATATGCTCGATGCGCATCTGGCGCGCCAGGGGGGTGGAATAGGCGTACTGGTTGTTCTCGCAGATGACCACCATCGGCAGGTGGAAGACCGAGGCCCAGTTCAGGGCCTCGTGGGCCAGGCCCTGGCTGGCGCCCCCATCGCCGAAGAAGGCCATCGCCACCCGCGGCTCGCCCTTGAGCTTGAAGGCGTGGGCCACGCCGGCAATCACCCCGGTGGAGGCCGGTAGATGGCTGATGAACCCGATGAGGCCCAGGCTCAGATCGCCCATGCCGTGCAGATTAGCGTCGCGCCCGCGACTGACGCCCGTCGCCCGCCCGAGGAACTGCGCCAGAATGCGCCGCGGGTGCAGCCCGCGCACCAGGTACGTGCCGAGGTCACGATGCATCGGCGCCGCCACATCGTCGGGGCCGAGGGCCAGTCCAGCGGCGACACTGATGGCCTCGTGGCCGATCTGTGAAAAGTAGCCGCCGATGATTTTGCTCTGCTTGTGGAGGAAAGCGCCGCGCTCGTCCAGGGCGCGGGTCAGGCGCATCCAGTAGTGCGCCCGGGTAAGCAGTTCTGTGGGAAGCTCCATTGCTCTTGTGTCAGGTCATCAACCTGGCGTCGTTACAACGCCGGGAGGTGGTTGTCCCCGGGTTGAATGCGGTTGCGGCGCGGGTATTGTACCATTTTTGCGCGCCAGGGGCATGCCGCGGGAGGCGGGCGCCCCGGACGGGCTTGCGAATCGACCGCTCGATCCGGTAGAATGAAACAACTTGCCCCAAAAACCGTTCCACGGCCCGCCCCGGCGGGTCACGCTTCCCGCCGAAAGATTGCCTATGCCGCGCCTCTCGTTCATCTACCCCGAGATGCTCTGGCTGCTGATAGTGGTTGGGCTGATCTGGGCCGTCGCGCTGCTCCCCCCGCGCCGATTGACGCCGGGACGCTTCTGGACGAGCGTGGCGCTCCGCAGTGTGATCGCCATTGCGCTGGTCTTTGCCGTGGCCGGCGCGCAGCTCGTGCTTCCCGTCGAGCGCCTGACGACGGTCTTTCTGCTCGACGGGAGCGATTCGATGCCGCCCTCGACCCGCGCCCAGGCTGAGACCTTCATCCAGGAGGCTCTCCAGCAGATGCCGCCGGGCGACCGGGCGGCTATCGTTGTCTTCGGCGGCAATGCCCTGGTGGAACGGGCGCCCAGCGAGGAGCGCCGTCTGGGCCGCATCAGTTCTGTGCCGGTGGCGACCCGCACCAACATCGCCGAGGCCATCCAGCTCGGTCTGGCCCTCTTTCCCGCCGATGCCGAGAAGCGCCTGGTGCTCCTCTCCGACGGCGGCGAGAACGAGGGACGGGCGATCGAGGCCGCGCGCCTGGCCGCTGCGCGGGGAGTGCCGATTGACATTGTTGATCTCGCCCTGAACTCCAATGACGCCGAGGCGCTGATCGTCCGCCTGGAGGCCCCCGCCCGCGTGCGCGACAACCAGCGCGCCACAGTGATCGCCACGGTGGAAAGCACCGTGGCCCAGGGCGCCACGGTGCGCCTGATCGGCGATGGCGGGGTGATTGCCGAACGACGGGTTGAGCTGCAACCCGGCGCCAACGAGGTTCCGTTCCAGGTCGAGGTTTCCGGCGCCGGTTTCCAGCGTTTCCGTGTGCAGATCGAACCCGACCAGGATGGGCGCCCGCAGAATAATGAAGCATCGGCGCTGATCCAGATCCAGGGGCCGCCGCGGGTGCTGCTGGTGGCCGCCGCCCGCGCCGACGCCCAGCCGCTGGCTACCGGCCTCCAGGCCACCAATATCATCGCCGAGATTGTTATTCCAGAGATGATGCCCACCGACCTGGCCGGCCTGAGCGCCTATGACAGCGTGGTGCTGGTCAACACCCCGGCCCGCGCCCTGCCGGTGGGCGCCATGGCCGCTCTGCCGGCTTATGTCCGCGATCTGGGCAGGGGCCTGGTGATGATCGGCGGCGAGGAGAGTTTCGGCGTCGGCGGCTACGGGCGCACGCCGATCGAAGAGGCCCTCCCGGTCTATATGGACGTGCGCAACCGCGAGGAACGGCCCGACCTGGCCCTCGTCTTTGTGATTGACAAGTCCGGTTCGATGGACGCCTGCCACTGCGCCAGCCCCGATCGCGGGGCCATGCCCCTCCAGGCGGCCGGGACGCGCAAGGTGGACATTGCCAAGGAGGCGGTGGCCCAGGCCGCCGCGCTCCTGGGACCGCACGACACCCTCGGCATCGTGTCGTTCGATAGCCGCGCCGTCCAGACCATGCCGCCGACCACCGGCGCAACGGTCGAGGAGGTGATCGAGGCGCTTTCAGGCCTCGAGCCGCGCGGCTCCACCAACGTCCGCGCCGGTCTGCTCGAAGCCGAGGCGCTGCTCCAGGGCGTGGACGCCCGTCTCAAGCACGTGATTCTGCTCACCGACGGCTGGGGCTCCGGCGGCGACCAGGTAGATATTGCCGAGCGCATGCGCGCCCAGGGCATGACCCTCACCGTGGTGGCGGCGGGCAGCGGTTCGGCTGACTATCTCGAACGCCTGGCGATTGCCGGCGGCGGGCGTTACTATCCAGCCCAGGACATGGCCGAGGTGCCGCAGATCTTCGTGCAGGAGACCATCACCACCGTCGGCAATTACATCATTGAACGCCCCTTCGTGCCCGTGGCCATCGGCGAAAGCCCGATCCTGGCCGGTCTCGGCGGCCTGCCCCCGCTCTTCGGCTTCAACGGCAGCACACTCAAAGAGAGCGCCCGCGCGGTGCTGGAAACCGACGATGATCAGCCTCTGCTGGCGATCTGGCAGTACGGGTTGGGGCGCAGCGCCGCCTGGCTTAGCGACGCCCGCGGCAAATGGGCGGCGGAGTGGATCCGCTGGGAAGGCTTTCCGCGCTTTGCCGGCCAACTCGTCGGCGCGGTGCTGCCCACCCGCGGCGGCCAGGAGGTCAGCGCCGAGATGGAGGTGGCCGGCGCCGAAACCCTCATCCGGCTGACCACTGGCCCGGGCCAGGAGAACCTGGAGATCACCGCGACCTTGATCGGCACCGATGGTTCCCGGCGTGAAGTGACCCTGCCGCAGGTCGGCCCGCAAACTTACCAGGGCCGCTTCGAGAGCCCGGCGCCGGGCACGTACCTGGTGCAGATCAGCGGCGCCGCCGCGGGCCGGCCGGTGCTGCAGGAGACCGCCGGCCTGGTGGTGCCCTATTCCTCGGAGTACCGTGGCGCCCAGGCCAACCCGGCCCTGCTGGCCGAACTCGCCGCGCTTACCGGCGGCGCGCCGTTGACCGAGGCGGCGGCGGCCTTCAATCGCGTTGATAGCGGCGTGACGCGCGCCCGCGAGATCGCCATGCCCCTGCTCGCCCTGGCGCTGCTGTTGCTGGTCTTCGATATTGCCGCGCGACGCCTCCTCCTGCGCCGTGAGGACTTCGCCGCGGCCCGGGCCTGGATGACGACCCCTCGCGCCGCGCCGGCCCGCCCCGCCCCCGCGCCGGTTGATCCGACCCTGGAGCGTCTGGCCGGGGCCAAACGACGCGCGCACGAGCGCATCGGCGGCCCCGTAGCGCCCGAGACCCCGGCGCCGTCAGCCACCGGCGTTGCTGTGCCCACCGACCCGGCGGGACCGCCGCCGCCCGTCCCTCCTCTGGTTGCACCGCCTCCGGCGGCGCCACCCGCTTCGACCGATGATCCCCTGGCGCGCCTGCGCGCGGCCAAGGAACGCGCCCGCCGCCGCGCCACCGGGGAGGAGTAGGCTCTCAGGTGTAGGGTTTTTCGAGGGAGAAGGGGTTCTCGGCATTCCAATGTGCTTACGGTCCTCACCCCCCCTGCGCCCCTCTCCCTGAGCGGGAGAGGGGCGTGTTCACATCTACCGAACGTGTTCACACCGCGGAGGGCGCGGAGGGTCGCAAAGGGCTTCAAAATGCTCATCCTCTACGCCCCTCTGCGTGCTCTGCGGTAAATCTGAAC
>DAOUDA010000092.1:0-11721 GCA_034431835.1 Chloroflexaceae bacterium | reverse complement strand
CGCGCCTTGCCGCCGCCGGGCGCGCCCTGGCCGCGCGCTTCTCCTGGAGCGCCATCGCCGCCCGGCACGAGGCACTCTATGCGGAGTGCGGATCGCTACACCGGCAGGGCTGATACAGCGCCTCCGGGGCGAGCCCCATACTCCAGGTGTTGCGCTGGTTCTGGCGGCCTGGCCGCCAGAACCGCGCCCATCGGAGACGGACCATGCTTGAACCGGGGCGCCGGCGCCCCGGTTGCTCATGCAAGCAACCATCGTTATAATACGGAGAATATCAGCGCCGCTGCAGGCGCCACCTGGCATTGCTGTATGTGAGGGACCGGGCCAACAGGGCAACCGCTTCCGGAGAGGTGTTGACGCTCCGGGCCATCCTGCTTCCAGAACCGCCGCTCACACGAAAGCAAGCGCATGACCGATCACGAGCACCAGATGACCAAGGATTCCCTGCTCGAATTGCGTAACGGTGCGCTCCTGCGGATCGCCGCGGCGATCGAGACGGCCACCAACCTCGATGAACTGCTCTTGCTCAGCCTCAACGAGTTCGCCCACCTCTTCGCTCTGCACAATAGTAGCGTGGTGCTGCTGAGCGAGGATGGCAGCCTGGCACAACTCACCAACACCTATCCGCCGCAGGTGCGCCTGCCGGCGCCCTTTCCCCTGGCGGAAACCACCCTGATGCGCCAGGTGGTGCTGAACCGGCAGCCGGCCCAGATCAGCGACATCGCCGAACTCACCCAGCTCGTGACCAACTCCAGGCTGTCCGAGATTGCCGCGCTGGCCAGCGCGGGGCACATTCGTTCGCTGCTGCTGCTCCCGCTGGTGGCCCAGGATGCCTGCATCGGGTTGCTGATCTTCGCCAGTGTGGAGGAGCCGCGCCATTTCTCCGACGACGAGATCGGCCACGCGCGCCTGCTGGCGGGCCAGATGGCCGCCGCGATCACCGCGTTCCGGATCACCGAGAAGGCCCAGCGCCGCAACGCCGAGTTGGAGACGTTGAACGATATCGCCGCCGCCGTCGCCTCCTCGCTCAACACCCGTGAGGTCTACCACCTGGTGATGGAAAAGCTCAACGAGTATTTTCAGGTGGAGGCCGGCTCACTTCTAATGCTCGACGAGGAGACGGACGAACTGGTCTTTGTGATGACCCTGGAGGCCGGCGAGGAGAAGCTCTTCGGCGTGCGCATCCCCCACGGCCAGGGGATCGTCTGGAGCGTGGCCGAGTCGCAGCGGTACGAGATCGTTCACGATGTCGCCGCCGACCCGCGGTTCCTGCGCAACGTCAGCGACTCGGTCGGCTTTGAGGTGCGGAACATCCTCTGTGTGCCGATTGTGGTCAAGGGGCGCACCATCGGCGTCATCGAACTGCTGAACAAGATTGAAGGGCTGTTCACCGAAGAAGAGGCCCGACGCCTGGCGCGTATGGCGGCGACGATCGGTGTGGCAATCGAAAACGCGCGCCTCTTCCAGACGGTGACGACCGTTCGCGACCGCTTCGAGGCGATTCTCAACTCCGCCAACGACGGCATCCTGATGGCCGATATGCGCGACCAGATTGTGACGGCCAACCCGACCGCGGCCCGCTTGCTGCAAACCCGCCGCGAGGCTCTGATTGGCCGCCCGCTCGAAACGGTGCTGGCTGAACTGAACGCCCGGGCCACCGCGGTGGAGCGCCCGTCGTGGTTGAACGACGGCGATCGCGCCGAGGCGGTCGTCGAACTGGAGTTCAGCGGGCCGCCGCGGCGCTTCATTCGCCATTACCTTCTGCCGGTTCACGAAACCAGCGGCGCCGCGATCGGGCGCCTGGCACTGTTTCAGGATATCTCGAAGGAGCGTGAACTGGCCCAACTGCGCGAAGATTACACCGGCATGCTGGTCCACGATCTGCGCGCGCCACTCACCTCGATCATGAACGGCATCGCGATGGTCCGGCGCGGCCTTGGCGGTCCGGTCACCGCGCAGCAGCAGGAGTTGCTCAGCATCGCCTATCAGGGCAGCCAGACCATGCTGGAGATGGTGAACACTCTGCTCGATATCGCCAGGATGGAACAGGGCCGCATGCAACTCGACCGGCAACCGCTCTCGCCCTACGAGGTGGTGGACCAGGTGCTGGATCGACTCAAGGTCTCGGCCCAGGGGCAGAAGGTGCGCCTGGTGCAGGATCTGGCCGTGGGGTTGCCGTTGATCGAAGCTGACCGCGACACGCTCGTGCGCGTGCTGCAGAACCTGCTCGATAACGCGATCAAGTTTTCGCCGACCGGCGGTACGGTCACCCTGGGAGCGGCGTCGGTGCGGGTGAGCGCCGAGGGCGCGGCGATGGACGATCCGCCTGTCAGCCTGCCGGCCCTTGCCCCCGGCGACTGGCTCGTCTTCTGGGTGCGCGACGAAGGCCCGGGCATTCCCGCCCAGTACCACGAACGCATCTTCGAGAAGTTTGGCCAGGCCCACGGCGGGCGAAAGACCCAGGGTACCGGTCTGGGTTTAACCTTCTGTAAACTCGCGGTCGAGTCCCACGGCGGGCGAATCTGGTTGGAGAGTGTTGAGGGCCAGGGCAGCACCTTCGCCCTGGGATTGCCCCTGGCGCCTGATGGGTCGCCAGATGAGGTCCAGGCGGTACGCTAAACGCGACGCAAGCAGAGCGACTTCGTCCGACGTGAACAGCCGGACCCTCAGAGCGCTTCCCCGCTGGCACGGGCAAATGATTTACACGTTTGACATCTTAAAAAATTGTCATACATGGCGTTCATTTCTTTCATTAGCGATGTTTTATAATGAGTTCATTCATGGATATTGCTACATAGTGTAAGATCCAGCGGGCCCAGGCTACCGGCGGGCCAGAGGGCCACGGTACGTGCAGAACTTTTCGTCGCCCCCTCAGGTTGTACGACCAGCGACGCCAGGCATTCATACGGGTCACGACGATGCGGCAGTTTCTCAACACCTACCGCTCGCAACTCAAGTACACCGTCATCGGTCCGTACCTTGTCCTGATGATCCTGGTAATGCTGGTTGGCTCGTTTATTGCCATCACCCTGGTGGCCGATAGCTGGCAGGAACGCTTCAATAATCAACTGGGTCAGGTGGCGCGCAACTTCTCCGAGTCGTTCGCCCAGCGCGAGATCGGCAACCTGACCTTCCTCGGGCAGATGATCTTCACCGCGCCGAACGCCGAGACCGGCGCTCCCTCCGTGCCTCAGGCCATGCGCGACCGCAACGTCCCGGGCCTCGAACAGGCCCTTGAGGGCCTGTGGCAGCTTGCTCAGGTCAACGAGAACGTTAAGCCGGACCGGTTGATCGTCTTTGATCCCCAAGGCCTGGCCCTGGTAGATTGGGAGCGCAGCGCCGACGATGGCAGCGCACCCATCCGCTACCTGGGCACCAATCTGGCCGGCATCCCCCTGGTCGAGAGCGTTCTGCGCGGCGAGAGCACACCCATACCCGGCACCGGCGACCAGGGTGATAAGTTCAGCGGCCTGATCTCCTTCCGCGATAGCGAAGGGAAGGATCACCTGCACTTCTTTACCGTCGCGCCGGTGTACGTGAGCAGCCGAAGCGGCGACGATGAGTTGCTGGTCGGCGGGTTGCTCGTCGCTCAACGCCTCGATGCCCTGCTCGCCGATTTGCAGCAGCGCAGCCAGTCGGCGCTGAGCACGATCTATGATGTCCGGGGCATCGCCTATGCCACCACCGTCACCGGTGTGGATCTCGCCTCGCTCGATATGAGCGAGCGCCTGCTGGCTCAGTTGAGGGACCTCAACACACCCGGCGCGCGCGCGGGAACGGGTCGTGGGAGCGGCTCCGAAACGGAAGATCCCTGCCTCGATATTGGCATACTCTCGGGGCGGCTGGTCTCACCCGTCGAAACCACGCGCCCACCCGCCTGTTCCGTCAATACCGTGGCCATGGTGGCCGGACGCGCGTTTCAACAACTCTACGCGCCGCTGGTGATCCGCGGGGTGCAGTCGGGCTACTTCTCCGTCGGTCTCTCGACCGACTTCGTGGTGAGCGCCTGGTCGTCGAGCCGCTCGGCGGTGCTCGGAGTCACTGCCGCGCTTGCGCTGGCGACGGTGATCGTCGGCGTTCTGGTGGCCCGTCGCATTACCCGCCCCCTGCAAAACCTGGTTGAGACGGCCGAAGCGGTCACCGCGGGGGATCTGGAGCGGCGCAGTACGGTCAGCGAACCGAATGAGCTTGGCAGGCTGGCCCTGGCCTTCAACCAGATGACCGAGCACCTGCTGCGCCTGTACGTGACCAGCCGTGAATTGAACCGCACGATCGATGTTGACCAGGTGCTGACGGTCGCCTCGGAGGCCGCCGCCGCCTTCGTGCCTGGTACGGAAGCCCTCGCGCTGCTGGAAACGCGCGAGGGCTTCGGCTATCGCACCCGTCCCGCCGCGCCCGAGAGCCTGCGGTCACTCCCCAACCAGGCGCTCGAGCCTTCCCGCATCGCTGCATTGAGCGCCTTCGACCCTCAGGAACCGCGCCTGCTGCCTGTCGATCCTCAGACCGCTCAGGCGGCTGGCCTGGCGCGCGCCGGGCTTCAGACGGTCCACTGGATGCCGATCTTCCGGCAACGGCAGGTCGCCGGTGCGCTGCTGATGGTCCACCCCGAGCCGGAGGCCTTCGACGAGTCGAGCCAGCAGAGCCTGGCAGTGGTGGCGAATATCGCCAGCGCCGTCCTGACCAATGCCCTGCTCTACAGCCAGGTGCAGCAGGATGCCAAACAACGCCAGGCCATTCTCAGCTCCATCGGCGATGGAGTGGTCGTCTGCGATGAGATGGGGCGGATCATCCAACTGAACCGCGCCGCTGAAGAGATACTGGGCCTCACCAACTGGCGCGAGACGCGCCCGCGCTTCGATGCCTTGCCCCTCGAACCGGCGCCGCAGGCGCGCGAGGTGTTTGGCCGCAGCGACCCGCAGTTCCGCCTGGGCCAGCGCTACCTTACCCTGACGCGCTCGCCGCTGCTGGCCGAGGAAGGACACACCGCCGGCGAGGTGATCGTGCTGCACGATGTTACCGAGGCCGTGGCCATCGACAAGGCCAAAACCGACTTTATCGCCACCATCTCTCACGAACTGCGCACCCCCCTGACGGTGATCCGTGGCTTTACCGAGTTGCTCCTGCGGGGTACCGGCGGCAAACCACCCACGCCGGACCAGGCCGACCTGCTCGAGCAGGTGCGCCAGCGGGCCGTCGAGATGACCGATATGGTGAACAACGCCATTCTGATCGCCGATATCGAGTCGGGGCGGTTGCGCGCCGATCTGCAGCCGCTGGATCTCGACATCGTGGTCAATCGGGCCCTGGCGCCACTGCTCCCTGCCTTCGAGTCCAGACACCTCAGCGTCACGGTGGAAATCCCGCCCGATCTGCCTGCCGTGCTCGCCGATCGCGAGCAACTCCAACGCGCGCTTGGTCACCTGCTCGATAACGCCCGCCGGTACACCGATGCCGGCGGTGTGACCATCAGGGCCTTCCCGCTGCGCGGGCAGGTGCAGATCGATGTCACCGATACCGGCCAGGGCATCCCACCGGAGATGCTGCCCCGTCTGTTTTCGCGCTTTCAGCGCATTGACGGCAATAGCTCGAGCCAGCGAGGCGGCGGCCTCGGACTGGCGATTACCCGCCAGTTGATCGAGCGTCAGGGTGGTACGGTGCGCGTTGACAGCGCGCCAGGCCGTGGAAGCACCTTCAGCATCACTCTGCAGCAGGCCAATGAACGAACCCTTGCCGTCGCCCAATCCAACGAGTCAGCGGCCTCGCCGTGACGGCCTGACCGGACTCGTCCTGCTCGCGCTGCTGCTGGCCTTGCTGCCCATCGGCTGCATTGCCGAGGTGGCCCTGCGCTTGATTATGCCCGACCACGATCCGTTCAAGGATGTGGGGGCCACCTCAGGGTTCGGCTTCTACCGCCCGTTCCCGCCGGGAATCAGCTTCGCGGCGGTCGATCCCGCCCTCGGCGATCTGCAGGCCACCGAGGTGGCCCGCCGCGCGCAAACGCCCGTTGGCGTCTCGGCAGACGTTACCGTCGCTCCTCTGGTCGAGGTCGCCCCTCCGATCGCCTCCATCGTTCCGCCTACCCCGACACCGACCGTCCCGCCGACCCCTCGCCCCACGGTGACGTCGCTGCCCGCAACTACCGCCATCGCTGGAGGAAGCCAACCCTCGCCAACCTCCACCATCATTGTGATTATCCCCGGCGTGACCGCCACGCCTGATACTGGCGCGACGGCGACACGCACGCCCACCGGCACGCCGGGGGGCGACCGCGCGCCGAGCCCCACCCCGACGCTGCAAATTATCATTGGCCAGCCAACGGCCACCGCCACGCCCGTTCCAGTTGCACCAACGCTGACGGCCACCCTTCCAGCGGTGACGACGCCATCTCTACCCACGGCGACCAGCGCGCCCACGGCCACGCCTCGCTCGAACACACCGACGCCTTCGGCCACGACGAGCATCGTGGTGACACCCACGGCAGCGCCGCCGACGGCGACGAATACGCCCGTACCACCCACGGCAACCAGCACCCCCGCGCCACCCACCGCCACCAGCACCCCCGTGCCGCCCACCGCCACCAGCGCGCCGACGGCCACGCCCGTGCCGCCCACCGCCACCAGCGCGCCGACGGCCACGCCTGTGCCGCCCACCGCTACCAACACGGCAACGGCTACCAGCACGCGCACGGCCACGCCCGTGCCGCCCACGGCCACCAATACGCCCACCGCCACCAGTACGCCCGCGCCTACCAATACGCCCACGGCCACCAATACGCCCACCGCCACCAGTACGCCCGCACCTACCAATACACCTGTTCCCACCAACACACCCACCGCCACCAGTACGCCCACCGCCACCAACACACCCACCGCCACCAGTACGCCGACGCCAACCAGCACGCCTACCCCGACACCGGCAGGCCTCGTGACAGTTAACAAAACCGGTGCGCGGGCGCAGCCTCCCGCGCCGATGCCCGATTTCGATGGGTTAATCTGGACGATCGTTATCGAGAATAGATCGGCAACGGCAGCGGCGGTGGCATTTGAAGATCGGTTGCCAGATGACACCTACGAAACACCCGTGGTCAGCCCTGCGACGGTTGTGTACAACCCTGACACCCGGACGCTCACCTGGAACGGCGCCCTGCCCCCGGGCGGAAGCATCACCATTATCGTGAACATCATTCTCCCGCTCGGCAATCCGCCCCAATGCCGGACCGTTCCGAATCCGAGCTACACGGTGACGGTCAACGGCGTGGCCTACTCGCCGGTCACGAACAGCGCCCCGGTCGCGATTGGTCCATGCGATACCGCGACCCCTAACGCGGCGCAGTTGAGCGGAGCGGCGATCAAACGGGCCGATGAACTGGCGCCACCCACTGCCACTGCCAGCGCGGCGCCATCGGCCACGCCGCCACCGGCTACGGCAACTTCCGATCCAACGGCAACCCTGGCCCCGCCGCTTGAACCAACGGCGGCGCCGCCACCGATGACGCCACCCCCCACGATCGAGACCGCCACGGCCGCGCCACCCACCGCCCCGTCCCCCACGGTGGAGAGCGGCACGGCCGACCCGACGGTCGTCCCGCCCCCCACGATGGAAATCGCCACCGCCGGGCCACCCACCGCCCCGCCCGCCACGGCCGCGCCCCCCTCCGCGCCGCCCGCCACGGAGGCGCCGACGCAGGGGCTACCAGCTACGGAAACGGTTGAGGTTCCAGAGCTGCCGCGGCCCACCGAGGCGGTAGGGCCGTATCCGGCGCCGCCCGCTGGCACTGCCGCGCCCGCAGTGACGGCGCCGGGCTTCGGCGGCGGCGCGCTGGCGCCCTACGCGCTGGTTGCGACCGTCATTCTGGCGCTGTTCCGCCGGCGATAGACGCCTGTGCGGCCGCCCTGCACAACAGCGAGACAAAAAGGTTTTCCTCGCAGGTCTGCACTCGCCCGGACCTTCCTGTGCATAACCTGCGTTCGCCAGGGATCAAAAGCAAGAAGGTCTGGCAGGGCGCTACCCTCCCAGACCCTCCCGTGCAGCGGGTCCTGGTTTTCCCTTTCCCGGCGCCTTATGCTGGTTCCTGTTGCATACCGGACGCACCCATCATCGCCGCATAAAGCCGAGCCGCATATGGCAATCCAAAATCCGAAATCCGATCAGGCGCTCTTGCGCGGCGCGCGTTTTTTGGGCGCGGGCGAGGGAGGGGCTTCGGCTTCGGTCGGTTCTTTGCGGGCCGCCTTCTTGCCGCCCTTGACCACGGCAGGCGCGGCGGGGGTCTCAACCACCGGCGCCAACGCTTCCAGGCTGTCGGCTTCGGACGGTTCCTTGCGGGCCGTCTTTTTACCGCCCTTGACCACAGCAGGCGCGGCGGGGGTCTCGACCACCGGCGCCAACTCTTCCAGGCTGTTGGTAAGGTAGTCGCACTTCGGGTAACGTGAGCAGCCGAAGAATGGTCGCCCGAACTTGCCGCGGCGCCGCAGCAACTCGCCCTCGTGACACTTCGGACAGGCCACCCCGGTCGGCTCGGGCAGCGGCACAGGCTTGCCGTCTTTGCCGATCCGCCGCGTATTGCTGCACTCCGGGTAGCCCGAACAGCCCAGGAAGGGGCCGAAGCGGCTCTTCTTGATCACCATGGGCCGCCCACAGAGGTTGCACATCACGTCGCTGGTCTCAGGCGCCGAGGCTTTGTCAATGACGATCTTCCCATCGCTATCGCGATGGAAATCACTGGTAAAATCACATGATTCTGAGCCTGCCTCTTTGCTGTAACGAGTGCAGGCCAGAAACTCGCCGTTGCGCCCGAACTTGATCGCCAGGTAACCCTGGCCGCACTTCGGGCACAGCAGGTCGGTAACGATCTCCTCGCGCTTGAGATTACGCATCTCGCGGCGGGCCTCATCGAGCGTCTGCTGGAACGGGGCGTAGAAATCCCGCAACACCGGCACCCACTGCTTCGAACCCTCGGCGATGTCATCGAGTTGCTGTTCGAGGGCCGAGGTGAAGTCGTAGTCCACAATTTTCGGGAAGTGCTCGACCAGCAAGTCGGTGACCACGCGACCCAGAGTGGTGGGAATGAGTTTCTTCTCCACCAGTTCGACGTACTCGCGCTCCTGGATTGTCGAGATGATCGAGGCGTAGGTCGAGGGGCGGCCGATGCCCAGGGCCTCCAGTTCCTTCACCAGACTGGCCTCGGTAAAGCGGGGCGGCGGCTCGGTGAAGTGCTGCACCGGCAGCAGTTGCACCAGGGTAAGGCGCTCGCCCTCGGCGAGGGGTGGCAGGCGACGCTCACGGTCCTCGTCTTCCTCACCCTCATCCAGACTGACGTTGTAGACCGCGAGGAAGCCGGGGAACTTCAGAACGCTGCCGGTGGCGCGGAAGACGTAGGGCGCGTTCGTGGCAGGCTGGCTTGCCACGGTCCAGGCATCAATATCCACCGTGGTGCTATCGAACACCGCCGGGGCCATCTGCGAGGCGACGAAACGCTTCCAGATCAACTCGTACAGGCGCGCCAGGTCGCGCTCCAGGTGGTTACTCAGCGTTTCGGGGAGGCGGGCGGAGCTGGTCGGGCGGATAGCCTCGTGGGCCTCCTGGGCGCCTTTGGCCCTGGAGCGGTAGACGGGGGGCTTCTCGGGCAGGTAGGCGTTCCCGTAGCGCCCGGCAATCACCCGGCGCGCCTCGGCCTGGGCCTCGGCGGCCACGTTGGTGCTATCGGTGCGCATGTAAGTGATCAGCCCGACCGGCCCCTCGTCGCCGCCCACGTCTACGCCCTCGTAGAGCCGCTGGGCCAGGGTCATGGTCTTCTTGGCGCTGAAGCCCAGCTTGCGCCCGGCCTCCTGCTGGAGCGTGCTGGTGGTAAACGGCGGGGCGGGGCCGCGACGCTTGTCCTTGCGGGTAACCTTGCGCACTTCGTAGCGCGCGCCCTCCAGGTCGGCCACAATCGCCTGGGCCTGCTCCTGGTTCTGAATCGCGAACTTCTCCAGCCGCTTACCATCGCGCTCCACCAGGGCGGCGCGGAAGACGTCGCGGGCCCCGGCTTCGGGCGCCTCGCCCTTGAGCAGATCGGCCTCGATGCTCCAGTACTCCACCGGAACGAACGCCTCGATCGCCCGCTCACGCTCGACGATCAGACGCACGGCCACCGACTGCACGCGGCCGGCCGACAAACCGCGTTTGACCTTGTCCCACAACAGCGGGCTGAGCTGGTAGCCCACCAGCCGGTCGAGCACCCGGCGGGCCTGCTGCGCGTCCACCAGGTTCTTATCAATGCTACGGGGATTGGCAATCGCCTGCTCCACCGCGTTGCGGGTAATCTCCTGAAACACCACCCGGTGCACGGGGGTGCGCGGGGGCACCTTTACCGCCTCGGTGATGTGCCAGGCAATGGCCTCACCCTCACGATCAGGGTCGGTCGCCAGATAGACCGCATCGGCGTTCTTGATCGCCTGCCGTAGTTCGCTGACCACCTTCGCCCTGGTAATCTCGTAGACCGGCTGAAAGTCGTGCTCAACATCAATCGAAAGTTCATTCCTGGGCAGATCGCGCACATGCCCCATACTGGAGGTCACGCGAAAGCCGCGACCAAGATACTTCTGAATGGTCTTCGCTTTAGCCGGCGACTCAACGATAACGACTTTATCACCCATAGGCTTTTTCATACGAGCAGAGGAGGAGGTTACGCTCCACTGCTCACTCATCTTGCGGACGGGGGCTGGTTGGGACGAAAGACCTTTCGCCCCAACCGGCGAATGGTTCCTCGGCCCAACAACTGGGGTGCAAGAAGTTTTCCTGGAAGAGCGCGGCCCTCCCCGACCCTCCCACCCGGCGCTGGTCACCGGCCCCGTCAGGTTCGTTGCAACGCTTTTGCACTATACGCGGGCGACTCTTCCTTGTCAATAGCCATTGCGATGCTGGAGATCACACGCATGCGCGGGCGCCCACGACCCGCCCGGTACGCCGGGGAAAACCCGGTTTCCCCAAACCCCGAGCTTTCAGGTGCAGAGTCTTTCGAGCGTGAAGGGGTTCTGGGCATGCCGGTGCGCCGACCCTCACTCCTCAAAGGCATGGATCTCGATCCGCAGGTGGAACGCCTGTTCCTGCAAGGTCGGCTCCAGGATCATGGTGGTCAGCACCTGGGAGCGGAGGGGACGAGGCGAATAGAAGAGATGGGTGCAATGGCGGGTATCGCTTGCGCCGAAGCCCGGCACCGGCGCGCTCAGAGCAGGAGCCGCAGCCAGGGCGCGGCACCAGCGGCCTTCCAGGCGCTCGGGGCCGCCAACGGTCCACGCTTCGCGGAGGCGAGCCATGGGGCGCAGATAATCGATGTGCCAGTGGGGGCGAGGCTTCTCGACACGGCAATGATGCGCCAGGCGCGCCGCCAGCCCGCCCGCGCCGAAGGCGCTGCCCACGTACAGGTAAAACCCGGGGGGAAAGTCAAACACGCCCAGTTTGCCGATCCGCAAGCCAGACGCCAGGCGATCCAGTTGAAGCACCAGAATATACGTACCCTTCACAGCGATCCCTGGTTGCGTCGGGTGATGCGGGGCATCGAACCAGAGCGTACCCGGCGCCGGATGATACCCCTACAGAGTAACCTGGTAGAGCGATTTGGTCAAGGATGAAGCAGGGAGTACGTGTTCACACCTGGGGGAAAGGAATCTTAGGAGGCAGCCGCTTGACTGAGCAGCCGGAGGCATGTGTCGAAGGGGTTGAGCCTGCGCGCCTGCCAGGTCGCGA
>DAOUDA010000091.1:0-2170 GCA_034431835.1 Chloroflexaceae bacterium | reverse complement strand
CGGCTGGTGATCATCCCGCGCTGCGGCCATTTCCCGCAGCTTGAGGCTCAGGAGCAGTTTCACGGTCTGCTGCTCGGCTTCCTGGCCGGTCAGGAGGTCGTCTGACCTTCATCACATCGCAAGCCAGGACGCAGCAGACAAGCAAGAACCAGGTGTCATCGCCGATCGCTCCGCGCAACGCCTCTTCAGGTGGTGTGTTGAACGTTGCCGGGAGGATGCTGTTGAAGATCAACGACTGGAAGATAAAAAAGAGCAGCATGCGCTGCTCCAGCCGCTCGATGGGAACGTTCCGGCGGGCGAGTTGCCAGAGCGCGACGACGCTGAATCCGGCGAGCAGCATTTGAGGGCGTAGATCACCCGTTCGAGATGCGAGTATGCTGTAGCAGGGTCGAGCAACGTGTACTGGGCATAGAGCACCACCAGCACCCCGATGGCGCCGACAGCCCGGTAGATGCTTCGGCGCAGCGCCTCAAAGCGGATCCGTTCCTGCTCGATCAGATCGTCCATCGTCGGGCTGTTACCTGCTGATAGTGCCACGCCGGGCAGGGTTCGTAAGCATTGCCTGTGCCGTAACCGCGAGGCGCTGTGGTCAATCGTAACAGCCGGCTATTACCGCATGCGGGTAGCCCGTAGGGACGCAGCGCGCTGCGTCCCTACGGGTACGTCTGATGATCTGGGTGAGGCGTTGCGCAGCGAACTGCCCCTACTCCGCAGCGCGACGCGGTCGGCACGGATCTTCACTTAACAATCTTCACTCGTCACCGGCATTGTTCTGCAAAGGCCCGGTTGATCAACTCCTGCATCCGCTGCACGTGGGAGCCGCGCCAGTAGATCTGCCCGCATACCTGGCAGCGCCAGAACTCGTCGTAGTAGCGGCGGGTCTTCGGCTGGAGCTGTTCGAGGATCTCGGCTTTGGCCACCGGCGCCGTAAGGCCGTTGCAACGCATGCAGCGCCGGAAGGGCCGCGCGCTGGCCCGCAGGCCGTAGCGCCGCGCCACCTCACGCAACTGCGCCTCAGGCGCGGTGGCGCGGACGAACGCACCGTAGGTCACCGCGCCGCGCATCAGCAGCCGCACGTCGCGGGTGAGCAGGACGCGCTCCTCGGCGTGGGCAAGGGCCACCAGGTCGGCGTCGCTCTGGTCGTTGCGGTACAGGGTGTCGAAGCCGAGCATGCGCAGGTAGGCGGCGAGGCGCCCCAGGTGCACATCGCAGGCGAAGCGTGGCTCCGCGAGCGGCGGGCGCAGCGGAACCCCGTCCGGCGGGGCCTCCTCGGGCGGGTAGGCGTCAATCATCGCGCCGGGCGCGACCCGCGCATCGAAGCTCGCCGGCGCGCCGTTGACGGCCAGCGCGGCGATCTCCGGGTGGGGCACGCCGGCCACCTCGACCAGGTGCTTGACGGTCTCGTGGGCCGACCAGGGCAACGTGACGGGCCGGCCACGCTGCGCGCGGGGCAGGAAGTCGTTCAGCGCGCCGTGGCAGCGCACGGTGACGAGGGGAGCAGGGGCCGGGAGGGGTTGGGAGGGGGGAACCCTTTCGGGGAGACCGTTTTGCATACTGTTGCGCGCGGCGTATGGAAGACTACCGTGTGGCTGTCCTCGCCCTCCCTCGGCCCCTTCGCTTTCCGCCTGCGGTGGAGAGTGAGGGGGCGCCGAGCGTAGCAAGGCGGGGGAGGATGAGGAGCGCCACTCTAATGCGTAGAAGGGCGGGGGGCCGTCATCTTCGGGCTCGGGCTTGACCATCTGCTCAACAGCTCTACCGCTCCACACCTCCACACCTCCACACCTCCACACCTCCACGCAACGGCTCGCCGGGCATTACTCGGTCATCAGCTCACCAGCGCCCAGCAGCTGGCGATGGGCGGGAACGGCGTTCAGAAAGGCGTCGCGGCGCTCGGGACGCACCAGGGCGGCGCGCCGCTCGAGCTCGGCGCGCGCCCGGGCGTGGAGTTGGGCGCCACGGGGGTCGTCCGCTGCTCCAAGCACCTCGGCGGCAGCGCGCAGCGCGCGCACCGGCTCTTCGGCGCCGATAAGCTGCCCACTGAGCAGCAACGGCAGATAGGGTTCCAGGCGCTGCCGGGCCGCGGCCGGGTCGCCGTGCAGGTACAGCGCCCGGGCCTCGGCGGCGGCGGCCTCGGCGGCCTGCACGGAGTGGCCCACGGCCTCGTCGGCGG
>DAOUDA010000090.1:0-12317 GCA_034431835.1 Chloroflexaceae bacterium | reverse complement strand
CCCCCCCCCCCCCCCCCCCCACTTCCCCCAGACGGGTACGCGACGGGCCGCGCGGCCAAACCGGCTCTCAAAACGGAATATCGTCGTCGTTCTCGATGGGCTGGGGCTGATTGCGGGCGGCGGGGCGCGCCGGAGCGCGCGAGGAGGCGCCCGCGGGTCGCTCAACCGCGCCACCGGGGGCGGCGGGAGCACGGCGCGACGGGGCGGGTGGTGCGGAGGCCTCTTCCGGCTCCTCGACCTCGGCAAGCGCATCGGGCGCGACGCCACGTTCACTGCGGCTGGAGAGGATGATCATGTCCTGGGCCACCACCTCGGTGGTGTAGCGGTCCTGACCGTCCCGGTCGGTCCATTTGCGCGTTTGCAGGCGACCCTCGACATAGACGCGGGTACCCTTGGTGAGGTAGGTATTGCAGATCTCGCCGAGCTTGTCCCACGCGACGATGCGGAACCACTCCGTATCCTCGTGGGTGCCGCCGTCGCGATCCTTCCAGGTGCGGTTGCTGGCAACGCGGAACGTCGTGACCGCGCTGCCCTGCGCCGTGTAGCGCATCTCCGGGTCGGCGCCGAGATGACCGGTGAGCTGTACCTTGTTCAGATCCTTCGCCATGGGTGACCTCCTCGTGGCACGTAGACACTCGCCCCGACACGTACCGATCGATCGAGTGAATCGAACTGGTGTTCGCAACTATAACACGAAAACATGTGCGCGTCAAGGGGGGACCTGCGACGGCGTCTCCCCCGGCGGTGCGGCGAGCTCGGCCCCTCTGAGCCTCCTTGGCAGGGAAACTCCGTTCCCATCTACGACAGACCGATGTCGTAGCCTGCCTCGAGATCGCGCCGGGCGAAGCGGCGGAAGGCCAGCACCGTGCGCGTGCTGGTGACGCCGGGGATGCGGGCGATCCCCCCGGGCACGGCCTCGTCAAGCGATTCGTAGGCCGTAACGCGTAAGACGGCGATGATGTCCACGTCCCCGGTTACGGAGTACACCTCGGCGACGTGCGGCAGTTCGGCCACGGCCTGCGCTACGTCGCTGATGCGTTGCGCTTCGCAGTGGATCATGACAAATGCGGTGACCATAGGTTTCCTCGCTCTGTGCGCCCCCCGAACCTCCGGGGGGTGGCGCGGAGGGCTGCGTCCTCCGCGATCCTGTTGTTCCGCACGCGATCAAAACGGCTCCGGCGGACGGACGCGCCACAGCATGGGGGCGATCCAGAACCAGGCGGTGTTGGCCAGGGTGAAGGCGCCCATCAACACGACCAGCAGGCGCGCCCACCACCCGCGATGCCAGAGAGCCTCGACAGCCAGCGCCGCGCCCAGCGCCACTACCCAGGCGATGAACATCAGCCAGCGGGGACTGTTGGTCACGCCGGCCACGAATGGGAACACGGCGAAGACCAGGGCCACGGCGAGGCTGCCGAGGGCCAGCCAGAGCACCGCTCGTCGCGGGCCAGCGCCGGGCGCGCCGGCCCGCGCGGCGCGCCAGAGCCGCCAGATGCCCCAGGGCATGAGCACAAGCGGAAAGAGGCCGAAGTGAATGATCAAGCCGTTGCGCCACAGGTTTTGCCACATCAGCGCCCGGTTCGCCGGCTCGCGCCCCGCCACGGCGTTCAACCCTCCCTCGCGGGCGGTCTGGAACTGGTTCAGAAACATCGGCGCGTAGGCGCTGTAGAAGAAGATGAGCGCCAGGGCGCCGGCACCGACCACCGCCAGCGTCAGGGGCCAGCGCGCGCGCCGCGCCCAGGCGTCGCGCCGGCTTGTGGCCCAGATCGCCAGCGTCAGCCCCGCGACCAGGAGGGCGGTGTTGATGAAAAAGCCAAAGTGGCCGAGAAAGACCATGCTCAACAGCAGGCCCACGCCCAGGGTCCACCAGCGCCGCGTATCCGGCGCATTGCTCTGCCAGGCGCTGAACGCCAGCGCCAGGGCGGCGATCAGCAGCAGATGGAAGAACTGGGTGTAGATGTGGGTCATGAAGGCCCACCAGGTGGTCATGAACGTGGCAGCGGTGAAGACGTAGATCCCCGCCGCCAGGAGCGCCACGCGTTGCCCGGTGACGCGAGCGGCGATGGCGTAGATCACCGCGGCGCTTAACGCATCAACGAGCGCGGCGCCAAGTTGCAGCAGCACGCGCGGATGCAGTCCGATCAGGGTCAGTGGCGCGACGATGGCATAGGGGCCGGGCGGGTAGGGAAAGTCAACCCCCCGGTTCCTGGAGACGATGAAGATCAGCCCCCAGACCATGTCGTTGAAGCGATTATGATGGAAGCCAATATCGCCATGCATGCTGTCGGGGTACAGCCGCCCGCCGTAGCGCAGGGCGAAGCTCAGCACGATAAAAAACGTCAGCCAGTTCAGGCTGAACGCCTCCAGGGGCACGTGTAGCCGCGCCGCCAGCGCCGGTAGGGCGCATCGCGCGGCAATTGCCAGGGGGTAGGCCAGGGTGCAGGCGATCAGCGCCGCCGTGGCGCCGAAGGCCCAGCGCGGCGGGTCGAGCAGCGCCGCCAGGGCCACCAGCCCGGCCAGCAAGCCTGCGGCCAGGTAGGCGTGGACGGGCGGCGTCCCACCCGCGCGGTCGGGCAGCGGGTACGGCGTTCTCAGGGCATGACGCGCGCTCATCCAGGCCAGCGCCGTCGCGCCAAGCCAGAGGCCGAACGGCGCCCAGGCGGGAGCAACCAGGCCCGCCGGCAGCGCCGTGACCGTAATCAGCCCCAGCGGCACGCCGAGGCGCCGGGGATCGTCCGGCGGGCTGAAGGTCGGGCTGTGGAGGGTTAGATGGAGGGAACCGTCAGCCTGGGTTGCCGGAGGCGCGATCAACCAGTAGCGGCCCCCCGCAGGACGCAAGGGCAGCGTCGCCAGCGCCCGCTCGCCCGCGAAAACGGTCACCTCCTGTGGCCCCAGCGTGGCCGAGCCCGGCAGCAGGGTCAGCGACACCAGGAGCGCGCGCCGCCCCACGCCCGGCAGCAGGATGCTGGACTCCCCGGCCGTCCAGCGGAAGGCGCCGTAGTCGCCGCGCTCGGCGCCATTGAAGCCGCGCAAGAAGGGCAGGTCGCTGCCAACGCCCTCTTCATAACCGGCGTAGATGCGGTAGTGGAACGGCAAGTGGGGGACGAGGAAAAAGACGAGGGCCAGCGCCGCGAGGACGGCGCCCAGGTACGGATGAAGGAGACCGAGGGCCTCGGCGCGCAGCCAGGCCAGGACGGCGTTGCCGGTGGATCGGGCGGCGGCTCGGGGCTGTGCGATCTTTGGCGTGCCCATACGGGCGATTATACCCTATGTGCCGGCGCTGGTTGGGGAGCGTGGGCAAGCCCGGCTTCCCCGTGCCCCGGACAGGAGGGCGCCCTTGATGGAGTGGCGCCCTCCCGTCCCCTGGCTACGATCACTGCTCGTCGTCAGCCGGCGTCTCGCCATCGGCGTCGAAGGGCTCGTCCTCGCCAAACGGCTCCTCCTCGCCGAACTCGCCCTCGCCCTCGTCCGGCTCTTCGCCGCCCTCGAGCGCACCCTCACCAATCAGTTCGAGCAGCCGCGCGCGCACCTTCTCATCGGCGTCGCTGGCAGCGGGCGCCTCGGTCTCACGGATGCCGAGGAACGCCTCGGCCCGTTGCACCTCGGGCGACGTCGGCTCGGCGGGCGGGGCCGGCGCGCCTTCTTCCATCATGCGCGCCATCTCCCCCACCAGATCATCGCGCCGGCTACCATCCAGCAGCCGTTTCTCGATACCCGAGCCGGCGGGGATGAGCTTGCCGATGACCACGTTCTCCTTCAGGCCGCGCAGGTAGTCAACCTTACCGTGGATGGCGGCATCGGTCAGCACGCGGGTGGTTTCCTGGAACGAAGCCGCGGAGAGGAAGCTGTCGGTGTTCAGCGAAGCCTTGGTAATGCCAAGCAGCACCGTAGCCGCCGTCGCCGGCTCGCCGCCCTGGCTGACGATATCGTTGTTCAGGCGCCGGAACTCCGCGGCCTCGATCAACTCGCCGGGCAACAGGCCGGTGTCGCCCGGCTCTTCGATCCGCACCCGGCGCAACATCTGCCGCACGATTACCTCGATGTGCTTGTCGTTGATGTTTACGCCCTGGCTGCGGTAGACCTTCTGGGCCTCGTTGACCAGGTAACGCTGGACGGCCTCTTTGCCCTGCAGATCGAGCAACTCCTGCGGGTTCGCGCTGCCGTCGGTCAGTTGCTGGCCGGCCACGACGCGCTCGCCGTTTTCTACCCGCAGGCGCGCGGTGTGCGGCACCACCAGTTCGCGTTCTTCGCGGTCCTCCTGGCTGATCACGATCCGGTCGGCATAGACATACGCGCGTCCGGCCAGGCGCGCCACGATCTGCGGATCACTGTGACCGGCGCGGTTGCTCTCAGCAATTACCTGGCCCTCGACCACGTCGCTTTCATTCTCCACCGTCACGACGTAGCCTTCCGGCACCGCGTACTCGTCGGTGTAGACCTCGGTGGCCACGACGCGGAGGGTGCGCACACCCTCTTCATCTTTCGAGATGTGCACCACACCGTCAATCTCGGCCAGCAGGGCCTTGCCCTTGGGCACGCGGGCCTCGAAGATCTCCTGCACACGCGGCAGACCCTGGGTGATGTCATCGGCGGAGGCCACGCCGCCGGTGTGGAAGGTGCGCAGGGTCAACTGCGTACCCGGCTCGCCGATCGACTGGGCGGCGATGATACCCACCGCCTCGCCGATGTCCACCAGCTTGCCCGTAGCCAGATTGCGCCCATAGCACAGCCGGCAGCTCCCATGCTCGGCCTGACAGTTCAACGGCGACCGCACATAGACGGAGGTTATACCCTTAGAAACGAGCAGCGCGGCCAGTTCCTCATCGATCTCCTGGTTGCGTTCGGCGACCACCTCGCCCGTCTCCGCGTCAACGATCGGCGCGGCCAGCACGCGCCCGATGATACGCACCTGCAGGCGCTCCATCAACTCGTCATCATCGGCGGCGTGGAGCCATGTGCCGTCCTCGGTGCCGCAATCTTCGATGGTGACGATCACGTCCTGGGCCACGTCCACCAGACGCCGGGTGAGATAACCGGCGTCTGCGGTGCGTAGGGCGGTATCGGCCAGACCCTTGCGCCCGCCGTGGGTCGAAACGAAGTAGTCGAGCACCGAGAGACCCTCGCGGAAGTTGGCCTTGATCGGCAACTCGATGATCCGTCCGGTCGGATCGGACATCAGGCCGCGCATGCCGGCCATCTGGGAGATCTGGTTGATATTCCCGCGCGCGCCCGAGGTGGACATCATCGCCACCGGCCCGAAGGGGTTCAGATTCTCCTTGACGGCGTTGATCGTCTGCCTGGTGGCCTCCTGCCAGATCCGCACCACCTCCTGGTAGCGCTCCTCTTCGGTGATCAGACCGCGGCGGAACTGCTTCTCCACGTCAAGGACCGCGGCCTCGGCTTCGCGCACAATGTCGTACTTCTTCCTGGGCACTTCGATATCGTCAATCCCGATGGTCATACCACCAAGCGTGGCGTACTTGAAGCCCAGGGCCTTGATCATATCGGCCTGCTGCGCCGTCTTCTCGGAGCCATAAATACGCGCCAGTTCATCCCGCGACTTGTTGCCGTGGGCCGCGCGCACCTCATCGAGATCGGCTTCGCTGAGGTTCTTCAGGTTGGTGTAATACTGGTAGCAGTCGGCGATAATCTCCTTCAGCCCCTTCTTGTCAACCAGACGGTTGCGGAAGCGCAAGGGCGGCAACAACTGGTTATTGAGCAGGACGCGCCCGATCGTCGTTTCGAGCAGCATACGCGGCGTGCCATCCTCGGCGGGGGGCAGCGCGCGCACCTGTCCGGCACGGTCATTCTTGCCCGACAGCCCGCCCTCCATGCGGATCCAGATCGGCGCCTGGATGTCCACCAGGCCCTTGTCGTAGGCCAGCATGGCTTCATCGATCGAGGCGAACTTCTTGCCGCTGCCCCTGGCCCCATCGCGCACCATGGTCAGGTAATAGCACCCCAGCACGATGTCCTGCGAGGGGGTGATAATCGGGTCGCCGTGGGCCGGGCTGAGCAAATTGTACTTGCTCAGCATGCGCGTGCGCGCCTCTTCCTGGGCCTTGCGCGAGAGGGGCACATGCACGGCCATCTGGTCGCCGTCGAAGTCGGCATTGAAGGCGGCGCAGACGAGCGGGTGCAACTGGATGGCCGAACCCTCGATCAATTTCGCCTCAAAAGCCTGGATCGACAGCCGGTGCAGGGAGGGGGCACGGTTGAGCAGCACCAGGTAATCCTGGATCACCTCCTCGAGCACGTCCCACACTTCCGGGCGCACGCGCTCGACAATGCGCTTGGCGCTCTTGATGTTATGGGCGAAACCCTTTTCGACCAGGCGGCGCATGACGAAGGGCTTGAACAGCTCCAGGGCCATCTTCTTGGGCAGGCCGCACTGGTGCAGCGCCAGGTTGGGACCGACCACGATCACCGAGCGGCCCGAGTAGTCAACGCGCTTGCCCAGCAGGTTCTGGCGGAAGCGTCCCTGCTTGCCCTTGAGCATATCGCTGAGGCTCTTGAGGCGGTGCTTGCCCTTGCCCGACACGGCGCGCCCGCGGCGGCCATTGTCAATCAGGGCGTCCACGGCCTCCTGGAGCATGCGCTTCTCGTTACGCACGATGATCTCGGGCGCGTTCAGTTCCATCAGGCGCTTGAGGCGATTGTTGCGGTTGATCACCCGGCGGTAGAGGTCGTTGAGGTCGCTGGTCGCGAAGCGTCCGCCGTCGAGTTGCACCATGGGCCGCAGATCCGGCGGGATCACCGGCAGCACGGTAAGGATCATCCACTCGGGGCGGTTGCCGCTCTTGCGGAAGGCCTCGACCACACGGAGGCGCTTGGTGGCCTTCTTGCGCCGCTGGCCCTGGGTGGTCTGGATCTCCAGTTGCAACTCCTCGGCCAGTTGATCAAGGTTGACCGTGCGCTCGATCAGCTCGCGCACGGCCCCGGCGCCCATATCGGCGCGGAAGACGCCGGGGGCGATGTCGCGGAGCTGGCGGTACTCCATCTCGGTGAGGATGCGGCAGACCTTCAGGCTCTCGAGCTGATCGAGCTTCTCCTTCTCCTCACGCACCAGTTGATCCAGTTCGCGCTGCAGGCGCTCGTGGAGCTTCTCCTGTTCCTGGGAGGCCTCATACTCCTTGCGCTCGCGCTCGGCGTCGGTGTACAACTCCGCGTCGGCCAGTTCGCGCTGGCGGCGGGACTCGAGCGCATCAAGCTCCTGATCGACCAGTTCATCGAGTTGATCGAGCACCCGGTCAGTGATCGTCTCGCCTTCCTCGACGATCACCGTGCTACGGAAGGTTACGTCCTCATCAGCCGGCTCGCCGCTCAGTTCCTCGAGACGCTCGCGCAGCTTCTCGGCCTCGGCGACGATCTCCTCGCGCAGGCGCTTGTAATCCTCCTCGATCCGGCGCTGGGTCGAGACCTGGGCGCTCTCCATGCCCCCGAGGTCCTGCGTAAGCAGGGTGGACAGTTCGATGCGCTTCTCCTCGGCCTGGCGCTGCAACTTCTCGCGCTTCTCGGCATATTCGGCCTGGAGTTGCTCACGGGTGAACTGGCGCATATCCTCCTTCACCTCGACGATCACATACGAGGCGAAGTAGAGCACCCGCTCCAGGTTGCGCGGCGAAATATCGAGCAGCAGGCCCAGGCGGCTCGGCGTACCCTTCACGAACCAGATGTGGCTCACCGGCGAGGCCAGGTTGATATGCCCCATCCGATCGCGGCGCACCTTGGCGCGGGTGACCTCGACGCCGCACTTATCGCAGACAACGCCCTTGTAGCGGACGCGCTTGTACTTGCCGCAGTAGCACTCCCAATCCTTCGTAGGGCCAAATATTCGTTCACAGAATAAACCGTCACGCTCAGGTTTGAGCGTGCGGTAGTTAATGGTTTCAGGTTTGGTTACTTCACCGTGCGACCAGCCCCTGATATCCTCGGGCGAGGCCAGGCTGATACGGATCGCGTTGAAATCGTTGATCTCGAGCATTGGGCTCACTCCTCTGGCGGCGGATACGCCGCAAAGCGCGCGCAGCGCCCTGGTGATAGTGCCACGGAGCTTTCCTGGAAAGGCACGGCCTTCCCGGACCATCTTACGTTCACGTCAGGAGAGGGTTTGGAAGGGTCGCAACCTTCCAAACCCTCCTTGATGCGGCAGAGGCGTGGGGAAGCCGAGGTCCCCATTATCAGAACTCGCCACGCTCCATCCCCGACAGGTTGATGCCATCGAGGGCGGCCATATCGCCGTCAATATCGTCGGTGAGTTCCACCGGCTTCTCGTCTTCGCTGAGCACCTCGACGCTCAAGCCGAGGGACTGGAGTTCCTTGATCAGCACCTTGAAGCTCTCGGGCACGCCGGCCTCCTGGATCGGCTCACCCTTGACGATGGCCTCATAGGTCTTCACGCGGCCCACCACATCATCGGACTTAACGGTGAGCATCTCCTGGAGGGTATAGGCGGCGCCGTAGGCCTCCAGGGCCCAGACCTCCATTTCGCCGAAGCGCTGGCCGCCGAACTGGGCCTTGCCGCCGAGCGGTTGCTGGGTGACGAGGCTGTAGGGGCCAGTCGAGCGGGCGTGGATCTTATCCTCCACCAGGTGGGCCAGTTTGAGCATATAGGCATAGCCCACGGTCACGGGATGGTCGAACTTCTCACCGGTGCGCCCGTCGTAGAGGGTGACCTTGCCATCCTCGGGCAGGCCGGCCTCGCGGAGCATGGCCTTGATCTGGCCCTCGTGGGCGCCATCGAAGACCGGGGTCGCCACGCGGTAGCCCAGGCGCGCGGCGGCCCACCCCAGGTGGGTCTCGAGGATCTGCCCGATATTCATACGCGACGGCACGCCGATGGGGTTGAGAATAATATCCACCGGGCGGCCATCGGGCAGGAAGGGCATATCCTCCACCGGCAGCACACGACTGACCACGCCCTTGTTGCCGTGACGACCGGCCATCTTGTCACCGGCGCTGATCTTGCGCTTCTGGCAGAGCAGCACGCGCACGGTCTGGTTCACGCCGACAGGCAATTCGGCGCCCTCGTTCCGCGAGAAGACCTTGACATCAATGACCTTGCCGCGCACCCCGTTGGGCACGCGGAGGGAACTATCCTTCACCTCGCGGGCCTTCTCGCCGAAGATAGCGCGGAGCAGGCGCTCTTCGGCGGTCAGATCCGTTTCGCCCTTGGGCGTAATCTTGCCCACGAGAATATCGTTGGGCTGCACCTCGGCGCCGATATAGATAATGCCGCGTTCGTCGAGATTACGCAGGCTATCCTGACCGACGTTTGGAATATCGCGGGTAATCTCCTCGGGACCGAGCTTGGTATCGCGGGCCTCCACCTCGTACTTCTCGATATGGATCGAGGTAAAGATATCTTCGCGCACCAGGCGTTCGGAGACGAGGATGGCGTCCTCGAAGTTGCCGCCTTCCCAGGGCATATAGGCCACCAGCACATTCTGGCCGAGGGCCAGTTCGCCGTTATCGGTGGAGGAGCTATCGGCGATCACCTCGCCGGCCTGCACCTTCTGGCCGCGCACCACGGCGGGCCGCTGGTTGATGCAGGTATCCTGGTTCGAGCGCATAAACTTGCGCAGGCGATACTCCCGCTCGTAGCCATCATCCTCCTGGACCACAATGCGATCGCCGGTGGCCACGACGACCACGCCGGACTTGCGCGCCACCACCACCTGCCCCGAGTCGCGGGCGGCGCGGTACTCCATGCCGGTGCCGACGATGGGCGCGTCCGGGCGCAGGAGGGGCACCGCCTGCCGTTGCATGTTCGAGCCCATCAGGGCGCGGTTGGCGTCGTCGTGCTCCAGGAAGGGGATCAACGCCGTCGAGACGCTGACCACCTGCTTGGGCGAGACGTCCATATAATCAATACGTTCGACCCGCTCCTGCACGAACTTCTCGGCAAAGCGGCAGGAGGCCGTCGGCTGGACGAAGCGATTATACTCATCGAGAGGCGCGTTGGCCTGGGCGACGACGAAGCGATCCTCCTCATCAGCGGAGAGGTACTCCGTCTCCTGCGACACAACCGGCTGGATGCGGATGGTTTTGAGCGGCAGTTCGGCGATCTTTTCGGCGAGGGCGCGATTGACCTCCGTGCCAGCTTCGGCGACGACCGTGCCGGTATCCGGGTCAATCACATCTTCACGCAGGATCTGGCCGCGCAACAGACCCACGGCGATGCGCCTGGCGGTCGCCTCGTCCACGCGCGAGCCCTTGGCGGCAATCAACTCACCGGTGCGCAGATCGCGCACGTCGCGCAGCAACAGGCCGCGCTCCTTCCAGACCGGCGCGTTCTCGACGCTGTTGTACACCTTGCGATAGGGCGTCTCCAGGAAGCCCATCTCATTGACCCGCGCGAAGGTGGACATCGTGCCGATCAGACCGATGTTGGGGCCTTCGGGGGTCTCCACCGGGCAGATGCGCCCGTAGTGGCTATGGTGCACATCGCGGACCTCGAAGCCGGCGCGGTCGCGAGAGAGGCCGCCGGGACCGAGGGCCGACAGGCGGCGCTTATTGGTCAGTTCGGCCAGGGGATTGGTCTGGTCCATGAACTGGCTCAACTGCGAACCGCCGAAGAACTCACGCATCGCGGCCACCACGGGGCGGATGTTGATCAGGCCGTTAGGCGTGGCGCTCTCGGGGTCCTGGAGCGACATCCGCTCCTTGACCACGCGCTCGAGGCGCAGCAGACCCACGCGGAACTGCTGCTGGATCAGTTCGCCCACGGTGCGGACGCGGCGGTTGCCGAGGTGGTCAATATCATCGGCGCGACCGTGGCCATTGTTCAACATGATCATCTGCTCCACGATCTTAAAGATATCGCGGGGCAGCAAGACGCGCACGTTGATGCCGGGGGCGTTGGAGGCGCCATCACGGTGCCCGTCGCGCTCCCAGAGGTTCTTATTGAGCTTATAGCGTCCAACCTTGGCCAGGTCATAGCGCCGCGGATTGAACAGCAGCGACTCGAGCAAGGAGCGAGCGTTCTCGAGCGTCGGCGGGTCACCCGGGCGGAGGCGCTTGTACAATTCCAGCAACGCCTCTTTGCTATTATGCACCGGGTCCTTATCGAGGGTTGCCTGGACGTAGGGATGCTCGGGAACGGTATCGACGTGGCGCAGGAGTTCGAGGATATGCTCATTATGGCCATGCTGGTCAAGCTCATTATCGGGGGCCCAGCGGCCATTGCCGTGCTCATCGGCCTGCCAGGCCATAATGGCCCGCAGTAGGATGGTGACGGGGATCTTGCGCTTGCGATCCACCTTCACGCTGATCACATCGCGCTTATTGGTCTCAAACTCCAGCCAGGCGCCCCGGTTGGGGATCAACTTGGCGGAGTGCAGCGAGCGGCCGCTGGTTGGCTCCTTCTCGTCCTTAAAATAGACGCCAGGGGAGCGGATCAACTGCGAAACCACCACGCGCTCGGCGCCGTTATAAATAAACGTGCCATTGTCCGTCATCACCGGAAAATCGCCGAGAAAGATCTCCGACTCCTTGATCTCGCCGGTGCTGAGAATACGCAACTCGACATTGACGCGCAGCGGGGCGGCATAGGTCAGATCGCGCTCACGGCACTGGAACTCATCGTAGCGTGGTTCACCGAACTGGTAGTCCCTGAAGTGCAATTCAAGGTTCTTGCCGGTAAAATCCGTAATCGGCGAGATCTCCTCGAAGAGTTCGCGCAGACCTTCGCGGCGGAACCACTCAAAGCTGTTGACTTGGGTCTCAATCAGGCGCGGCAACTCGATCGCGTCGTGGATACGGGCGAAGGAACGGCGTTCGATGCGGCGGAGGCGTCGCCCGTTAATACCCTGATCAATCGGCGCGATCAACGGCTGAAGCACCACAGACTCAATCAACGGGGGCATACTCACCTCTTCATCAATCGTTGGCGGGCAATCATCGGGCGACAGCGTACAACGGGGGACGCTGTGGGCGGGCGCGGGTAAAAAGCAGAATAGCCGGCCCCAAAGACGCCCCAACCAGGGGACAGTCTCGGAACTGGCGCGACAGGAGCAGGCAAATTAGCGGCGCGCGTCGTCGGGCGCAGCGCGTGGTGAACAGACAAAAATGGTCAATAATAAGCTAGTCCTGCACGGAGTGCGCATCCGCCACCCCGGAGAGGCACACCCTGGTTGACCAATCGCGACAGAAAATAATACCATCTGCAGGGGATTTTGTCAACACTAACCTGCACGAGGCGGGCTGATGCAAAGTCGGCGGCAAGGCGCTGCCCCGGCGTGAACACCTGTCCGGTACGATGCAGGCGCCAACCAATCATCCGTACCAGCGAGGTGTTCACGCTGGAGGCGACCACA
>DAOUDA010000089.1:0-20752 GCA_034431835.1 Chloroflexaceae bacterium | reverse complement strand
AGGCATGGCCTCCCCGCACCCCTCTTCTCCGGCAGGGGGCGCGTTAGCGGGAGGGGTCGGGGGGGCATGGCCCTCCTCGTGAGCCTCACTTCTCATACACCGGCGTGCACCACTGGCGGTACGCCGGAAGCTGCCCCCGCACCACCTGGGCATAGCGGCGCGCCAGTTCGCTGCCGATCGGCCCTGCCTGGCCATTGCCGATCATCCGCCGGTCAATCTCGACGATCGGCTTGACCTCGACCCCTGTTCCGCAGAAGAAGGCCTCGTCGGCGACGTACAGCTCGGTACGGTCAATCGGTCGCTCCACCACGCTCAGACCCATTTCGTCGCGGGCCAGTAGCGCCACCACCTGCCGCGTAATGCCCTCCAGCACGTCGCTGGTCAGTGGCGGGGTGATCAGCGCGCCGCCACGCACGATGAACAGGTTCGCCGCGCTGGCCTCGGATACCTGCCCGTCGCCGCCAAGCACAATCGCCTCGTCGTAGCCGTTGAGCAGCGCCTCGGTTTTCGCCAGCGCCGAGTTGAGGTACGCTCCGCAGGCTTTGGCCCGCGAGGGGATGATGTTGTCGTCGATCCGCCGCCACGACGAAACGCACGCCCGCACGGTCGGGTTGGCGATGTACTGGCCGAAGCCAACCGCGAAGAGCGTGAAGGCGTCGGTCAGGCCGTTCATCTGCACCGCGATCGCCGGGTCGCTCTTGTACACCAGTGGGCGAATGTACACATCCTCGCGAAACCCCTCGCGGCGGAGCAGTTCGATGCAGATCGCGCACAGTTCGTCTACGCTGTAGGGCAGGCGCATATACAGGATGTGGCAGGAACGCCGCAGACGTTCCATGTGAGCGCGCAGTTGAAAGACCAGCAACTGCTCCTCTTCCGGAACCCAGTAGCCGCGAATGCCCTCGAAACAACCCGTGCCGTAGTTCAGCGCGTTCGTCATCACGCTGACGGTGGCCTGCTCGATGGGGACGATCGCGCCGTTGAAAAAGGCATAGCGGTTGTTTGGTGCGGGCATGGCTGGCTCCTTCTCAGGTACGTTATGTTTCAGACCTACGCTTTCAGTGTAACCGTTGCTTTACTGCGTCCCATACCTGGTCTGTGGAAGTGTAGAGGTGTGGAGCTGCGGAGGTGAAGGCCAGATGGGCACGCAAGGTTGAATCCTACCTCCACACCTCTACATCTCCCCACCTCCCCACCTCCCCACCTCCACATCGTGTAAAGTTGCAGCACCGACACGCAACACGGGTCGGCTGTCAGGCAGGTATGAACCAGGTCTGATGCGCGGGCGCCCACTACGGCTGCTTCGGCTCGGTGACGATGACCAGGTGCGCGGTCGCGCGGCGGCGTTGCAGGCGCTCGGCGAGCATCGCCAGGCCGATGGCGCTGCCCAGGCCCAGCAGGGCAAAGGTGAGCCACGGCAGGGCCGGCTGGCCCACCCGCCGCGCGGCATCGGTCAGCGCGCCCCCCGCCAGGTTACCCAGCGCGCCTCCGAAGGCCAGCGCCAGGGCGTTGACCCCAAAGTACGACCCCAGAGCGCGGGGATCGGCCAGCGATGCCGTGATGCTCTGCTGGGTCGGGGTGGCCAGGATCGAGCCGAGGGTAAAAATGACCACACATCCCAGCAGGAAGCCGATGTCGCCGGCGGCCGCTACCGCGCCCAACCCCAACGCCATCAGCGCCTTACCGATGATCATGATCGGCAAGGGGCGCAGGAACCGTTCGGCAAAGCGAAACACCGGGTATTGGAACAACACCGTCATACCGGCGTTGAGGGCGTACACCACGCCAACCGCCTCGGGGTTGCCCGTGAGCCGTTCGGCCGCCAGGGGCAGGCTCAGGGTGATCTGCACCCACATGAACCAGTATCCCATTGGCAGGGCGGTAAAAACCAGAAAGGTGCGATCACCCCACACCAGGTTCAGCCCCGAACCCAGCGAGAGGCGCTCGGCGGCCACACGGATCGGTGGGAGCAGCCACAGCACAATCAGAAAGACCAGCCCGAAACAGGCCGCCGCAGCCAGCGCCACCGCCTGGAAGTTGAGCCGCAGCAACAACGCCCCCGCCAGCGGGCCAAGGGTCATGCCCAGACCGCTGATGACGCCGGTGATCGAATAGAAACGCGCCCGCTCCTCCTCGCGCGTCAGCGCCGCGACCGCCGCCCGGCTCGGCGCCTCGAACAGCGCGCCGCCGAGGGCCGAGAGGATCATGGCGACGAAGAGCAATCCCGGCGAGGTTGCCCAGGCCAGGCTGACAAACCCCACGGCTCGCACCAGCACCCCCGCGCCGATCAGCCCCCGTATCCCGAAGCGATCCGCCAGCACACCCCCGACCAGCGTGAACCCCTGTTGCAGCAGTTGGCGCAAGGCCAGCGCCAGACCCACCAGCGTCGCCGCAAAGCCCAGGTACTTGAGGTAGTACACGGACACCAGCGGGATGACCATAAAGAACCCCGCGTACATCAAGAAGGTTATCGCCATCAGGGCGATCAGCCCGCGCCGCCGGGCCGCAAGGGGTTTTTCCATACACGGGTGTCCACGGTACGTCGCTGATGCTTGACTGGTCCAACGTTGCTCTACTGTACCACATGTGCGTCAGGTATGGTTTCGTTGCGCGGCCCTTCGCGTGTATCCTTGCCGCGCGAGGTCCGGTGTTGATCCCCACGCCGGATCTCTGCGATAATAGGGCCGTCCTGCGCGTACCGATATCGGCGTGAAGCACCAGAAGGAGCCCCGCCTATGGCAGCCCATCCGCTGGCCGGCCAGCCGGCCCCCCGTGAGTTGCTCGTCAACGTGCCGCGCCTCGTTTCGGCCTACTATACCTTCATTCCCGATCCCGCCGTTGCGGAGCAGCAGGTGGCCTTTGGCACCTCGGGCCACCGTGGTTCGTCGTTGCAGCATTCCTTCAACGAGGAGCATATCCTGGCGATCTGCCAGGCCCTCTGCGAATGGCGGAGCGCCCAGCGCATCAGCGGGCCGCTCTACCTGGGCATGGACACCCACGCCCTCTCCGAGCCGGCGCTGGCGACGGCGATCGAGGTCTTCGCCGCCAACGGCGTCGAACTCTGCGTGCAGACCGGTCTGGGCTACACCCCCACGCCGGCGGTTTCGCACGCCATTCTCACCTACAACCGCGGTCGCCGCGAGGGTCTGGCCGACGGGGTGGTGATCACCCCCTCGCACAACCCCCCCGACGATGGCGGCTTCAAGTACAACCCGCCCTCGGGCGGCCCCGCCGACACCGGCACCACCCGCTGGGTGCAGGATCGGGCCAACCAGTTGCTGCGCGACGGTCTCAAAGATGTGCGGCGCATACCCCTGGCCCGGGCCATGGCCGCCGATACCACCCATATGCACGACTACGTCGGCCCCTACGTGGCCGACCTGGCCAGCGTGATCGATATGGAGGCGATCCGCGCCGCCGGCCTGAAGCTGGGCGTGGACCCGATGGGCGGCGCCTCGCTGCCCTACTGGGCGCCCATCGCCGAACGCTACGGCCTCGACCTCACCGTGGTCAACCAGAGCATCGACCCCACCTTCGCCTTCATGCGCGTGGACAAGGACGGCAAGATCCGCATGGACTGCTCCTCGCCCGCAGCCATGGCCGGGTTGATCGAACTGAAGGATCGCTTCGACGTGGCCTTTGGCAACGACCCCGACGCCGACCGGCACGGGATCGTCACCCGCAGCGTCGGCCTGATGAACCCGAACCACTACCTGGCGGTGGCGATCTGGTACCTGTTCCAGCACCGCCCCGCCTGGCGCGCCGATGCCGCCGTCGGCAAGACGCTGGTCTCCAGTTCGATGATTGACCGCGTCGCCGCGCATTTGGGCCGCCCCCTCGCCGAGGTGCCGGTGGGCTTCAAGTGGTTCGTTGACGGCCTGGTGGACGGGAGCTACGGCTTCGGCGGCGAGGAGAGCGCCGGGGCCTCCTTCCTGCGGCGCGATGGCACGGTGTGGACCACCGACAAGGATGGGATCATTATGGATCTGCTGGCGGCCGAGATCACCGCGGTGACGGGCCGCGACCCCGGCGAGCATTACCGCGAACTGGAGGAACGCTTTGGCCGCTCGGTCTACGCCCGCAGTGACGTGCGGGCCACCCCGGCGCAGAAGGCCGTGCTGGGCAACCTCTCGCCCGAACTGGTAGCGGCCACCGAACTGGCCGGCGAGCCGATCATCGCCCGGCTCACCCGCGCTCCGGCCAACGACGCGCCCATCGGCGGCCTGAAGATCGTCACCGCCAACGGCTGGTTCGCGGCGCGCCCTTCGGGCACCGAGAACATCTACAAGGTCTACGCCGAAAGCTTCAAGGGCGAGGAGCACCTGGCCGCCATCCAGGCCGAGGCCCAGACGATCATCAACGCGGCGCTCCAGGAAGCGGGCGTGTAACGCCGCGCCTTCGCCGCGCGCTGGCGGGATGAAAAGCTGTTCCTGGGAGGGCGCGGCCCTCCCAGGCCCTCCCGGCGGGCGGGCAGGGTTTTCATGGGCCGGTTGCGCCCTCCCGCATGGGGCTTATGTTGACTTCAGCGGAGGAAGCGCCGATGAAAATCTTCGATCTGAGCGTACCAACCGAAAGCGGCCCGAGTGAACCGCTGCCGGTGCTGGTCGAGCACGAGAGCCATCAGCAGAGCGCGCCGTTCATGGCCAGCTTCTTCGGCGCGCGGGTGGAGGATTTGCCCGAAGGCAACGGCTGGGCCAACGACAAAGTGACGATGAGCAGCCATGCCGGCACCCACGTTGACGCCCCCTGGCACTACTACCCGACCTGCGGCGGCCAGCGCGCCCGTACCATCGACGAGATGCCCCTGGAGTGGTTCTTCGGCGACGGCGTGATGCTGGATATGCGCCACATCCCCCGTGGCGGGGTGATCGGCGCCGCCGATGTGCAAACCACTCTGGCGCGGATCAACCACACCCTCGCCCCCGGCGAGATTGTGCTCATCCAGACCGGGGCCGACAAGCTGTGGGGCCAGGCCGAGTACTTCCACGCCGGCGCGGGGATGAGCGCCGAGGCGACCCGCTGGCTCATTGCTCAGGGTATCCGTGTGATGGGCATAGACGCCTGGGGCTGGGATCAGCCGTTCTGGGCCATGAAGGAGCGTTTCCAGCGGACCGGCGACCCGGCGGTGATCTGGGAGGCCCATCGGGTGGGACGCGACCTGGAGTACTGCCACATCGAGAAACTCGCCAACCTCGATACGCTGCCCCGGCCCACGGGGTTCAAGGTGGCCTGTTTTCCGGTCAAACTCACCGGCGGCAGCGCCGGATGGACGCGGGTGGTGGCGATTTTCGAGGATCTTTAAGACACCGTTTCGAGGGAGTGTTACCGATCGCGGCATGCCGCCCCCCTCCCGGCCTCCCCCCGCTGGGGGGAGGCGCCCGGTTCCCTCCCCCGGCGGGGGAGGGTCAGGGAGGGGGCGGGTAGGCAAAGGATTGTAACATCGGCATAGTCCTTGTGTGCCTGAGTTCGTAACCCTCTCATCAGGCAAGGGCGCGGCGAAACCCGGTTTCCCCATCTTTCCGCCCGGCAGGGGGCGCAGGGAAACCCGGCTTCCCCATCCTCTCACTGGCTTGCGGCGCGGCCGCAAGGGCAACCGAAAGGAGCGCGCATGGAACCGCTGATCGTCACAGCCGCGCTGACCGGCGCGGTCACGGTGCCAACCCAGACCCCTTACCTGCCCTACACCATCGAGCAACTGGCCGAGGATGCCGAACGGTGCGCCCGCGCCGGCGCAGCAATCATCCACATTCACGCCCGAAACCCCGAGAACGGCGCGCCATCGTCGGATATGGAACTCTTCGGCGCCATCCTCAAGGCGATCAAGGCCCGTACCGACGCGGTGATCTGCACCACCACCGGCGGCGGGGTCGGCATGTCTCCCGCCGACCGGGTGCGCGTCGTGCCAACCTGGAAGCCGGAACTGGCGACGTGCAACATGGGCTCGATGAACTTCTCCGTGCATCCGGTGGCGCGACGCTTCAACGACGGCAACTACCGCTTTCCCTGGGAGGCCCAGTGGCTGAAGGGGAGCGAGGATTTCATTTTCCCCAACACCTTTGCCAGCATCCGGCACTTCCTTGAAGAGATGCGCAAAACCGGCACGCGACCGGAGTTCGAGATCTACGATGTCGGCCATCTCTACAACCTTGACTTCATGCTCAGCGAGGGCCTGGTGGAAAAACCGATCTGGCTGCAGTTCGTGATGGGCGTGCTGGGCGGCATCCGCGCGACGCTCTACGACCTGACCCACTTGCTCGATACGGCCACGCGCCTCTTCGGCCCCGACGGCTACCGCTGGTCGGTGATCGGCGCGGGGTACCCCCAGCAGTTCCACATGTGCACGGCGGCGATCATGCTCGGCGGGCACGCCCGCGTGGGGCTGGAGGACAACATCTTCGTGCGCCGGGGGGTGCTGGGCCGGAACCACGAACTGGTCGAGAAGATCGTGCGGATTGCAGGGGAGTTCGACCGGCCCATCGCCGCGCCCGCCGAGGTGCGCAGCCTGCTGAAGCTGAAGGGGCAGGAGCAGGTGGGGTTTTAGAGCACTGCGCGGAAGGTTTGACCGGCTGAGGACACCGTGTCGCGTGGCTCACGGCGCTCGCACTGCCATCGTTGCAGGTCAATCGTTTCGAGAAAGGGTATAAGACCTCCCCGTATCCGGTGACATGCTGGGAGGCGCAGCCGTCTCAGACGCTTCCCCGGGGCAGGGACTCGGGGAACCGGGTTGCCCCACCGGGGCACATCAGCCGGGGCGCGGTACGCCGCGCAGGGCCGCCCGCAGGGCCAGCAGGTCGATCTCCAGGCCCGCGCGGTCATCGGTGTGGAAGAAGCGCAGGCGGGGCGGGGCGATTGGAGGGGCGCAGCGGGCGGTCCAATGCTGGAGGCTCGCGAAGCGATCCGCCAGCGTGGCGGTGACCGTGGCAACGGCTTCACGCGGGCCGACCAGGGTCACCTGCGGGTCGAAGCCGGGGTGAGCGGCGAACACGGCTGGCCCGGCCACTGCCCGCACCAGGGCGCCCAGGCGGGCCAGCACGCCTTCGGCCACAGGGCGGCCACAGCGCCGCACCAGCGCCGCGAACCCCGCGATGCTCACACTGGTCGCCGCCCAGCCAGGCCGCGCCGTGAGGGCGGGCAGCGCATTCGCCAGGCTGTGCAGGCAGGGCAGGCCGGTGACGGGGTGGAAATGCTCGTAGCAAGAAAAGCGTTGCGCCCGCGACACTAACTGGTCGTGGGCCGCCGCACCCAATGGCAGCAGGGCCGTCACCCGGTAGAGCAGGGCCTCAAAGGTAAAGGGCTTAAGGAAGTAGTCGTCCAGAGGACCAGTCGCGGCCAGGCGTGGATCGCTCATCGGGTCCATTGTCGAGACGGTCAGCACAGGGATGTGGGCGGTGGTCGGATTGGCGCGCAACACGTCCCGCAGGCGATGACCGTCGAAGCCCGGCTTATGCACGTCGGTGATCAGCAAATCGGGTCGGACGCGGGCCGCCAGTTCGAGCGTCGCCGGACCGGCGCCCGCGGGCGCGCCGATGTATTCGAAGCCGTGACCGGTCAGCAGCAGGGCGTAGATCTGGCGGATGTCCGGGTCATCGTCGCTCACCAGCACGCGCGCCAGCGGGCGCGACGGCGCCGGAGCGGGGAGTGCCGCGAACCGCGCATTCTGGAACAACGCGCGCCGAGGGGTTCTCGTACCCGGACGAATTGACGTTACGTAGCTCACGGCCAGATCCAGGTCTGCTCATCTGTGTGGCGCTGCCGCAGCGCCACTCCTCTACCAGGAAGAACGCCGCTTCTGGCCGCGAAGTTACGGCCCACGGGGAAAAAGTTCGCCCCGCCGCAGGCGCACACCGGGGAGGGCTTGCCCTCCCACCAGAACCTCGCGTTCCACACGGCGGCGGGCGGCGCGGCCGCAGGGGAGGGTCTGGGAGGGCGTTGCCCTCCCAGAAACCTCACTTTTTTTCCTATGGTTGCGCGGCGAAGCCGCATTTGTAACACGACGGAGTATGCTACAATAAGCGGCGGCGCAGCGGGCTTGCCGCACGCCCGGAATCGCCCTGGTACCAGTTTCCACGAGACTCCTCCACCCGTCTGGCCGCGCGATCACTATCGATGCGGTCATCCTCGGGTTTCCGGAAGCGGTCCCTCTGGAAACTGGTCATATGGAAGCGGATGCGTATGTTCGACACCGTGCTGATCGCTAATCGCGGCGAGATCGCCCTGCGTGTGATGCGCGCCTGTCGGGAACTGGGGTTACGGTGCGTTGCCGTATACTCCGAAGCTGATCGTGACGCGCCTCATGTCGCGTATGCCGATGCCGCCTATCTGCTCGGTCCGGCGCCTTCGGCCGAGAGCTACCTGAACATCCCCCGCATCATCGAGGTCGCCCATCAGGCCCGTGCCGGGGCCGTGCATCCGGGCTATGGCTTTCTCGCCGAGAACGCCGACTTCGCCCGCGCCGTTACCGAAGCCGGGATGGTCTTTGTCGGTCCGCCGCCCGAGGCGATGGAACGTATGGGCGGGAAGACCGCTGCACGTCGCGAGGCCACGGCGGCCAGGGTGCCGCTGGTGCCGGGAACGCTGGAGGCGATCGAGGAAGTGGCCGAGGTGCGGCGCATCGCCGATGAGTTTGGTTACCCGATCGCGATCAAGGCCGTTGGCGGCGGCGGCGGGCGCGGTCTGCGGGTGGTGCGCTCGCCCGATGAACTGGCCGACGCCTTCGCCAGCGCCCGCCGTGAGGCCGAGGTGGCCTTTAAGAACGGCGCGCTCTACGTCGAGAAGTACCTGGACAATCCCCGCCACATCGAGATCCAGGTGCTCGCCGACATGCATGGCAACGTGGTGCACCTGGGCGAACGGGATTGTTCCGTCCAGCGCCGCCACCAGAAGTTGATCGAAGAATCGCCCTCGCCTGCGCTGACCCCCGAGATCCGCGCCGAGATGGGCGCCGCCGCGGTGCGCCTGGCCCAGTCGGTAGGCTACGTGAGCGCCGGGACGCTGGAGTTTCTCTTCCAGGACGGGAAATACTACTTCCTGGAAATGAACACCCGCATCCAGGTCGAGCACACGGTTACTGAGATGGTCTACGGGGTGGATCTGGTCAAGGCCCAGCTCCGCGTCGCCCAGGGTGAGCGACTCTGGCTGCGCCAGGAGGATCTGACGCCGCGGGGCCACGCTATCGAGTGCCGCATCAACGCCGAGGACCCGCTGCATAACTTCCGGCCCGCCCTGGGAACGATCACCACCTACCAGGAGCCGTCCGGTCTGGGGGTGCGGGTGGATAGCGGCGTGCGCGCCGACTACACCATCCCGCAGTTCTACGACTCGCTGCTCTCTAAGCTGATTGTCTGGGCCGAGACGCGCCCCGAGGCGATTGCCCGCGCCCAGCGCGCCCTGGCCGAATACACCATCGGCGGCGTGATTACCACGATCCCCTTCTACCGCGCCGCGCTGAGCCACCCGGTCTTCAGCAGCGGGAAGGCCACGGTGAACTTCATTGGCCAGCATCCCGAACTGGTTGAGCAACTGCGTCCCTTCATGCCGCCGCCGCCCGAACCAGGCGCCGCGCCCGGCCCCGAAGAGGCGCGTGAGTTCACGGTCGAGGTCAACAACCGGCGCTTCGGGGTGAAGGTCTTCGGAGCGGCCCCCGCGCCGGCGCTGGCCGCCGGCGCCGCCGGGGCGCGCCCTGCCGCTCCCGGCGAGCGCCGGCCCGCCGCCGGGGGCAAGAAGGGCGGACTGGCGCCCAGGGTTGACGGGGTGATCAGCCCCATCCAGGGTCGCGTGGTCGCGGTGCGCGCCGAGCCGGGCCAGCAGGTGGAGGCCGGGCAGGTGCTTTTCATCGTCGAAGCGATGAAGATGGAGAATGAGATCACCGCCACGCACGCCGGCGTCATCGCCGAGGTGCGCGTGCAGGTCGGCGGCACCATCGAGGCCGGCGGCGTGCTGGCGACCTACGCGGCGAAGTAACTGGCCCGTGAACCAGGTTTTTCGCTAAACCTCCCGCCCCCCGCTGGGGGAGAGAGTCCGGCTACTCCGACGGAGGGCCAGGAGGGGGGCGGAAATGCCACGAAACTTACTTTACAGACGAGTAACCGCTCCGAATCCCAATTGACCTGACGGGGCGGGCCAGCTATCCCTGCCCCGCCCGTCACCTCAAATCCTGGATGATCGCGCGCGTCGCCACGGCTCACCCTCACCCGCGCCCGAACGAGAGGTGTTGCAATTGAAGGCGGCTGTCCGCGATCAGATTCCGATACTACCACAAGCGCGGGGAAAGCTGATGTCCCCGCGTCCTCGTTTCGCCGGTCACGTGCTTCGCCGCGCGATCACCGCTCCGGCGCATGGTATCCGACCGATGGACAACGGCGTATGGCGACCGAGACGGTCACGCTGCGGCCCGCAACTTCCGCCGATGCCGGAACCCTGGCTGAACTGGTGGTGCAACTCTTTCACGCCGAGATGCCCGGCGTCCTGCGTGGGCCACGCAATGGCCAGGTGCGCCTGATACGTCACCTCGTCGAGCACGAACTGGCCAGCGGCGTGCGCGGGCGCTTCATGGCCGTCGATGCCGGTGGCAACGTGGTGGGGAGCGCCAGTATCCGCCTCCACGGCGACGTGAGTACGGTCAACCTGCCCCGAGGGACGCTCACACTGGTCATACGCTGCCTCGGTCCGCTCAACACCCTGATCCTCATCGGCAATATGCTGCGGGCCGCCCTCGTTGGTGAAACGCGCCTGCGCCCCGGCGAATGCTATATCTACAGCGTGGTCGTCGCGGAGGACCAGCGCGGGCGTGGCATTGGCGATGCGATTATGCAGCAGATCGAAGAACAGGCCCGTTGCATGGGCGTGAGCGTCGCCTACCTGCGCGTCATCAGCAGCAATCAACCCGCGCGCCGTCTCTACCTCCGGCGCGGCTACCAGATTGTGGCGCGCACCTCGCGCTTCGCCGGCAGGATCGCCATCCCCAGCGAACTCATGCGTAAGGATTTGCGTTAGAGGCGGGGTCGCTGCTCTGCCTGCTGCGTACCCGTTCAGGGATGTCGCGGAGAGGGGTAGCCTCCCCACGCCCCTCCAATCGGCGCCGCGGGCGCGAACCATGCACCGAGAAATGCTGTAGAATGCAGGTAAAGGGCGCTCGGTTTCGCGCCAGCGCCAACGGTTGAGGAGCGATTATGCCAAAGGATGTCATTACTCCCCGGGCGACCGATTATAACCAGTGGTACCTCGATATTGTACGCGAAGCCGACCTGGCCGAGCCGGCCGAGGTGGTGCGCGGCTGCATCGTGGTCAAGGCCACCGGCTGGGGCATCTGGGAGATGATGCAGCGCGAGCTTGATCAGCGCATCAAGGCCACCGGCCACGCCAATGTGCAGTTTCCGTTGCTCATCCCCAGAAGCTTCATCATGAAAGAGGCCGAGCACGTCGAGGGTTTCGCGCCTGAGGTCGCCGAGGTTACCCGCGCCGGCGGCGAGGATCTGACCGAGCCCTACGTGATCCGCCCGACCAGCGAGACGATTATCGGCCATTTCTACAGCCGCTGGATCCGCTCCTACCGCGATCTGCCCCTGCTCTACAACCAGTGGTGCAACGTCATGCGCTGGGAGATGCGCACCCGCCCGTTCCTGCGCACCTCGGAGTTCTGGTGGCAGGAGGGCCACACCGCCCACGCCACCGAGGCCGAGGCGGAAGCCGAAACGCTCAAGATCCTCCACGAGGTCTACGCCGATTTCGTCGAGCAGGTGATGGCCGTGCCGGTCATCCGCGGGCTGAAGACCGAAAAGGAGAAGTTCCCCGGCGCGCTGCGCTCCTACTGCATCGAGGCGATGATGCAGGACGGGCGCGCCCTCCAGGCCGGCACCTCGCATAACCTGGGCCAGAACTTCGCCCGCGCCTTCGATATTACTTACACCGACCAGAACAATACCGTTCAACACTGCTGGACGACCAGTTGGGGTGTGAGTACGCGGCTCGTCGGCGCGCTGATTATGACCCACTCCGATGATGAGGGCCTGGTGCTGCCGCCGCGCCTGGCGCCCACCCAGGTGGTGATTGTACCGATTTACAAAAACCCCGAGGAGCGCGCCCGCGTGCTGGAGACCATCGAGCGCATCACCAGCGACTGGCAGGGACGTCTGCGCTTCAAGGTGGATGACCGCGATAACCTCACCCCGGGCTTCAAGTTCAACGAGTGGGAACTGAAGGGCGTGCCGGTGCGCCTCGAAGTCGGCCCGAAAGACGTGGAGAAGAACAGCGTGGCCGTCGCCCGGCGCGACGTGCCGGGCCGCGAGGGCAAGAGCTTCGCGCCCCAGGCCGGTCTCACCGAGCGCCTCGTGGCTTTGCTCGATGAGATGCAGACCGGTCTCTTCCAGCGCGCCCTGGCCTTCCGCGAGCAACGCAGCGCCACGGTGCGCACCTACGACGAGTTGAAGCAGCAGGTCGAGCAGGGCTTTGCCTGGGCCTACTGGGACGGGAACGCCGATGATGAGCGCCGCATCCAGGAGGAGACCCGCGCCAGCATCCGCTGCATTCCCCTGGAGCAGCCCGAAACGCCCGGGGTCTGCGTCTACACGGGACGCGAAACGACGCGCCAGGTGGTGTTTGCCCGGGCCTATTGAGTAGTGTGTGAACTAAGTCTTTCGTTAACTCCGCCCCCACCCCAACCCACCCCCGCCGGGGGAGGGAGTCCGGCGCCTCCCCCCGTTGGGGGGAGGCTGGGAGGGGGGTGGGTCCAGCGAAAAGCTAAGTTTACAGACCATTCAGGTAACCAACGTTTCTTGTCTTCTGCCGGGTGCGCGGGCATCCCGCCAGCATTCGGGCGACAGGGGCAGTTTGCGAACCGTTTCTCTCTCGCCGGGGCGGGCCAGCGAGGCTTTGATCGCGCCGCGACGCCCCAGGGCGCCGGTGCAGGTTGAAGGTGACCGGCCTGGCCTCTGATTTCCACATGTGTGCATAACCTGTGGAGAACCTGAACACGCGCTTACTGGCCGCGCATGGCCATGTAGACCTCGGCATGGCGGCGGGCGATGGCGGCCTGGGTGAAGCGGGCCAGCACGCGCTCTCGCCCGCGGCGAGCCAGGTCCTGCCGGGCGGCGGGATCATCGGCAAGGCGCGCGATGGCCGCGCTGAGGGCGGCGACGTCGCCTTCGGGGTAGGTCAGGCCAGCATCGTCGATCACGTGGGGGATTTCGCCGGAACATGAGCCGATCACCGGCACGCCGCAACTCATCGCCTCGATCAACACCCGCCCGAACTGTTCCTTCCAGGTCGGCGTGGTGCGCGAGGGAAGCACCAGCGCGTCGAAGCTGCGCAGCACCGCGGGCGCTTCGGTGCTGCTCACGGCGGGAAGCAGTTCAATCCGCCCATCGAGGCCCAGTTGCGCTGCGCGCCGCGCAATGAGCGGCCGTTGCGCGCCATTGCCCACCACGCGCAGGCGCACGTTCCGCGGGAGCCGGGCCACCGCTTCCACCAGATCGAGCACCCCCTTCTCGGGAACCAGCCGGCCCAGGTAGCCTACCACGAAGACCGATCCATCGCGCTGCTGCGGGGCGGGAGCGAACAACTCTGGATCCACGCCCACCTGGGGCACGATCGTCAGCGGCCCGGTGTAGCTATGACGGCGGATGATCCGCGCGGCTTCCTGGTTGCAGGCCAGGGCGTGGGCCGCGTGGCGGAAGTTGTAGCGTTCGAAGAGATTGAAGGGCGGCGGGTAGAAGCGCTCGATGTTGGCGTAGTTGTAGAAACAGCACCGCGCGCCGAGCGCCACACCCAGGCGCATTGCCTGGAAGGTGGCGAGGTTGAAACTCTCTTCGTCAATGTGGAAGACCTCGGGACGCAACCGGCGCAACGCGCGTCCCAGGGTAGGGTAGAAGTGGATGTGGTGCCGGCCATTGAAGGCGACAGGCAGCACCTCGAGCACATACCCGGCAGTATAGCGCCGTTCCAGCCGCTGCATGCCTACGCGGGGCTCGCGCCAACCCGGCGGAACCAGCACCGTCAATTCGACGCCGAGCCGGGCGATCTCTTCGAGCTTGCGTTGATAGGCGCCGGCCACCAGCGCCTTCGAGAGCATGACGACACGCATAGAAGGTCATCGGGGCAACCAGGTTGCCCCACACCTCTGTCTGCCGAACGGGCAGGATGCGCCGCGCTACCCGTGCCTGGCCGCGAAGGCGTCCATAAACTGCGCCAGGGCGCGGCAACTCTCCTCCTCCAGCGCGTTGTAGAGCGAGGCGCGAATGCCGCCGACAGAGCGATGCCCGGCCAGACCCACCATGCCCTCCGCCTGGGCCTCGCTGACGAAGCGTTTCTCCAGGGACTCATCGGGCAAGCGGAACGTGGCGTTCATCTGCGAGCGGGAGCCGGGTTCGGCGTGACCGCGGTAGAAGCCGCCGCTGCGGTCAATCGCGGCATAGACCAGGGCGGCCTTGCGCGCGTTGCGCTCGGCCATGGCGGGAAGGCCGCCCAACCCCTCGATCCACTCCAGCACCAGATCGAGCAGATACACCGCAAAGACCGGCGGGGTATTGTAGAGGGAGTTATTCTTGGCGTGCGTCTTGTAGCTGAAGATGGCCGGCAGATCGGCGCGGGCCTGCTGCATGAAGCCCTGGTTGATCGCCACCACGGTCACGCCCGCGGGGCCGATATTCTTCTGGGCGCCGGCGTAGAACAGGGCCAGACGCGAGGCATCGAAGGGGCGCGCCATAATGTCGCTGCTCATGTCCGCCACCACGGGCACACCCTCGATAGCGGGGAGTTGCGGCCACTGCACCCCCTGAATGGTCTCGTTGGTGGTGATGTGCACGTAGGCCGGCTCTTCGGAGAGGCGGATCTCGGCGGGCGCCGGCACGCGGCGGTAGTCGCCTTCGGCGCTGCTGGCAGCCACCGCGGTGCGCCCCACCCGGCGCGCCTCTTCGAGCGCCTTTTCGCCCCAACTGCCGCTGACGACATAGTCGGCCACTTTGCCCGGCACGAGGAAATTCAGGGGCACCAGGGCGAACTGCGCGCTGGCGCCACCCTGCATGAACAGCACCCGATAGTCGTCGTTTAAGCCAAGCAGGGCCTTGAAACGACTTTCGGCGCGCGCATTGATCGCTTCATACTCCTTCGAGCGATGGCTCATCTCGAGGATGGACATCTCGCGCCCCTGGTAGTCGAGTAGTTCAGCCTGGGCGCGCTCCAGCACGGCTCGCGGCAACACCGCCGGACCGGGGTTGAAATTGTGAATGGCCATGGGCTTGCTCCTGATGGGCAGGCATCGACAGGCGACGCGCCCTGCAGCGCCAGCGCGTCGTCCACGGGCACTTCTGCCGCACAGTATACTCGATACCGCGGAGTTTGTGGGACGTTCTGGCGAGGGAAGCCGGGGTCAAGGAACATCCGCTTCACCGGCGAGGTCCGGGTCGGCTACGCCGCCCGACAAAGTACTGTCTGGTTGGTGTTGGCGGCGTAGTCGCCAACACCAACCAGACAACCTGGCGTTCGGGACTTGCCCACGTCGCCTTAACCCTGCACGGATCACGGGGAGCGCAGCCCTCCGCGATCCGTGTTTCCGCCTGGGGCGAGCAGAACGGCAACGTCTGTTATCGCCGCAGGACCGGCAGCCAGATCAAGGTCGGATTGATGGGCGTGAGCGGGCCATACTCATTGGTCTGGCCACCGCGTTCGACTTCGACCAGCCAGTAAGTATGCGCGCCGCCGGGCATCGCGCCGGTGTCAAGGAAGCTGTAGCGTTCCCCGCCGCTGCTGCTGCCCCGGGCCGCCAGCAGGTTTGGCGTCACACGGCTGGCCGTGGCGCGTGTGCCGTCGCTGCTGCGGTAGAGGTAGAAGCCCAGCGTGTTGATCTCCACGCCCGTCTCCCACTCCACCCGCACACCCGACGGCGTCTGGATCGCCGTGAAACGCTTGAGCGTGACCGGCGTCAGCTGGCTGAAGGTGCGCACGTCCTCGTCATCTTCGACGCGCACCGGAACCGGCCGGTTTCCGGGGGTGCTGTCGATGTCGAACTCGTTGGCGCGCGAGACCTGGGCAAAGTTGGTGATCTCGCGGTTATCGCCGGGCAGCACCCTGGTGGTGATCAGCAGGAAGGCCGTGCCGTTGGGAGGCAGGACCCCCACGGTCCAGCGGCCGGTTCGCGGGTCGTAGGCGCCCTGCGAGGGCGCGGCGCTGACGAAGCCGAGTTCTGGTGGCAGCAGGTTCTCGACCTCAACCCCGGTCGCCACATCCGGTCCGCGGTTCACCAGGTTGATCCGCAGCAGCGCGCCGTCGTTGAGCCTGCCGATCACCCGAACCGGCTCCTGGTCCAGTTCCAGATCAATCACCCCGCTGGGCAAGGACACGCTGGCGAAGTCGTCCTCATTCGGATTGCCGTTGTTCGGCGTGCTGTCGGGATCGGGCAGATCCGAGGCGATCACTTCCACCGTGTTGACATACGGCGGGGTTCCGGACACGCGGATCACCATCGCCAGTGTAGCGCTCTGGCCCACACCCAGGGTTCCCACCTCCCACACCCCGGCGGCGTAGGTCCCCTGGCCTGGCGTGGCCGAGATCAGCGTGGCGCCAGCGGGTAGATTCTCGCCGACACGGACGCCGGTAGCGATGTCGGGGCCGGCATTGTGCACCCCGATCAGGTAGCCGACCTCGCCCGTCGCGCTGGGGCGCGACTCCACGGCCCGCTTGCTCACCGACAGGTCGGCCAGGGGCGACTGCACCGTGACGGTCGAGCGATCGTCCTCGCCAGGCTGGTTGTTCCCCGGCACGCTGTCGGGATCGGGTTGATCGGAATTGGTAATCTCGGCCACGTTGGTCAGCGGCCCGGCCCGATCGACCCGCGCCGTAATGATCAACGTCACCGGCACATCGATCTCGACGCGACCCACCTCCCAGATGCCGGTAGCTGGCGCGTAACTGCCCTGGCTGGTAGTGTGGCGGAGGTAGGTCAGACCCTCGGGCAGCCGCTCGGTAACGCGGACGCTGGTTGCCACCGACGGACCACTGTTGATCAGTTCGATGGTGTAGGTAACCTCACCACGGAGCGATGGGCGCGTCGTATTGGCCCGCTTGGTCAGCGACAGATCGGCGCTCTGCGGATCGAGCGGTACGCTGGACTGGTCATTCTCGTTCGGATCACTGTTGCCTGGCGTGCTGTTCGGATCGGGTTGGTCCGATCCAGTAACCTCAGCCGTGTTGACGATGCGCGCGAAGCTCAGGACCCGCGCGCGAATACGCAGCGTGGCGGCGCCGCCGGCCGGCACGCCGCCCACGGCCCAGCGCCCCGAGGCGGGGTCGTAGGTCCCCTGACTGGTCTCGTGGCCAAGGTACTCCAGGCCGGCGGGGAGCCGGTCGGTGACCTCAACGCCGGTTGCGGCGCTCGGGCCGGCGTTGCGCAGCGCCACGGTGTAGACAATCGCGTCACCGACCCGCGGCTGTGGATTGTCAACCGTCTTGACCAGCGAGAGATCGGCCAGATCGCCGGCAACCACCGCAAAGCCCTGATCGTCCTCCGTCGGCACGTCGTTGTTGGGCGTACTGTCGGGATCGTACTGGTCCGAGGCGCTCACCTGGGCGATGTTGACGAACGGCCCTGTCCCCAGCACCGTCACCACCAGGGTCAGCGTGGCGCGGCCATTCGGATCGAGCGTGCCCACGTCCCAGCGGCCACTAACCGGATCGTACCTGCCCTGGCTGGGTGTGGCGGACACGAAGCCCAGGCCGATGGGCAGCCGGTCGCTCACCCGCACGCCGGTAGCCCGGTCGGGGCCGCGGTTGAACACCTCGATCGTAAAGGTCGCGTTGGCGCCAACGTTCACACGCGGCACGTTGACGCGCTTGGTGAGTTCCAGGTCGGCCACATTGGGCGGGAGGCGCACACTGGACTGGTCATCCTCGTTGGGATCATTGTTGCCAGGGGTGCTATCCGGGTCAGGCGTACTGGATTCGCTCACCTGGGCCGTGTTGACCACCGGCTGGCCGTTCCAGAAGGCGGCAATAGTGAGCGAGGCAACCTCATCGCGGGCCATCGTCCCGACGCTCCAGACACCGGTGGCAGGATCATAACTGCCCCTGGTTGTAGACGCGCCCTCGAAGCGCAGGCCGTCGGGCAAGCGGTCGCTGACGGCCACGCCGGTCGCGCGGCCCGGTCCGCGGTTACGCAGGGTCACGGTAAAGGTGACCACGCTGTTGGCCCGTAGCGGCGGCGGCGAAGCCAGGGTCTTATTCAGTTCCAGATCGGCCACGATGGCGATGGGGGCGATGTTAGTGGCAGTGTTGTTGCTGAGATCCGGGTCGGTGTTGTCGTTCGGGCGACGCACCACGGCGGTATTGGACAGGGTACCCTCGGCATCGGGATTAAGCCGGCCAACTATGGTATAGGTGATCGCTGCGCCAGGATCCAGATCGACGGTCGTTTCAATCAGGTTCCCGGCGCCGGCGGCAGCGCCGCAGCGACCGGTACCGACGGTGACGGCGCAGGTCCAGGTAACGCCGGTAACTGCGGCGGGCACATCGTCCCGGACGCGAGCGCCAACGGCCGGACTGGGGCCGGCATTTCGGACCACGACAGTGTAGGTGACGTTCTCACCCGGAGTGAGGGTTGGCGGACTGTGGCTTTTCTCGACCGAGAGGTCAGCTTCGGCCAGCACCACCTGGCCGCTCAGGGTCACCGGGGCGGAGGGCAGGTAGGTCCATGTATCAATCAGGCGCCGGTCGCCGAAGCCCTGCGTAAACGTACCACCGGTGGCCGTCGTCCAGCGATGAGCGCCGGGGAGGCCAGGGGCCACCGACGGCGTCCCCTGGAGCACGCGCCGGGCATCGATGGGCGCGCCGTAGCAGCGTGGATCGGCCACCTGCGCCCGGTCGGGGGGCGGCGGAGCATCGGTTGCCGCGCAGAGGGAGAAGTCATAGGCGCCGCTTCCGGTGTAGTTGTACGCATCATCGTAGTACACCAGACTTGGATCCGGATCGCCCGCCCCGGACGGCGGGCGGACGCGCAGCAGGCGATGGCCATTCTGGTGGTTCTCGACATCAATAAAGGGGAAATGAACCTCGCCGCGGTTCAAGCGCAACTGGGCGCTAAACGACTGGAGACCGGCGGGCACCCTGGCGCCACTGCCATCGAGCCCATCCCAGTAGACGCGATTGGTTCCATTGTTGGCAGCGCCGTTGATTGTGCGATCGTTGGCGTTACCAAAGATCCCATCGCGATTGATGTCAAGAATCAGGGTATATGACGTTGCGCCTGCGTTGTCGAAAACAAAGAAGCCGCCGAGCGGGTTGGTGCCGGCCTGGCCAGGCGTGCCCTCCTCGCCGACGAAGCTCAAATTGGCCGGTTGCGGCGGTGGCTGCGGGGCGGTGAGCAGCCAGGTCGTGCCGCTTGCCGAAGGCGCACTGGCCGGGAGCGTGGGGTCCGGGCCGTTCAGATCAAAGAAGATCTTGTGGGTGATGTCGTTGGTCGCGAAATTGTCGGGCAAACGGGGGTTATAAATGGTATACCCCGGCGGGAGGGACTGGTCAAGATTCGGGCCGGTGAGTTGGATGGAGCGGTAAATTGGCCGACCGGTCAGGTCGGTGATGCCCCTGGTATTGGCGAAGAAGATGAAACCAAACGGGTCGATCCCGTTCATATCCACCTGATAGCCGTAGCCGTCGTAGGTCAGGATGTAGAACCGGCTGGACAGACCGACCGTGGCCGGGTTGCCGTTGCCGGCATTGCCGCCCAGGTTCAGGGCCAGATAATTGGCGAAGACCCGTCCGGGGATCTCTGGGCCAGCCGCGCCGCCCGGCCCCGGCGCGCGCACGCTCACGTCCCAGGCGGCGATGGAGAAGTTCTGGCGATCGGCAACCCGACCGGCCCACTCCTCGTTGGCCAGGATGGGCGGTACGGGATTGTTATCCGGGGGCGCGTTCGGGTTCGCGCTGATGAAGTCGAACTCCCAGATCCCGTCGCCAGCGGCGGTCGTTTCGGCCGCGCTGACCACACAGGGCACGTAGCCCCCGGGCGCCGGTTGAGGGCCGGCAATTTCCTGGGCCAGGTTCTCGATCAGCCCATAGGTTCCGGTGCCACGCTGGGTGCAGCGTCTGGCATCGGGGCGCGGCGGCCAGGTTCCCGGCGGGTCGTTGGGCGCGCGAATGATCACATCGCCCTGACCGAACCCCATCACGCTGGAACCAATAAAGATCTGCTCGCCAGCACGCACGAAAGCCTTAATGGTTGACTGTCGCGGGATGCCGGCAGTGGTCAGCGTAGCCTGCCACTCCAGAAAGGCCCGATACCCGACGCTTTCTACGGGATCGTCAAACAGATTGCGACTGCCCTCAGCTTGAATCGACCTTGCGCCCGGCAACGTCATCAGAATCAAGCTAAGCAAGGCGACCAGGCGAACCACAACGTGCGCGAGTGGTGATACAGGGCGGTCGATGCGAGGCAACATACTTCCCCCGTTGCTACAGGCCACGAGCAAAACAGGTGCATGAAGATGGCCCCGCGCAAATTGAAACGAGGGTGCGTGGCGCGGTTGCACTCTACGAAGTGATCGTACTATCACCAATGGTCGCCGCATTGTACGTCAAAATATGCGGCAATTCAAGCTGTTTTTGGGCAAAATTGCTTGTTTTGCCGATTTTGTAATTGTTTAATTTTTGGTAAGACGTGGTTGGTGTTCTACCTCCTCTGTGTTGATGGCTATCACGCCAGTTTGCGATGACGTCCTGACGCCTCAGCGCGTCGGCCAATGGCCCGCGATCAGGCGATCAACACGGAGCG